>NZ_JAHRYQ010000002.1:369904-687471 GCF_020622065.1 Geothrix sp. | reverse complement strand
CCATGAGCGTGAGGGCCGTGCGTCGCCGCTGACGCAGCAGGTTGCGGAGGGCCAGGCGCGCGAGGATCACCGGTTCTCCTCGCCGACGAGCTTGCCATCCATGAGGCGAAAGATGTGGTTCGCCCGGGCGATGACGGCGGGGTCATGGCTGGCCACGAGGAAGGTGGCGCCGCGCTCGGCGGCCAGGTCCGCCATGAGATCCATGAGCGGCCCGCCATGGGCGTGATCGAGGCTGGCAGTGGGTTCGTCCGCCAGCACCAGGAGCGGATCCGGGGCCAGGGCGCGGGCGATGGCAACCCGCTGCTGTTGGCCGCCGCTCAGCTGGCCGGGGCGGTGGTGCAGGCGGTCCGTGAGCCCCACGCGGTCCAGGGCAGCGGCGGCGCGGCGGCGGGCCTCTGTCTCGGCGATGCCCTGGAGCTGCAGGGGCAGCATCGCGTTTTCCAGGGCAGACAGCACCGGCACCAGGTTGAAGGCCTGGAACACGAAGCCCAGGCGCCGCAGGCGGAGATCGCAGCGCTCCCGCTCAGAGAGGCTGGACACCTCCTGTCCATCCAGGAGGACGGCGCCCTCGTCGGGCTGATCCAGCAGGCCCGCCAGCTGGAGCAGGGTGGTCTTGCCGCTTCCGCTGGGCCCCGCCAGCACAGCCAGGCAGCCTTTCGGCACCGCCAGCGTCACGCCGAACACGCCGGCGCGCTCGCCGCCGAGTTCGTAGGCGCGGGTCAGGTTGCGGAACTGCAGCATCCGATCAGTGTAGCCTTCCCTTCGATTCAGAACTGCATGGCCCAGGCCAGTTTGGCGAAGAGCCCCCGCTCCACCATCCGTTCGGTGGGGAGGATGGCGAGGGGATCCCGACGCCGCTGGCCGGACCAGCCCACATAGGCGTTGGTGAAGGCATTGGGCTGCCAGCCCAGGAAGGCCTTGAGGAACTTGTCCACGCCGTCGATCTCCGAGCCGTCGTACCGCACCACGAAGGCCTGGGCCTTCAGGTAGAAGAAGCGCGGCATCTGGTAGGTGGCCGTGGTGGTCAGCTTCCGGGCCCGCACGAGCCGCAGGTCGTCGGATTCGCGGTTCAGCTCCGTCCTCTGGGCTGTCAGGTCGTAGCAGACATCCCCCACGGCGCCGCGGGAGCTGAAGCTGGTGGTGTGGATGCGCGCCGGGGCGCCGGTGGCCAGGTCGATGGTGCGCCCCTGGATGACCCGCGCCAGCAGCTGGGCCCAGCTGAGCTTCTTCCAGCTCAGGGCCATGTTGATGTTGCGGGTGGCGTTGGAGGTCACCTCGTCATCGGCCCAGGTGCGCCCCGCGATGTCCCAGTCCACGCTCCAGGCCCAGCGATCGGCCGTCTCCACATAGGCGCTCAGGCCCACGGCGCGGTCGAAGGGATTGCCGTTCCACCAGGTGAGGCGCCGTCCACGCAGGCTGGCGTTGGCCTGGGAGAATCGTCCGCCATTCCAGGTGCCTTGCCACCCGAAGGTCCCGGTCTGCTGGCGGTAACCCCGGAGGTCCGTGAAGCCCGATACCAGTACGAGGCCGGGGCTGGTGGTCTGGTTGACGGCTGAGGCGAACCAATGGCGGGTGTTCCAGTCCAGCTCGGCCGAGGTGGAGGTCCCTCGCTGGGAGAGGATGCCGCCGTCGGCTTGGGGCAGGCGCGAGGTGGCGCTCATGGCGCTGCCGATGACATGGAACTCGGAGCCCAGGTACTGATCCAGGTAAATGCCGCCGCTCTGACCTCCGGTGCTATCCGGCCCGCCCTGCAGGCGCTTGTCGGTGCCGAGGAAGGACAGGCCCGAGCCCCGCCCGTCCAGCTGAAGGCGCAGCGCGGCCGCCGTGTCGCGGGTGGGCAGCCCGTCCACGCCCCGGGCACCGTTGGCGCTCAGCATGAGGCCACCATCCTGATCCTTGGCGTGGAGCACGGTCCAGCTGGCCAGCGAATCCTGGCCTGAAACCTTGAGGCCGTAGAGGGGGCTCTGGATGGAGCGGCTGAAGAACTGCCGCTGGGCGGAGGGCGGGGAGAGGAGATCCATGCCCTCCAGGAAGAAGGGCCGCCGCTCGGGGTAGAACACCCGGAAGCGGCTGTTGATCTGGAGCGGGTCCACATCCGCGTCCGCCGTGGCGAAGTCAGGACGGTAGGTGCCCTCAAAGGTCAGGGCCGTGGTGGCGTAGCGGAGATCCATGCCCAGGCGGGTCTTGGATTCGGGGCGCGCGGCCGGGTCGGTTTCCAGCGACTGCGTGCGGGCATAGGTGGCGAAGGGGATCAGCAGGAAGGGGGAACCGGGCTTGTCCACCGGAGCACCGGAGACCCGGGCCATCTGGCAGATGTCGCACTGCACATCCTTGCTCATGCGGGGCCAGGAGATGCCGTAGCGCCGCTCCCGGGGGATGACGCGCAGGATGCGGAAGGCCCAGTCGCCCGGCCGCCGGCGCAGGCTGCTGTAGGGGATGCGCATCTTCACGACATAGCCGTCCGGGGTCAGCACGCCGGTGGAATCCCAGAGACAGTCGTAGGAGGCGTTCTCCCCGGTGCTGTCGGTCATGATCTCGTCGATCTGGCCACCCAGAGGTGTCACGAAAAAGCGGGCGATGCTCTGGCCCTTGCCGGAGGGATCCAGGTCCACGCCCACGAAGTCGAAGTCGCCGTTGTTGGTGTCGCGCATATGCCGGGCGGCATGGATCTTCGCGGGTTCAGGGTCCTTGGCCTCCACGGCCACATAGAGCGCATCGGGGCCCCAGCCCACATGGACGATGGTGGGCCAGCGGTTCTCGCCCTTGTCGTCCGGCATGATCATGCCGAACTCGGTGAGGACCAGGGCCTCCTTCCAGGTCGAGAGATCCGCGTCGCGGCCCATGGAGGGCGCCTGGGCCAGCCGGGGGATGGCGAGGCGGGGCGGGTTGGGCGCCTGAGCGGCCAGGAGGGGCAGGCACAGAAGGGTCAGGGCCGGAACACGCATGAAGGGATCCCCGAATCATAGAAGGACTCGGGTGGGCCTACGAGGGCTTTCGCAGATCCGTTTAGGCTCCGTCTGGCTTTTCCTCCGGCGCCATGGTCAAGTGATCCCACCTCACGCCTGGATCCCAGATGACGGAAGCCCCCAGCCCCGCCGTGCCTGCCCCTGACGCCCACCGCGTCAACCGGGCCTTCGCGGGCGTGGGGGCGGCCTCGGGTCTCGCAGCGTGGTACTACCTGTTCACCTTCCCCCTGGGGCTGACCTCCACCATCGTCATGAAGGCGCACCCCCGTCTGGGGCTCTTCCTGGGGTTTCTGGCCCTTCTCGCGGTGGTGCCCGGGGTCCTCTGGGTGGCGACCTCCGCCTGGGGTGGGCAGTGGCGGAAGGCGCTTCCTCTGACGGCCGTGAGCTGGGGGGTCCTGATCTGGACCGCCCTGTGCGTCCTGGCTCTCATTCCGCTGGTGGTGGGCTGGGCGCTGATCGTGGATCGACTCGTCGGCCTGCCCAGCCTTCCCAACCCCATGACCTCGGTCGGCCTGCTGGGCCTGGTGTTCGGAGCACCCCTCGCGGAGGAAGTCCTGTGCCGGGGTTACGGCCTGGCGCGAATCCGGGAACTTGCCGGGGATCGGCGGGCCCTGCTGTTCACGGCCCTCGTGTTCGCGCTGCTCCACGGCAGTTGGGTCAAGTTGCCGGGAACCTTCGCCATCGGGCTCTTCCTCGGCTGGCTGGTCCTCCGCACGGGGTCCCTGTGGCCCGCCCTCGTCGGACATGCCACCAACAACGGGGCCGTCTTCGTGTTGAGCCGGTGGGGCCCGGCGGCCGCCCTCGAGACCGGGCGCGCGAGCTGGCTCCTCATCGTCATGCTCGGGGCCGGGGGCCTGGCCTGCCTCGCCTTCCTGGGATCGGCCCGGGTCCGCGAGCGGATCAGCGGGTTGAGCGCCTCGTCTTGAAGGCGGCCTCGTAGGCGGCGGTGCTGGCTTCCAGGCCACCCTCCTCGACCTCGCCGATGAGGTCGTAGGCGTGGGCCTTCACGATGCGCACCCTCTGGATGGTGTTGACCTTCGGGGCACCATCCACCAGCAGCACATTGCCGTCGATGTCCGGGGCCTGGCCCGCGTGGCGGCCCTTGACCAGGAGATCCGTCTCCTCGTGGGCGCCCTCCACGAGCACCTCGATGACCTGGCCGACCTTCTCCTGGTTCTTCTCCCGGGCGATCTTCTGCTGCATCTCCAGGATGCGGCGCTTGCGGGATTCCTTGGTGCGCTTGGGGATGGGGTCGCCCAGGCCGAAGGCGGAAGTCCCCTCCTCGGGGCTGTAGGTAAAGACGCCCACATGGTCGAAGCGGGCCTCCTTCACGAAGGTCTTCAGCTCCTCGAAGGCGGCGTCGTCCTCGCCGGGGAAGCCCACGATGAAGTTGGACCGAATGGCGATGCCCGGCACGATGCGGCGCACCTTCTCGAGCAGCTTCAGGAACTGGGCGCGGCTGCCGCCGCGGGCCATGGCCTTGAGGATGGCGGCGTCCGCGTGCTGCAGTGGCATGTCCAGGTAGCGGGCGCAGTTCGGTGTCTCGGCGATGGCGTGGAGGAGGCCGTCCGTGAGGCGGTTCGGGTAGGCGTAGTGGATGCGGAACCAGCGCAGGCCCTCCACCTGGCCCAGGGCGCGCACCAGCTTCTCCAGGGCGTCGGGATCGCCGAAGTCGCGGCCGTAGTCCGTGGTGTCCTGCCCCACGAGGCTGATCTCGAGGACGCCCTGGGCGACGAGGTTCCGGGCCTCGGCGACGACGCTCTCGATGCTGCGGCTGCGCTGGCCGCCGCGGAGCTGGGGGATCACGCAGAAGGCGCAGGCGTGGTCGCAGCCCTCGCTGATCTTCAGGTAGGCGCTGGCCTTCGGCGTGGTGAGCATCCGGGGGCTGGCCTCGGTGTAGAGGTAGTCGGGGTTGGGATTGAGCTCGAAGGCGGCCCCGGCGCCGATCACCTCGGCGATCTGCTCGATGTCCCGGGTGCCGAGGCAGGCGTCGATCTCGGGCATCTCGGCCATCAGCTCGTCCCGGTAGCGCTCCACCAGGCAGCCCGCCACGATGAGCTTCTCGCAGGCGCCCTCCTTCTTCATGGAGGCGGCCTGGAGGATGGCCTCGACGCTCTCCTGCTTGGCGGCATCGATGAAGCCGCAGGTGTTCACCACCAGCACCTGGGCCTCTTCCAGCACGGGGGTGATCTGGTAGCCCTTCAGGCACAGGTGGCCCAGCATGACTTCCGAATCCACCAGGTTCTTGGGGCAGCCCAGGGACATGAAACCGACTTTGGTCAACGGACCTCCGACCACCTGCTGGTGGAACCTCATAGAATACCGCGCCCTGCCGATACCGTCAGCAGCGCGTGATAAACTCACCACCCTTCCGGAATGCCCATGAAGCTCACCCTCCAGGTAGATGGCGCCTTATACCCCGTGACGCTCACGGAAGACGGCGTGACCATCGGCCGGGGCGACCAGGCCACCATCCGCATCCAGGCCAATGCCGTGAGCCGGGTCCACGCCCGCATCTTCCTGAAGGACGGCCAGCCCCATGTGATGGACATGAAGTCCCTGAACGGCACCTCCCTCAACGGGGTGACGCTGTCCGGGCCCGAGCCGCTGCATCCCGGGGACACAGTGCTGCTCGGCGAGGCCATGGTGGTGTGGGTGCCCGAGGGCGCCCCCGCCGCGCCCCCGGTGCCGGGCCTGAACATGACCCTCGCCCCCAAGGCGGGCATCTCGAGGATCTCGCTCGAGGACCGGGCTTTCGACGCCTCCGGTTCAATCCTCGTGCCCCACGCCAGCCTGGAGGCCATGCTGGCCCAGGCCAGCGGCCAGCACCCGGCGGGGGAGGCCGTGACCCTGTTCCAGCGCCTGGCGAGCATGGCGGGCACCCTGCTCCGGGCCGCCGGCCTCACGGAGCTGCTGGAATCGGTGATGGGCCTGGTCACGGCGCAGATTCCTTGCCAGCGGGGCTTCATCCTCCTGGCCGATGCCGGAGGCGAGCTGGTGCCCGAGCTGGTTTGGGAAGAGCAGCCGGGGCTGCACGCCAACCCCATCAGCCGCACCATCGCCCATACCGCCATGAAGGACCGCGTGGCGATCCTGACCACGGACGCCCGCATGGACCCCCGGTTCAGCGCCGGCGAGAGCATCAAGATCCACGGCATCACCTCGGCGCTCTGCGCCCCGCTCATCGTGGAGGACCAGGCCTTCGGCGTGATCTACCTGGAAACCAGCCTCAGCAAGGGCGGCTTCAAGCGCGAGGACGAGCACCTGCTGAGCGCCATGGCCAACTTCGCCGCCGTGGGCATCCAGCGCGAGCGCGAGGCCAAGTTCCGGCAGCGCCTGGAGCGCTACCACAGCCCGGCGGTGGTGGACCAGATCCTCAAGTCCAGCCAGAACAAGGAGGCGCCGGCGCTCCAGGCCCAGCGCTGCCAGATCAGCGTGCTCTTCGCCGACATCTCGGGCTTCACGCGCATGAGCGAGGGCATGGAGCCCCTGGTGCTGGCGGGCATCCTGAACCGCACCTTCGAGGCCATGACCGACCAGATCTTCAGCCGGGGCGGCACCCTCGACAAGTACATCGGCGACGCCATCATGGCCTTCTTCGGCGCCCCCAGTCCCGATCCGGACCACGCGCGCCATGCCGTGGAGGCCGCCACGGCCATGCAGCAGATCCTCCAGGCCCTGAACGCCGCCCGGCCGGAAGGCTATCCCGAGCTGAAGATGCGCATCGGCATCAACAGCGGCGAGGCCTTCGCGGGCGACATCGGCTGCGAAAAACGCATGGACTACACGGTGATGGGCAGCACCGTGAACCTGGCGTCGCGCCTGGAGAGCAGCGTGGCCAAGCCCGGTCAGATCGTCGTCGGTCCGCGCACGGCGGATCTGGTGGGGAGAGACCGGCTGCGCCAGCTGGAGGGCTTTGCCCTCAAGGGCATCGAACAGGAGGTACGGCCCTTCGAGGTGCTCTGGGCACCGGAAGGGACCGCGACCATCCCGGATCGGGGTTAGGATCCCCACCGACGGACGAAGGCCCCGGGATCTGGATCCCGGGGCCTTCGCGCCTTGAGTGCGGTCAGTTCCTCTGGCCGGCGGGCCAGGTTCCGAAGGCCAGGATGCACAGGACGATGATCATGCCGATGCCCGGGATGAGGCAGAGCAGGGCCATGGCGCCGTTGTAGCCGGCCTTCTGGAAGATGCGCCAGAAGCAGAAGATGGGGAAGATCACCATCGCGAGGAGGACCACGAGCCAGACCATGCAGCCGGCGGCGGCCAGACCCGCCAGGGCGGCATCATTGGTGTGGGGCTGCAGGAGCCCGAGTAAAGGAAGCGCGGCCGGAATCGGCATGAATCACCTCGAGGTTGGGTTGAGGTGATTCTATGCGATCGATTTCATGCCGCCACTACTCTTTGATGAAATCCTTCCACAGCATGGACGGCTGGATGCCCGAATTGCGCTGGTATTTGCCCGAGTCGTAGCTGTCGTAGTCGCCGCTGACGGTGTGGTAGAAGATCTGGCAGATGCCCACGCCCGCGTAGATCCGCACGGGCTGGATGCAGCTGATTTCCAGGGTCCAGAAGCCGCAGAAGCCGATGTCGCCGAAACCAGCCGTGACATGGACGAAGAGGCCCAGCCGGCCCACGCTGCTGCGGCCCTCGAGCATGGGCACCATGCCGTGGGTCTCCGTGTATTCCAGGGTGCGCCCCAGGTAGAGCGTCCCCGGCTTCAGCAGGAGGCCCTCGGCGGGGATCTTCAGGAACTCGATGCCGTTGGGCTTGGCCATGTCGAGCTCAGTGTCGGTGTAGACGGCCAGATCCTCGCCCAGGCGCAGGTTGTAGCTGTTCGGGTTCAGCTGGTCGTCGCGCCAGGGATCGATGCGGATCCGGCCCTGGGCCCGGGCCTCGAGGATCTGACGGCCGGTGAGGATCACCGTCAGCGGTCCACTTTCAGGACTTCCGATTTCGCGAGCATGTCGCTGAGGCTGGTGCGCTCGTCGCCCTTGACGGCCAGCACGATGAGGTTCAGGGCGAGGATGTTGCCGATCTGGCGCAGGATCGCGGGGCCCAGGTCGAGGCGACCCTGGGGGTTGCCTTCGGGCACCACCCGCAGCTTCATGACCTTCTTGCCGATGCTGGCGCCGTACTTCGACACGCACCAGGGCACGAAGAACCAGTAGTAGGCGAGCTGGGCGACGATGTTGAGGGGCAGCAGGATGCAGCCCACATAGGGCACGATGCCCAGGATCGTGAAGGCGATGGAGAGGAGGATCGCCGGGACCACATCGATGAGCACCGCCAGCAGGCGCGTGACCAGATCGCCCCGTTCGCCTGTGGGCACGGCATCGTCGGGGATGGCCGGCAGGAGCGAGCCCAGGAAGGACTGTTCGGCCGGGCCGGCGGGTTGGCCAGTGTGCGAGACGGGCCTGGGGGCGGGCGGCGGCGCCACTGGGGGGATGCCCTTGGGCGCATTGGGGATGGGGCCGGTGATGATCTGGTCCGAGGCAGGGCCCTTCGGCGCCGGATCACCGGCGGGCGGCTTGCCGGTGTGGATGGCCGCCAGCTCGTCGGCGGACATGCGCACGGTGCCGGTGGGGGCGGCCGGAACCTCGTCCCGGTGGATGGCCACGGTGGCGCCTTCGGGCCGCGGGTCCTGGAAGGTGAGCTGGACCTGGCCCAGGGTGACGCGGTCTCCATCCCGCAGCGGAGAGGACTGGACGCGGTTTCCGTTGACCAGGACTCCGTTGCTGCTCTGGAGGTCCTGGACTTCGTAGCCGCCGCCCACCTTCCGGATCACGCAGTGGTGGCGGCTGATGCTCGGGTCGGGAAGACGCAGCGTGTTGTCCAGCTCGCGCCCCATGTGGACTTCCTCGTCCACGATCTCGAACTCTCGGATGCCCGCGCTTTCGTGCACCAGCAGCTTGGCCATAGAAACCCTCGGGGATGGTGGGATGGCCGGAAGTGTAGCGCACCCGTGGGGAGGACGGGGCCTCGAACCGGAATCTCGGTTCTTTCTTGACGGGGTTCCGCAGACCCGCCAATCTTCCCCGGAGATCGCGAAGGTGCAGGCATGGTGCTTTTCAATGCGGCCACGAAGGAGTTGACGGCCAAGATCGTCTACTACGGCCCCGGCCTGTGCGGGAAGACCACCAATCTCCAGCATGTCTACGACACCCTGCCCGGCGAGGGGCGCGGCAAGATGCTGTCCCTGGCCACCCAGACGGATCGCACGCTGTTCTTCGATTTCCTGCCCATCGACCTCGGCACCATCCGGGGCATGAAGACCCGGGTCCAGCTCTACACCGTGCCTGGCCAGGTCTTCTACGACGCCACCCGCAAGCTGGTGCTGCGGGGCGCCGATGCGGTGGTCTTCGTGGCGGACTCTCAGGCCCCGGCCCTGGAAAGCAACAAAGAGAGCTTCCAGAACCTCATCGTCAACCTCAAGGACCAGGGCGCCGATCTGTCGAAGATCCCCCATGTCATCCAGTGGAACAAGCGGGATACGCCGAACGCCCTGCCCGTGGAGACGCTGGACCGGGAGATCAACCTCTTCGGGGCGCCCACCTTCGAGGCCTGTGCCATGCGGGGCGAAGGGGTCAAGGAGACCCTCACGGGCGTGGCCCGGCTGGTGCTGAAGAGCCTGGCCGACAAATACGGCGGCGGCGTGGTCGAAGAGCCCCCCCCGATCCTCGCGGGCGCCACTCCCCCGCCGCCTCCCTCGCCGGCGGCGGACTCCACGAAGCCCCTGGAGGTCGAGGAGCTGTCCGCGGGTGAGCTGCTGGAGGAGATCGAGGAGATCCCCGCAGAAGCCAGCTCTGCCCCCCATGTCGCCGCCCCGATCCACATGCCGCACAGCAGCGTGGTCGAGGTCCCGGTGGTCCTGGATCGCAGCCTCTTCAACGGGGAAAACCCCGTCGAGATCAAGCTGAAGCTGTACATCAAGTGAGCCTTGAGTCCTCGGTCTTGTGAACTGGAGCGGGGCCGGGCCTGAAGACTGAAGACTGAGGACTGAAGACCGAGGACCGATTCGGGCACACTGGAGCTTTGGATTCAGAGGCTCCCCATGTCCCGTCAGGTCGTCACCCGCTTTGCCCCCTCCCCCACCGGCATGCTCCACATCGGCGGGGTGCGCACGGCGCTGTTCTGCTGGCTGTTCGCCCGCAGGCACGGTGGTCGCTTCATCCTGCGCATCGAAGATACGGATCTCTCCCGCAGCACGGACGACAACATCCGCATCATCGAAGAGGGCATGGCCTGGTGCGGGTTGACCTGGGACGAGGGTCCGGTGGTGGGGGATCCCAGCCAATGGAAGGGTCCCCACGGCCCCTATCGCCAGATGCAGCGCATGGACCTCTACCGGGGGAAGATCCAGGAACTGCTGGACAAGGGGCTGGCCTACCGTTGCCGCTGCTCGCGGGAGGCGCTGGACGAGCGGCGCAAGGCGGTGGAGGCCGCCGGCAAGGTCTTTCAGTACAACCGCGGGCTGGACGCCGGGAAGGGCTGCGCCGAGGCGGGTCACGACGCCAGCCAGCCGGCCGCCATCCGCTTCCGCATGCCCAGGAGCGGCGACATCGTGGTACCCGATCTCATCAAGGGCGAGACCCACTTCCCCGCGGACAGCCTGGATGACTGGATCATCGCCCGCACCGGGGAGGGGCCCGGCGAGATCGGCGTGCCCACCTACAACTTCTGCGTGGTGGTGGACGACACCCACATGGAAGTCACCCATGTGATCCGCGGCGACGATCACCTGAACAACACGCCCAAGCAGATCCCGCTCTTCGAGGCCCTGGGCTATGAGCTGCCGGCCTTCGCCCATGTGCCCATGATCCTGGGCGCCGACGGCGCGAAGCTGAGCAAGCGTCACGGCGCCACCAGCATCACGGAGTACCAGGCCATGGGCCTGCTGCCCTCTGCCGTACGCCTGGCCCTGGCGCGGCTCTCCTGGACCCCCAAGATCGACGGCAAGGCCGTCGAGAGCGCCGAGGAGGAACTGCTCACGGACGAGCAGATGATCCAGCTCTTCGACCTGGCGGACTGCCAGAAGAGCGCTGCCCGCTTCGACATGGACAAGCTGCAGTGGCTGAACCAGAAGCTCATCCAGCGGGCCTCCTGGCAGGAACTGGAGCCCCACCTCCGGCCCTTCGTGCCCGCGATGTGGGACCAAAAGCCAGAAGCCTGGCGGGCCCAGGCCATCCAGTCCACCCAGAAGGGCAAGTCCCTGACCGACATGGCCGAGGCCCTGCGCTTCGCCTTCGAGCGCCCCACCACCTTCGACGAGAAGGCCGTGGAGAAGTTCATGACGCCGGCCATCAAGCCGGCCTTGGCTGAGGTCTGCGCGCTGACGGATTATGGCCACGACGCCCTGCAGGCGGGCATCGACGCCATCCTGGCCAGGCACGGCCTCAAGACCAAGGATCTGGCCCAGGCCCTCCGCGTGGCCCTCTGTGGCAAGCCCGTCAGCCCGGGCATCTTCGACACGCTCATGCTCGTGGGCCGCGACGAGGTGGTGGCGCGGCTGGAGCGGTGGCTCTGATGGACCTGGAGGAATTCACCCACCTCACGCTCGCGGTGCTGGAGGACCAGGGCGCCGCTGTCTATGCCCCCACGATCGTTGCCGGCGAGACGGTCCAGGTGATCCAGGGCATCCCGGACGGGATGGACCACCGGACCGCCCTCCAGGAGACGGTGCTCCGCCTGGGGCTGGAGCAGTCCGACTTCTTCTTCGGCGTGCGCTCGGGTCCCAGCGAGATCACGACGGGCTTCCACTCCCCCACCTGCACGCAGTTCCAGCGCATCTCCGCGATGCGGCAGGGCTTCGTGGTCTCCCCCCTGGACGACTGCGCCTGGTGGACCCTGGGGCAGGGGCGAGACCAGTAGCCGGAGCTTTCCGGTCGCCTGAAATCTCCCACTCGGCCCCAGGCCCGGCTATGCTGGGTGCCATGATCCTCCGTCCTGTCGTCGACCCGCGCCCTAGCACCTCAAGTGCGGGGGGGAGACGCACGCGGCACTGACCCGGTCACCCGGGTTCCGACATCCTCCCCCGCCCTTGCGCGGGGGTTTTTGTTTTAAGGAGCGCCCATGAACATGCATCCCGACCTGGCCATCCTGGGCTTCGGCACCATGGGGCAGGCCATCAGCGCCGGCCTGGTGGAGGCCTCCGGCTATCCCGCGGCGCGCATCCGGGTCGCTACCCGGCACCCCGTCGGAGCGGCCCGCGCCCGGGCCGAGGCCCTGGGCATCACCCTTTCGGGGGACGCCACCGCGGTGGTCAAGGCGGCGGAGGTGGTGCTGCTCTGCGTGAAACCCAAGGAACTGAAGGGCCTCCTGGCAGGCCTCACCGCCGCCGGCGCCCTGGACCATCGCCCTCTGGTGGTCTCCATCGCCGCGGGCACGACCCTGGACTTCCTGGCCACCCACACGCCCAAGGGCACCCCCCTGGTGCGGGCCATGCCCAACACCCCCTGCGCCATCCGCCGAGGCATGACGGTGCTGGCGGCGGGGCAGGGGGTCACGGAGGGCCAGTTGGCCCAGGCCCGGGCCCTGTTCGAGCCCCTGGGCCGGGTCATGGACCTGGACGAGAAGCACATGGACGCCGTCACGGGTCTCAGCGCCAGCGGCCCGGCCTTCATGTTCGTGATCCTCGAGTCCCTGGCCGAAGGCGGCGTCCAGTGTGGCCTGCCCCGGGCCGTGGCGCTGGAACTGGCCGCCCAGATGACGCTGGGGGCCGCCTCCATGGTGCTGGAAACCGGCCGGCACCCTGCGGCCCTCAAGGATGAGGTCACCACGCCCGCGGGTTGCACCATCGCCGGTTTGATGGTCCTGGAGGACGGCCGCATCCGCTCCGTCGTGGCCCGCGGCATCGAGCGCGCGACGCAGGTGGCGGCGGGGCTGGGATGACCATTACCGGGGGGAGCCGGCCAGCGGGTATCTTTGAGGTTTGCATCCTGTGAGCCCCGATGTCCGCTGACCTGCCGATTCCCGAACCCAAGAAGCTCCACTTCATCGAGGAGATCGTCGAGGCCGACCGCGCCTCGGGCAAGCACGGGGGGCGGGTGCTCACGCGGTTCCCGCCGGAGCCCAACGGCTATCTGCACATCGGCCACGCCAAGAGCATCTGCCTGAACTTCGGCCTGGCGAAGGCCTACGGCGGCGCCACCAACCTGCGCTTCGACGACACCAACCCCGTGAAGGAGGATGTCGAATATGTGGACTCCATCCGCGAGGATGTCCAGTGGCTGGGCTTCCAGTGGAAGGGCGAACACTACGCCTCGGACTACTTCCCCTTCCTCTATGACTACGCGGAGTACCTCATCCAGCAGGGCAGGGCCTATGTCTGCGATCTGACGGAGGCGGAGATCCGTGAGTACCGCGGCAACTTCCATGTGCCGGGGCGGCCCAGTCCGTACCGCGACCGCAGCCCCGAGGAGAACCTGGACCTCTTCCGCCGCATGAAGGCGGGCGAGTTCCCGGACGGCTCGAAGGTGCTGCGCGCCAAGATCGACATGGCGAGCGGCAACATGAACCTGCGCGACCCGCTCATGTACCGCATCCGCCGGGCCCACCACCACCGCACCGGCGACACCTGGTGCATCTACCCCATGTACGACTACGCCCACGGCGTGTCGGACGCCCTCGAGACCATCACCCACTCCATCTGCACCCTGGAGTTCGAGGACCACCGGCCCCTCTACGAGTGGTTCCTGGAGCAGGATGTCGAAGGGAAGTTCTTCCAGCGGCCCCTGCCGCGCCAGATCGAGTTCGCGCGCCTGAACCTCACCTACACGGTGATGAGCAAGCGCCGCCTCCTCCAGCTGGTGCAGGACGGCGTGGTCCGAGGCTGGGACGACCCCCGCATGCCCACCATCTGCGGCCTGCGCCGCCGGGGCTACACGCCCGAGGCCGTGCGGGCCTTCGCCGAGCGGGTGGGCGTGGCCAAGCGGGACATGGTGGCCGACGTGGGCCTGCTGGAGTTCTGCATCCGGGAAGACCAGGAGAAGCGGGCGCCCCGCCGCATGGCCGTGCTGCGCCCCCTGAAGGTGGTCATCACCAACATGACGGATGCTGAGGCCTTCGAGGTCGAGGTGGCCAACCATCCGGATGACCCGGCCATGGGGACCCGCCGGCTGCCCTTCACCCGGGAGCTCTTCATCGACCAGGACGACTTCCGCGAGGAAGCCCCCAAGAGGTGGTTCCGCCTGGCCCCGGGCGCGGAGGTGCGCCTTCGCGGAGCGGCCCTCGTGACCTGCCGCGAGGTCGTCAAGGACGCCGCCGGGAATGTGGTGGAGCTGCGCTGCGAGTGGGATGCCGCCAGCAAGGGCGGCAACGCGCCCGACGGCCGCAAGGTGAAGGGCACCCTGCACTGGGTGAGCGCGCCCCATGCCGTGAAGGCCGAAGTGAGGCTCTACGAGCCCCTCTTCACCCAGGAAGATCCCATGGATGTGGCCGAGGGCCAGGACTGGAAGGCCCTCTTGAACCCGGCCAGCCTCGAGGTGCTCACCGATGCCCGCCTCGAACCCAGCCTCCGGGACGCCCGTCCCGGCGAGCGGTTCCAGTTCGAGCGCACGGGCTATTTCGCGGTGGACCCGGACGGCCGGCCCGGCACGCCCGTGTTCAACCGGACCGTGGGATTGAAGGATTCGTGGAGCAAGATCGAGGCGAAAGGCTGAGAAATCGCAGGCTGCACCTGGAATTTTCCTGAGGCGGCCCCGCTGCGGGAGAACCGGACCACCGATTCTTTTACCTGCGGCTCAAGCGCGGGCCTTGACCGGGGCTGTGACCCAGGTCGCATCGGCGCCGCCCGGGTTCTTTCCCTCCGTGTCGGGAAGGGCGTTGGTCTGATAGGCTCGATGGGTTGGGCCTCCCCGCGGGTGGCCCTGCCGGGAAGCCGCCCATGGACAAGCTTGCGAGCCTGCTGCATACCACGCCTGCCACCGCCTGGATGGTGGCGAAACTCGTCATCGTCTTCGGTGGCGTCTTTTCGCTGGCGGCCGTCTGGACCTGGGTGGAGCGCCGAGGCGCGGCCATGATCCAGGACCGCATCGGTCCCAACCGGGCGGCCCTCTTCGGGAAGATCAAGATCATCGGCCTCGCGCAGCCCGTGGCAGATGGCATCAAGTTCTTCTTCAAGGAGGATCTGGTCCCCCACGACGCGAACAAGGCCCTCTTCTGGCTGGCGCCCTTCCTGGCCTTCGTGCCGGCCCTCATGGGCTTCGCCGTGATCCCCTTCGGGCGCAGCTTCGTGAGCGGCGGCCAGACCTACCACATGGCGCTGCTGGATCCCGGCAACGGCATGGGGATGCTCTATCCCCTGGCCATCGGCGGCATGGCGGTCTATGGCGTGCTGGTGGCGGCCTGGTCGAGCAACAACAAGTGGTCGATCCTCGGCGGCATGCGGGCCTCCGCGACCATGGTCAGCTACGAGATCGGCATGAGCCTGGCCGTGGTCACCATCTTCATGACCGCCGGCGGCTACGACCCCTCCGACATCATCACCTCCCAGGGCCATCTGCCCTGGGCCTGGAACATCGTCCGCCAGCCCCTGGGCTTCGTCGTGTTCTTCACCTGCATGTTCGCCGAGACCAACCGCCTGCCCTTCGACTTCGCCGAGGGCGAGAGCGAGATCGTGGCGGGCTTCAACACCGAATACGGCAGCATGAAGTTCAGCCTGCTGGCCCTGTCGGAGTACTGCCACTTGATGACGGCCTCGGCCCTCATCGCCACCCTCTACTTCGGCGGCTGGCAGGTGCCCTTCGTGAAGGACCCGGCGGTGATGCTGTCCGTCGCCAGCTTCCTGCTGAAGATGCTGTTCTTCGCCTGGGTCTTCGTCTGGATCCGGTGGACGCTGCCGCGGTTCCGCTACGACCAGCTCATGCATCTCGGGTGGAAGGTGATGCTGCCGCTCTCCATGGCCAACCTGGTCTTCCACGCCTGGCGCATGAGCCAGGGACACTGAGGAGTTCGCGATGGGTGTCCTGGTCAAGAAGGTCGAGCTGAGCTGGCTGGACCGCACCTATGTGTGGCCGGTGCTGAAGGGCATGGGCATCACCTTCCAGCACTTTCTCCGGCAGCTCTTCACCTCCACCGCGAAGCGCTACACGATCCAGTACCCGGACATGAAGAAGGAGATGCCCGCGGGCTACCGAGGCCTCCATGAGTTGAAGCGGTTCGAGGACGGCGCCATCAAGTGCGTGGCCTGCTTCATGTGCCAGGAAGCCTGCCCCGCCCGCTGCATCAGCATCGAGGCCGAGGAATTCAGCGACCTGACCTACACCCAGGGCTTCGAGGAGAAGCGGCCGGCCAAGTTCAGCATCGACATGCTCCGCTGCATCTACTGCGGCATGTGCGAGGAGGCCTGTCCCAAGGATGCCATCTGGCTTCGCAACGACTACGAAGTGGCCGCCTACGACCGGCTCTCCATGAAGTTCGGCAAGTGGGACCTGATGAACACCTACGCCGAAACCGACGGCAAGGAAGCCATCAGCCAGGACCCCACCCCCTCCGTGCCGCGCCGCACGATCGCGATGTAAGGAGAGGCCATGTTCATCACCTTCGCCCTCATCACGCTCCTGGGTGCCCTGGGGATGCTGCTCCAGAAGAATGTCGTCATGGCAGGCCTCTGCATGGTGGCCGCCTTCTTCGGCGTGGCGGGCCTCTTCGTGCTGCTGGCCAACCCCGTGGCTGCGGCCTTCCAGATCATCGTCTATACCGGCGCCATCATGGTGCTGGTGCTCTTCGTGATCATGATGCTGAACAGCCATGAAGAGGAGAAGGCCGAGGTGGCCCACCCCATCCAACGCTGGCTGTCCCTGGCCCTGCTCGCGGCCATGGCCTTCGGCGCCGTGAAGCTGGTACTGGCCTCCGGTGGCCTGAAGGACCTGGCGACGAGGGGCGGGGAGCTGCCTCGAGCCATGAGCCTGCAGGCTGTGGGCTCGACGCTCTTCGCCGACCACCTGCTGGGGTTCGAAGTGGCGGGCCTGCTGCTGCTGGCGGCCATGATCGGCGCCGTGGCGCTGACCAAGCGGAATCTGTGAGGAGCCAGCGATGACCGGCATGGACGCGATCCTCCACGGCGGCCTCCAGGGATACCTGGTGGTGGCCCTCCTGCTCTTCGCCCTGGGGCTGGCCACGGTGCTGCTGCGCCGCACCCTGATCATGCAGTTCATGGGTGTCGAGCTGATGCTCAACGCCGCCAATGTGGCCCTGCTGGCTTTCGCCCGCTTCCGGAGCGGGGATGCCCAGGCCACGGTGTTCTACCTCTTCATCATCGCCGTGGCCGCCTGCGAAGCGGCCATTGGTCTGGCGCTGATCATCGGCCTCTACCGTCACCGGGACACCACCGACTCGGACCGGGCCGCCAGCCTGAAGCAGTGAGGATGCGATGAACAAGTATTACTGGCTCATTCCGATCCTCCCCCTGCTGGGCGCGGCCTTCAACGGCCTGCTGGGCAAGCGCGCCGGCAAGGGCGCCGTCACCGTCGTCGGCCTCGGCGTGGTGCTGGGCTCCCTGGTGCTGGCCACCTCGGCCTTCTTCGCCATGAAGAGCATGCCGGACCACCGCCTCGCCCTGAGCTACGGCGAGTGGATGGCCACCGGGACCCTGAGTGTCCCCTTCGGCTTGGTCATCGATTCCCTCAGCGGCACCATGATGCTTATCGTCACGGGCATCGGCTTCCTCATCCACCTCTACTCCGTGGGCTACATGCACGGGGATGAGGGCTACGCCCGGTTCTTCAGCTACCTGAACCTCTTCGTGTTCTTCATGCTCACCCTGATCATGGGCTCCAGCCTGCCGCTGATGTTCGTGGGCTGGGAGGGCGTGGGCCTCTGCTCCTACCTGCTCATCGGCTACTACTACGAGACGGACTTCGCGCCCCAGGCGGGCCTGAAGGCCTTCCTCACCAACCGCGTGGGCGACCTGGGCGTCTCCATCGGCATGCTGGTGCTCTTCGCCGCCTTCGGCACGCTGACCATCTCCGACATCCTGACCCAGTCCGGCCACCTGGCCCCCGAAGTGGGCTTCGGCGTCCTCACCTTCGCCACCCTGATGCTCTTCGTGGGCGCCACAGGCAAGAGCGCCCAGTTGCCCCTCTATCTCTGGCTGCCGGACGCCATGGCGGGCCCGACGCCCGTCAGCGCCCTCATCCACGCCGCCACCATGGTGACCAGCGGCATCTACATGATCTGCCGCCTGGCGCCCGTCTTCACCCTGGCCCCCATCACGATGACCGTGGTGGCCTGGGTGGGCGCGGCCACGGCGCTCTTTGCGGCCACCATCGGCCTCTTCCAGCGCGACATCAAGAAGGTGCTGGCCTACTCCACCGTCTCCCAGCTGGGCTACATGTTCCTGGGCCTGGGCGCGGCGGGCTTCGCGGCGGGCTTCTTCCATGTCTTCACCCACGCCTGGTTCAAGGCCCTCCTCTTCCTCGGCGCCGGCAGCGTGATCCACGCCATGCACCACGAGCAGGACCTGTTCAAGATGGGCGGGCTGAAGACCAAGACGAAGATCACCTTCCTCACCATGGTGGCCGGCACCGTCGCCATCATGGGCTTTCCGGGCACTTCGGGCTTCTTCAGCAAGGACGAGATCCTCTATCTGGCCTACCTGAAGTCCCCGATCCTCTGGGTGATCGGCGTGATCGGCGCCTGCTGCACCAGCTTCTACATGTGGCGCCTTATGGCCCTGACCTTCTGGGGCGAGCCCCGCGATCACCACGCCTATGAGCACGCCCACGAAAGCCCGCTCACCATGACGGTGCCGCTCATGGTGCTGGCCGTGGGCTCCCTGCTCTGGGGCTTCTGGGGCGTGCCCGAGGCCTTCGGCGGCCACTTCCGGATCGGCGAATGGCTGAACTCCGCCCTGACTTACGGCCAGACCCATGGCGCCCACGGGCACCACGAGGGGCCGGCGGTCCTGCTCGCCCTTATTTCCACGACCCTGGGCCTGCTTTTCGGTTTCCTGGGCTGGTCGAAGTATAAGGACGGCCCGGCCTGGGAACTGGCCTTCGCCGCGAAGTTCCCCTTCGTCCACAGCCTGCTGCTGAACAAGTACTTCGTGGATGAGGGCGTGGAGCTCTACCTGCTCCGCCCCATCCGCTGGTTCGGCAATGTGCTGTGGAAGCTCTTCGATGTGATCATCATCGACGGCGTGGGCGTGAACCTGCCGGGCGCGCTGGCCCGGGTGTTCGGGGACTTCACCGCCCTCTTCCAGACCGGCCGGGTGCGCAACTACGCGCTCAGCATGGCGCTGGGGGCCGCGGTCCTCCTCTATGTCTTCCTGAAGTAGGTGGGGCGATGACCTGGCTGAACTCCCATCCCCTCACCTTCCTGGTCTTCGCGCCGACCCTGCTGGGGTTCGTGCTGATGGCCCTGCCGCACTCCCTGGGCAAGCTGGCCCGGCTGCTCGGGTTCCTGGGCGCCCTGGGCGTCTTCATCCTGAGCCTCGCCTGGCTGCTGGGCCACGGAGCGACCGGCGCGGTCCTCGTCGAGCGCGCCCCCTGGTTCACCCTCGTGAACCTGCCGGTGGACTACTCCCTGACCGTGGATGGCCTGAACCTCTGGCTCGTCATCCTCACGACCTTCCTCGTGCCCCTCACCATGCTGGGCACCTGGAACAGCCTGAAGGACCGCATCGGCACCTTCGCGGCCCTGTTCCTCCTGCTCGAGACCGGCATGCTGGGCGCCCTGATGGCCCAGGACCTGTTCTTCTTCTACCTCTTCTGGGAGGCCATGCTGATCCCGATGTACTTCATGATCGGGGTCTGGGGCGGCGGTGAGCGCCGCTACGCCGCCAACAAGTTCTTCCTCTACACCCTGAGCGGTTCGCTGCTCTGGCTGGTGGCGCTGCTCTACCTGGCCAACAAGGCCGGCGGCTTCAATCCCGCCGTGATGGCCCAGGCCGCCTCGGCGCTGCCCTTCGGCGTCCAGTGCTGGCTGTTCGTCGCCTTCGCGGTGGCCTTCGCCATCAAGGTGCCCCTCTTCCCGCTCCACACCTGGCTGCCGGACGCCCATGTGCAGGCGCCCACGGCCGGTTCGGTCATCCTCGCTGGCGTGCTGCTGAAGCTGGGCGGATACGGCTTCATCCGCTTCGCCATCCCCATGTTCCCCCAGGCGGCGATGCACTACGCCCAGCCCATCGCCCTCCTCAGCGTCGTCGCCATCGTCTACGGCGCGCTGGTGGCCATGGTGCAGCGCGACATCAAGAAGCTGGTGGCCTACTCCTCCGTGAGCCACATGGGCTTCGTGATGCTGGGCCTCGCGTCCATGACCGTCATCGGCACCCAGGGCGCCATGCTCCAGATGCTCAACCACGGCATCAGCACCGGCGCGCTCTTCCTCCTGGTGGGCATGCTCTACGACCGGGCCCACACGCGCATGATCGCCGACTTCGGCGGCGTGGTGACGAAGATGCCCGTGTTCACCACCTTCTTCATGATCGTCACGCTGAGTTCCATCGGCCTGCCGCTGACCAACGGGTTCGTGGGCGAGTTCTGGATCCTCAACGGCACCTTCCTCTCCGGCTTCGGCTGGGGCCGGCTCTATGCCTGCCTCGCCACCTCGGGCGTGCTGCTGGGCGCGGTCTACATGCTCTGGATGTTCATGCGGGTCTTCTGGGGCCCCGAAAACAAGGACGAGGACAGCGGCACCCACCACCTGCACAGCGACCTGAATGCGCGGGAGATCGCGGTGATGCTGCCCCTGGTGGTGCTTATCGTGTGGATGGGCGTCCATCCGAAGACCTTCATGGTCGCCAGTGAAGCCCCCGTGGCCTCGCTGCTGCAGGACATCAAGGCTCCGGCGCCCCGGACCTTCGTCCTGAGGCCGGCCGTCCATGAAGCGCCGGCGCCCGCCGGGGCCCAAGCCCATGAAGCTCCCGCGGCTTCTGAATCCTCCGCCGCCCACGAGGTGCACTGATGAGCCTCACTCCCAGCCAGTGGGCGGCCCTGCTGCCGCTGATCCTCCCGGCCCTCGGCGCCTGCCTGATCCCCCTCATGTCCCTCGACAAGGATCAGGCCACCGCCAAGTGGATCCGGGCCGTCATGTACGGCACGGCCCTGTTGGCCGTAGGCGCGAGCTTCTGGTACCTGACTGACCTCTGGCAGACCGGCGCCCAGCCCAGTTTCTTCCAGCTCCGCATGGACCGCCTGTCCCAGTTCACCGGCATCTTCCTGCTGGTGGCCGCGGCCCTCACCATCCTCCAGAGCTGGGACCACTTCCACCAGGAAGGCTGGGTGAAGGGGGAGAGCCTCTCCCTGCTGCTCTTCTCCGTGGTGGGCATGATGCTCTTCGCCTCCACGACGCACTTCGTGGCCCTGTTCCTGGGCCTCGAGCTCTTCAGCGTGCCGCTCTACGCCCTGGTGGGCACCGTGCGGGCGCGGCCCCAGAGCGCCGAAGGCGGCATGAAGTACTTCATCACCGGGGCCGTGGCCTCCAGCTGCTTCCTCATGGGCGGCGTGCTGATCTACGGCCTGAGTGGCAGCCTCGATCTGACCACCGCCGCCGTCATCCTCAAGGCCCAGGGACTGGCCCTGGATCCGCTGGTGCTGGCAGGCGCGGCCCTCCTGCTGCTGGGCTTCCTCTTCAAGGTTTCCGCCGTGCCCTTCCATCAGTGGACGCCGGACGCCTATGAGGCTTCGCCCCATCCCATCGCCGGCTTCATGTCCGTGGCCACCAAGGGCGTGGCCTTCATCGCCCTGCTCCGCATCTTCCCCGGCAGCCTGGCACCCCTGAGCGCCGTGGGCGTGAAGATGCAGGCCGTGGTGGCCGTGCTGGCCGTGGCCACCCTGGTGGTGGGCAACCTCACCGCCCTGGTGCAGTCCAATGTGAAGCGCATGCTGGCCTATTCCAGCATCAGCCACGCAGGCTACCTGATGCTCGGCTTCGTGGCCGGCACCCCCGCCGCCCACACGGGCGTGCTGTTCTACCTGGTCATCTACCTGGCCATGAACCTGGGCGCCTTCGGCCTGCTGACGGCCTTCGGCCTGGTGGGCGAGCACACCACCTTCGAGGATCTGCGGGGCCTGGGCTGGAAGCGGCCCGCCATGGGCTTCGCCGCCGCCGTGTTCATGCTGAGCCTGGCGGGCATCCCGCCCCTGGGTGGCTTCTACGGCAAGTACATGATCTTCCGTGAGCTGGTGGGCACGGGCCATGTGGGCCTGGCCATCCTGGGCGTGCTGGCGAGTCTGGTGTCCGCCTATTACTACCTGCGCTTCCTCGTGGCCCTCTTCCTCCAGGCCCCCAGCGCCGAGGCGGAGCGCCTGGCCTCGGATCGCCCGGCCGTGCACGCCCCCCTGGCCGGCGCCACGGTGCTGGTGGCCGCCGGCATCGTCCTTGCTGGCGGCTTTCTCCAGTATTTCCTTGCAGATGGGTTCGCCCGACGCGCCCTGGTCGAGGGGCTCGGCCTGATTCGCTGATTCTGGAATTTCCGCCTCAACCGGGAACCTGATCTGGCGGTCCATACATCGTTATGCGAAGGTTTAAGGCTGGGCCCTGCCCGGCCCTTTGAGATTCGGAGCGCGGCGCATGAAGCGGAACACCTGGATCGTTCTTGGCATTGGCGTCGCGGTGGTGGCGGCGGGAGCCGGCTACGCCCTCACGCGGCCCAAGGATGAAGTGAAGTGGCGTCAGGCCAAGCTGGACAAGGGCAACATCACCCAGCGGATCAATGCCACGGGCGCGGTGAGCCCGGTGGTGCAGGTGGCCGTGGGCACCCAGGTGTCCGGGGTGATCTCGGCCCTCTATGTGGACTACAACAGCATCGTGAAGAAAGGCCAGCTCATCGCCCAGATCGATCCGACCATCTGGGAGACCCAGCTGAAGGACGCCGAAGCCGGCATGGACCGGGCCAAGGCGAGCATGGATGACGCCCGGCGCCAGTACGAGCGCGCCAAGCGCCTGGCGGCGGAAAAGCTGCTGGCGGACCAGGATCTCGAGGCCAAGCAGGTGGCCTACCAGACTGCCGTGGCCAGCTACGAGAACGCCAAGGCCTCCCTGGAGCGCGCCAAGGCCAACCTCGGCTACTGCAACATCACGGCTCCGGTGGATGGCGTCGTCATCTCCCGGCTCGCGGATGTGGGCCAGACCGTGGCCGCCAGCTTCAGCACGCCCAACCTCTTCCAGATCGCCCAGGACCTGTCGAAGATGAAGGTCCAGGTCTCCATCGGCGAATCGGACATCGACGAAGTGAAGGTGGGGCAGCGCGCCTTCTTCACGGTGGACAGCCTGCCCGACCGCCAGTTCGGCGCCACCGTGAGCCTGGTCCGGCAGGAGCCGATCACGACCCAGAATGTCGTGAACTATGTCGTGGAGATGATCGTTCCCAACGAGCCTCTTCCCGGCTCCGGCGAAGAGGCCCAGGGCTCTGCCCAGGCCGCCGGCGGCCATGCCCGTGGCGCGGAATCCGCCGTGGCACCTGCCGCGGGGCAGGGTGCCCCCGACCCCGAAAAGGCCTGGGAGCGCATGAAGGACCGCCTGCCGGCGGGTACCACCAAGGCGGACTTCCTGAAGCGGTTCAAGGAGCGCCAGGCGGGGCAGGGCAGAACCGACCAGGTGCGTCCCACGGCTGCCACGGCCCAGGCTCCTGTGGGCGATCCGAAGGCCCTGGCCCGGATCCCCGGCGGCGCCAGCCAGCTCGGCGGCCCGAAGTTCACCGGCACCCTGGCCCTGCGCTCGGGCATGACGGCCAATGTCACCATCGTCACCAACCAGCGCAAGGATGTGCTGCGGGTGCCGAACTCCGCCCTGCGGTTCAACCCGTCGGCCTTCATCAAGGATGAGAAGAAGGCCGATGGTCCGCGCCTGGGCCAGCCCATGACGATGGGCGGTGGTCCCCGGCCCGGTGCCCAGAGCACCACCGGCAGCAAGGGCGGCCTGGTGGCCCGGCGGGAGGACCGCATCTGGGTGCTGGAGAACGGCAAGCCCAAGGCCCTGGTGGTGAAGGCCGGCATCACCGACGGCCAGTTTACCGAAGTGACCGGCGAGGGCCTCCAGGAGGGCCTGCAGATCCTGGTGGGTGTCGAAAACACCAAGCAGGCCAACGGCGCGGCGGCCACGCCGGGCGGCCAGGGCGGACGGCGCTAGCCGGGAGGATCCATGCGGTTCCTGGAGTTCATCAAGCTCGCGCTGTTCGCCATCACGCGCAACAAGATGCGCGCGTTTCTCACCATGCTCGGCATCATCGTGGGCGTGGGGGCGGTCATCGCCATGATCGGCATCGGCGAGGGTTCGAAGCGGGCCTCCATCGCCCTGATCCAGAACATGGGCTCCAACATGCTGACCATCTTCCCCGGCAGCGGCGGAAACCGCTTCGGCCCGTCGGCCATGGGCAGCGCGGACATCCTGCTGGAAAGCGACCCTCCCCTGATCCAGCAGGAGCTCGCACAGAGCAGCGTGGTGGCGGCCTCCGCCCAGGTCCAGACCACGCGGCCCATCATCTTCCAGAACAGCAACTATGTCACCCAGGTCCAGGGCACCGGCCCCGAGTTCCTCCAGATCCGGGGCTGGGAAGTTGAGAACGGGCGCTTCTTCACCGACACCGAAGTCCGCGGCATGGCCAAGGTCTGCGTCATCGGCCAGACCGTGAAGGACAACCTCTTCCCCAATGGCGAGGACCCCGTGGGCCAGACCGTGCGGGTGGGCGCGCTGCCCTTCCAGGTGGTCGGCGTGCTGGAGAAGAAGGGCGCCGGCATGTGGGGCGACCAGGATGACCTCATCGTGGCGCCCTACACCACGGTCATGCGCAAGATCATGGGGCGCGACAAGATCCAGCGCATCATGGTCAGCGCCCAGGAGGGAAAGGCCGAGCTGGCCGAAGCCGAGGTCACGGCCCTTCTGCGCCAGCGCATGAAGGTGGCGCCCAAGGACGACAACCCCTTCCAGATCCGCAAGCAGGACGACATCGTGCAGATGCAGAGCCAGCAGGCGGGCATCCTCACGGCCCTGCTGGCCGTGGCCGCCAGCATCTCTCTGGTGGTGGGCGGCATCGGCATCTCGAACATCATGCTGGTGAGCGTCACTGAGCGCACCCGGGAGATCGGCATCCGCCGGGCCCTGGGCGCCACCCAGCGGAGCATCCTCTGGCAGTTCCTCATCGAGGCCATCGTGCTCTCCGTGCTGGGCGGCGTCATCGGGATCGGATTCGCGTACACGGCCGTGTTCATCCTCCAGAAGTTCCAGGTGCCCGCCGTGACCGAAACCTGGGCCGTGGCCCTGGGCCTGGGCTTCTCCGGGGTGGTGGGCGTGGCGGCCGGCTTCCTGCCCGCCGTGAAGGCCGCGAAGCTGGATGTGATCGACGCCCTGCGGTACGAGTGAACCGTGGCTGAGGCCGGCACCCCCCACGACCCCTACGCGGCCCTGAGGGACGGAAGCTACCGCTGGTTCATCGCCTCCATGGGTCTCGTCACCCTGGGGCTTCAGATGCAGGGCGTGGTGGTGGGCTGGCAGGTCTACGACCGCACGGGGGATCCCTTGGCGTTGGGGCTGGTGGGGCTGTCCGAAGCGCTGCCCTTTCTGGCCCTGGCGCTGTTCGGCGGCCACGCGGCGGACCGGATGAACCGCCTGCGCCTCTGCATGGCCTCGACCCTGGGGCTCGCCCTCTGCTCGGCCCTGCTCTGGGGGTTCAGCTGGCAGTTCCAGGTCGGGCCCCTGGCCAAGGCGGTCGGGCCCATCTACGGGATCATCTTCCTCACGGGCATCATGCGGGCCTTCTACCGCCCGGCCAATGTGGCCCTGGGCACGGACCTGCTGCCCAAGGAACTCTATGCGAACGGCTCCACCTGGCGCGTGGCCGTCTTCCACTCGGGCATGGTGCTCGGCCCGGCCCTGGGAGGACTGGTCTATGCCTGGCGCGGCCCGGTGACGGCCCATTTCCTGGTGATGGCGCTGATGACGGGTGGGCTCCTGGGCATGTTCGCCGTCCGCTACGCGCCGCGGATGGTGGCGCCGCGGGTGGGGTCCATCCTCCAGAGCCTGGGCGAGGGCCTGCGTTTCGTGTTCTCGCGGCGTCTGCTGCTGGGGGCCATCAGCCTCGACCTCTTCGCCGTGCTCTTCGGCGGGGCAGTGGCCGTGCTGCCCGTGTTCGCCAAGGAGATCCTCCAGGTGGGACCTCAGGGCCTCGGCATCCTGCGCGCCGCCCCGGCCGCGGGTTCGGTGCTCATGGGCATCACCCTGGCCCACCGGCCGCCCCTGCGCCGGGCGGGGCGGACCCTGCTGCTCTGTGTGGGCGCCTTCGGCGTGGCCATGATCGCCTTCGCGCTGAGCCGGAGCTTCCTCCTGAGCCTGCTGGCGCTGGCCGCCAGCGGGGCTGTGGACAATGTCAGCGTGGTGCTGCGGGCCACCCTGGTCCAGACCCTCACGCCGGAGCACATGCTGGGCCGGGTGTCCTCGGTGAACCAGGTCTTCATCGGCTCCAGCAACGAGATCGGGGCCTTCGAGAGCGGTCTGGCCGCCCGGCTCCTGGGCCTGGTGCCCTCGGTGGTCTTCGGCGGCTGCATGACCCTGCTGGTGGTGGCCGCCACCGCCTGGAAGGTGCCCGAGCTCCGCAGGATGGACCGCATCCAGTAACAGAAAGGGCGGCCTCGGGGCCGCCCTTTCTGGAAGCGGAAGGGTGCCTACAGCACGGCGAGTGCGGCGTTGTAGTCGGGTTCCTGCGCGATCTCGGGAACGAGTTCGGTATGCACCACCTTGCCGGCGCCATCGACCACCACCACGGCGCGGGCGAGCAGGCCCTTGAGGGGGCCGTCCGTCATGGTGACGCCGTAGGTCTTGCCGAAGTCGGCGCTGCGGAAGGTGGAGGCGGGCACCACATTGTCCAGGCCCTCGGCACCGCAGAAGCGCTTCTGGGCGAAGGGCAGGTCGGCGCTGATGCAGAGGATGGTGGTGTTGGGCTTCTCGTTGGCGCGGGCGTTGAACTTGCGCACGCTGGCGGCGCAGGTGGGCGTGTCCAGGCTGGGGAAGATGTTCAGCACCACGCGCTGGCCGGTGAGGTCCTTGCCGGAGACTTCAGAGAGATCGGTGCGCACCAGCGTGAAGGCCGGAGCCGCGGACCCCACCTTCGGCAGCTCGCCGGAGGTGTGGAGGGGGGTGCCTTTGAGGGTGATCTGGGCCATGAGAGCTCCTCGTTGAGAACTCTCAGTTTACGCTTCCGAAGTTACTTCGGCGGGAACTTGGCGAGGATGTCGCGAACCGCCCTCGGCACGACCTCGTCGGCATCCTCGGGGTTGTCCAGGCCCGTGAGGGCGCCCGCCGCGGCGCCCTGCCAGATCATCTGGTTGCTCTTGAAATCCACGATCTCGATGACGATGCTGCCTTCCTTGTAGTGGTGCACCTGGCTGGTGGAGGTGCCGATGCGCCCGTAGATCGGCCGGTAGCCCCAGCCCCAGCCGACATGGGTGGTGGTGCGGTACCTCCGTTCCTGCACGATGGGGTAGTAGGTCACGAGGAAGTCCGGATCCGCCTTGGTCTCCATGGCGAAGCCCTTGGCCTGGAGCTCCTTCTCCACGGCGGCGCGCACCCGCTTGTCCATGAGGCTGGTGGTGCCGCCCGTACCCTTCTTGGAGGTGTAGTAATCGAAGGTCCGGTAGCGCCCATAGGACGCAGTCACATCGTAGTCGTAGGTCACCTGGTAGCTGCTGCAGGCCCCCAGCAGGGCCAGGGAGAGCAGGGCGGCGGGCAGTCTGAGGGGGCGCATGGAACCTCCGGGGCACCATTATGGACGCCCAGAACGGGCGGAGGTTGAGGCCGGTGACTGGTCTACGGTGGTCTAGGGAGGGAGCGGAACCCTCGAACCCCCGGCCAATGGTCTGTTCTGGACTGTGAATTTCGTCGTCTTTCTTTGAAACAGCTTGGGGATCGGCCCATCCTGATGGGGATGGTTCTCGATCCCACCCTCGACCCGGGCGCCTCCAGCCCCTTGTATCTGCAGCTGCAGCGGCGGCTTCGTGGCCTCATCCAGCAGGGCGAGTGGCGGCCCGGCACACGGCTGCCCGCCGTCCCCGAGCTGGCCCAGCGCTGGGGGGTCCATCGCCTGACGGTCCTGAAGGCCCTGGCGGGGCTCAAGCGCACGGGCTGGATCCAGACCGTGCAGGGGCGGGGCAGCTTCGTGGCGCCGCGTCTGCCGGAAGCCCCGGGCCTGCGCTCCACCAGCGAATTCCCCTTTGAGGGCTCTCCGCTGCTGGTCCACGACGGGGAGCTGGGCTCTTGGTTGGGCGAGACCCTGGAGCGGGTCCAGGACCGGCATCTGGTGAGCTTTTCCGCGGGCTTCATCCCCTCGGACTTGCTGCCTGGCGAACAGCTCCGGCGCATCACGGCCCAGGTGCTGAAGGACCTCGGCTCCGAGGCCTGGGTCTACTCCGCCCCCGCGGGCTACGCGCCCTACCTGGACGCCGTGGGCCGCTGGCTGGCCTCGGAGGGCGAGCCCATCGACGAAGGCTGGGGCATCCGCGCCATCCCCGGGGCGCAGTCCGGCCTGGCCCTGGCCCTGGAATCCTTCACGGTGCCCGGCGACCGCGTGCTGGTGGAAAGCCCCTGCTATGTGGGCATCCTGGCCCTCATCCGCGCCCTGGGCCGCGAGGCTGTGCCCGTACCCGTGGACCGTCAGGGCCTGGATCCGGAGCGCCTGGCCTCGGCCCTCCAGCGCAGCGAGGCCAAGCTGCTCTTCACGGTGCCCAGCTTCCACAACCCCACGGGCATGACCCAGTCCAAGGCCCGCCGGGAGCGGGTGCTGGCGCTGACGCGGGCCCACGGCGTGATTCTCGTGACGGATTCGGCGTATGGCGATCTGCGCTTCTCCGGAAACTCCCTGCCGCCCTTCCGGCGGCTCGAAGGCGCCGACCATGTCATCCACCTGGGGAGCTTCTCCAAATCGCTGGCGGCCGGCCTGCGCCTGGGCTACCTCATCGCCAGGGACGACCTGCTCCGACGCATGGCCCCCATCCAGGAAGTTCAGACCATCGCCCAGCCGCCGCTCATGCAGGCGGTGGTGGCCCGCTTCCTCGACACGGGTGGCTTCCGCCGCCATCTGGCCCGCGTGCGCCGCGCCCTCAAGGAGCGCCGCGACGCCATGGTCGAGGCCCTGGCCGAGCATTTCCCCGGGGGCACCCAGGTCTCCGAGCCGAAAGGCGGCATGCACCTGTGGGTGGTGATGCCCGAAGGCTACTCGGCCCTCGATCTGCACCGCGATGCCCTGCAGCACGGCATCGGGTTCGCGCCGGGCCCCCTCTTCTTCGCCGACGGCCGGGGCACCAACTGTCTCCGCCTGAACTTCTCCACGCACGACCCCGCGACCACCCGGGACGCCATCGCGCGCCTGGGTCAACTGATCCACCGGGCCTGACCCGGACCTGGCCATCCCCCTCCAAGGAGCACCCATGAGCACTGCGATGTCCACTCCCACCCTCGAGATCCGCCCCTCGGATCATGCCGCCAGTCCCGAGCAGCGCGCCAAGCTCATGACCAACCTCCGCTTCGGGCAGGTGTTCTCCGACCACATGGTGGTGATCCCCTACAAGGAAGGCCAGGGCTGGGGCAAGGGCGTGCTGAAGGCCTACGGCCCCATCGAGATGTCTCCGGCGTCTTCCGTGCTGCACTACGGCCAGGCCATTTTCGAGGGCTTCAAGGCCTACAAGCAGAAGGACGGTAGCATCGCCTCCTTCCGGCCCGAGGCCAATGCCCAGCGCTTCAACAAGTCCGCCGCCCGCCTGGCCATGCCCGAACTGCCGGAGGCCCGCTTCCTGGAGGCCGCCAAGGCCCTGATCACGCAGGACCAGGCCTGGGTGCCCGGCGCCGTGGGCGAGAGCCTCTACATGCGCCCCCTCATGATCGGCACCGAGGCCGCGCTGGGCGTCCACGCCAGCAACGAGTACCTCTTCCTTCTGATGGCCTGCCCCAGCGGCGCCTACTTCCCCGCCGGCGTGAAGCCGGTGACGGTCTGGATCTCCGATGAATATGTCCGCGCCGCGCCCGGTGGCACTGGCTTCGCCAAGTGCGCCGGCAACTACGCGGCCAGCCTCGTGGCCCAGAGCCAGGCCAAGGATCAGGGCTGCGACCAGGTGGTGTGGCTCGACGCCATCCACCGCGAGTACATCGAGGAGATGGGCGGCATGAACATCTTCTTCGTCTACCAGGAGAAGGGCGAGACGGTCGTGGTCACGCCCGAGCTCACCGGCACCCTGCTGCCCGGCATCACCCGCGACAGCCTGCTGCAGCTGGCCCGCGAGCAGGGCTTCCGCGCAGAGGAGCGCAAGATCAGCGTGGCCGAGTGGAAGGCCGCCGTGGCTGAAGGCCGCATGACCGAAGCCTTTGCCTGCGGCACTGCTGCCGTCATCACGCCCGTGGGCCAGGTGAAGTCCCGGCAGGGCGAGTGGACCATCCACAACGGCGAGACCGGCCCCGTGGCCGCCAAGCTCCGCGAAGCCCTCCTCAACCTCCAGCACGGCCTCGCGCCCGACCCCCACGGCTGGATGAAGAAGATCGTCGGCTAGCACCGATCGTCGAGCACGGAAACGCCCGCCGCAAGGCGGGCGTTTCTCTGGTTGCTGCCGGGACTTCAGGGGTAGGTGAGTACGGTGCTTGCGGTGCCGCCGGCGCTCACCAGCAACTGGGTGGCGCTGGTCTTCATGACCGGCGCGCCCCCCGAGGTGCTGCGCTGGGCCGTGACGCCGTAGGCGCCTGGGGCGAGGCCGAGGAACCCGGCCTGGTCCTGGGCCACGCCCGTGGCCACGGTCTGGGAGCGGACGATGAGGACCTGGGAACCCCCCAGGCCCGTCGCAAGCGTCTGCCGCAGCTCGCCCCAGGTGCCCTGGGTGGCGGTGGAGGCGGGCGTGACCGTGAGGGTGAGGGAGCCGGGGGTCTGAGGAGTGCTGAAGGAGAGGTCCGCGGCGTAGCTGGTGGCGGCCGTCGCGTTCACGGAAGTCGCAGCGGCGGGGTAGGCGCTGAGGGAGCCCACAGGCTGGGCCACGAGGAACCAGAGGCCGCCGGCGGGCAGGGCCTCGAGGGCGTAGTTGCCGGCGGCGTCCGTGAAGGCCCGGCGCTGGAGCGTGGCCAGGCCACTGCCATCCACCGTCTCCGCGAACACCTCCACGCCGGTCAGCGGGGTAGACCCGGCACTGAGGTGCCCCGTGATGCGGGCCGTGGCGCCCATGTCGAAAGCGCGGCCCGTGGCCTGGAAGGTATAGGTAGAGGCACTGCCGGCGTGGGATTGCACCATCTGCTGCCCGTTCAGCATGATCTGGGCCGTGACATTCCCGTTGGCGGGCACGGTCACGGGGCCGCTCACCACCGTGGCGGCGGGCATGGCGAGGGATTGCTCGATTCCGCCACTCGAGATGAGGTATGCCGCCACATGGGAGACGGACTGATAGTTGACGGTGGCCCAGGTGAGCCGGAACTGCGCGTAGGTGGCGGCCGTCACGGACTTGGCCGGCAGGACCAGGGTGCTGCCTCCGCCCTGCAGGGCCAGGAGGTCGAAGGTGGCCTTGATGTCGCCGAGGGGGACCCAGGTGCCGCCGTCGACGGAGGCCTCCACCTTTTCAAGGCTCACGATGGCCTGACTGAAGCCGGGGAAACTGTCGGCACCGAGGCGGAGGGTCAGGGTGCCGCTGGGGGAGGTCCGGTTGCCGCCGCCGCCGCCACCGCCGCAGGCCAGCGTCAGTCCCAGGGAAACGAGGGCGACCAGGATGGGGCGTAGGCGCATCGGAGGCTCCGGAAAGGGGGTCCAGTCTCCAGTCTAGACTGGGCTGCCCTTTCGGCAGCATTACCGACCTGTCGGTTGGGTGAAGATGCGGAGCCGGTGGCGTAGTCTGAGGGCCTCTTTCCGAGGAGGAATCCATGGTTCCGATCCGTTCTCTGCTGGTGGGCTTCGCGCTGGGCGCCTGTGTGCTCTCGGCTGCAGGCCCGACTCCCATTGGGGCCGCTGCCTGCAAGATGTGCCACAAGGTCCAGTTCGAATCCTGGAACGCCTCCAAGCACGCCAAGCTCAACCCCGTGCTGGATTGCGAGGGCTGCCATGGCCCGGGCAGCGAGTACAAGGCCGTGAAGGTGATGAAGGACCCCGCCGCCGCCAAGAAGGCGGGCCTGATCATGCCGGACAAGGCGCAATGCACCACCTGCCACGGCAAGAAGAAGGTGTCGGTCTTGACCGATGCGATGTTCGCGAAGGTGCACGCGCACAAGAAGAAGTAGGCAGGCCCACCTGCCAACAGGTCTGTGATTTCGAACCCCGCTCCCCATTGACGAAAGAAGCCGCCTGGCGGCGGCTTCGATGGCGGAGGGAGCGGGATTCGAACCCGCGGTGAGTTCACACCCACGACGGTTTTCAAGACCGTTGCCTTAAACCGCTCGGCCATCCCTCCGTGCCTTCATCTTGAAGGCGGGACGCGGTTCCCGGCAAGAAGCCTTGTGCCGGAACCGACCCAACGGTAATCTGGAAAGCCTTGGAGAGATGCCGGAGTGGCCGATCGGGCTCGCCTGCTAAGCGAGTGTATTGGGTAAACCAGTACCGGGGGTTCGAATCCCCCTCTCTCCGCCACTGAAGCCGCCGCCAGGCGGCTTCTTTTTGTGGCAGCGGGAGGGCGATCCGAAATCACGGAATCGCCGGCTTGGCCGTCAGCCTCGCTGGTCCCACCCCTCCGCCGCCCGGAAGCTGTGGTAGCGGTCGTGGCCGAGGATGAGGTGGTCGGCGAGGGGTACGCCCAGGGATTCGCCGGCGGCGAGGAGGCGGCGGGTGAGCTGGGTGTCTTCGCGGCTCGGGGTGGGGTCGCCGCTGGGGTGGTTGTGGAAGGCCAGGGCGGTGGTGGCGCCGTAGCGCAGCGCTTCGCGGAAGAATTCCCGTGGGCTGATGAGGGTGGCTGTGGCAGTGCCCTGGCTGAGGATGCGTTCCGCCAGCAGGTCGCCCTTGGCGTTCAGCGCGAGCAGGCCGAAGCGCTCTTCCGTCCAGCCGCGGCAGCGGGGCAGCAGGTAGGTGCCCGCGGCCCGGGGGCTGGTGATGCGCAGGCGCTCGGCGCTGCGGGAACCTCGGCGGGCGAGCTCCAGGGCGGCCCAGAGCTGCCCGGTTTTGGCGGGGCCGAGGCCCGGTTGGATCAGCCAGTCGCTGAGGCCCAGGGTCAGCAACCCAGCCAGGCCGCCCGTGCGGCCGAGCACCGCCTGTGCCAGTTCCACGGCGCTCTGCCCCTGCCGGCCCGTACCCCAGAGCAGGGCCAGGAGGTCGGCATCGGACAGCCCTTCGCCATGGCCCGCCAGCAGGCGTTCCCGAGGACGCTGGTCAGGGGATAGATCGAGGATTCGCATGCAGGGCTCCGGTCGATGGGGGCGGTGTTTGGTGGGTGCTGCGGGGCGGCGTTCCTCTGGGAGGACCGACCCTCAGCACCGGGTCCAGGCCCGCAGCAGGGGGCGGTACCGCAGGAGCTCCACGGCTCCCGAGAGCTCCAGGCGCAGGCAGAGGGCCTCCTGGCCGTGGTGGAGGAACCAGACATTGGCCGCGGCCCGGCGCTGGGGCATCACCGTGATGGGTCGCGGGCGGCCATCCCGCCACCCGCTGTCCGCCAGGCTCGGCGGGAGGGGAACAGCCGGGGGGCAGCCCCAGTCCACCCCGGCGGGGAGGCGCACGGAGATCCGCCCTTCACAGGGGCCCTGGCAGGGCTCCAGCACCACCACGCGGCGGTGGGTGGAGGCCAGGCGGAAGGCCAGATGCAGGCTGCGGCACAGCTCCGTCCGGGCGGTCCGGAGGGGCGGGCAGAGGGGCGCCGGCAGGCAGGAGGCCAGGACTTGAAAGAAGCGGGGGAGGTGGGACAGCGGCGCCGGCATCAGGCCCTCGTCCACTTCTGGCGGTCGCGGCGCCAGCGCAGCACCTGCAGGCGCCCGTGTCCCGACAGGCGCATGCACAGGGCCTCCTGGCCGTCGTTCAGGAACCAGGCACCCGCCAGCGCCGTGCGCCGGGGCGTCACCGTGAACAGCGCATGGGACTCGCCCGTGGCGGCCGCCACGCTGTCGGCATCCATGTCCGGGGGGAGGGGGATGTGGGCGGGCTTGCCCCACTTCACCCGGCGGCCGAGATGCACCGGCAGGTGTTCGCCGACTCCGCCGGCCCGGCCAAGGGCTACGGTGACATTCGTGCCCCGGGCGCGGGCCAGGGTGAAGGCCTGATCCAGGCTGCCGCGGATCTCTTGGTGCGCCGCCGCCAGCTCGGCAGCACCCGCGTCCAAGTGGAAGAGTCCCACCGCGGCCAGCACGGCGGCCACGCCCATGGCGACGGTGAGTTCCAGCAGGGAGGAGCCCTGCTGGGTGCTTCGGCGGCGGCCCGGGATCATGGCGGCCCCCTACTTTTTGGTGGCCGCGGGGCGCGGCGCGGGAGACAGGGCCAGGAAGGGCTTGAGCTTGGCGTAGGACTTCTCGCCGATGCCCTTCACATTCATCAGCTCCTCGGGCCGCTGGAAGCCACCGTGCTGCTTGCGGAAGGCCACGATGCGCTCGGCGGTCTTCTGCCCGATGCGGGGCAGCTGCATGAGCTCGGTCACCGTGGCGGTGTTGAGGTTCACCGGCCGCTGGGGGGCCCGGGGGGCGCGATCCGGCGCGGCGGAGAGGGGAAGGACCAGGGCGAGTGCCAGGGCCAGGGTGGTGAGAGGGTTGGACATGGTTGCCTCCTTTCAGGCAGGCCATTCCAATCGAGGGTTGTGCCATCTCATAAATTGTTTATTTGTATGTACATAATTTTTTACTTTAAAAAATTATGTATTGAATAAATGACAAAATTTAATACATATTAATTAATTCAAATAATTTTAATATTTATTTTTTGTCATAAAATTTCAATTAAATTATAAAATGTGACAGGTAGAGAGACTGCGAAAAATCCCCCGTGAACCCCTGTCGGAACCGCTTATCCTGGATGAGTCCGAGGAGCGCTGCAGGACTCCGCCCGCATGGCGAGGGATCTCAGGCTCGGACGCTTCCGATTCTGGAACGGCGCTCACCTCACCCCGTCCGGGGTCGATGAGGTGGGTTGCCCCGCCCGTCGTTCCCGCCCCTCGTGGAGGTCCCATGACCGTCGCCACCCAAGACTTCATCGTCGCCGATCTCGGCCTTGCCGCCTGGGGCCGCAAGGAGATCGCCATCGCCGAGGGCGAGATGCCCGCCCTCATGGCCATCCGCAAGGAATACGCCGCGAAGCAGCCCCTCAAAGGCGCGCGCATCGCGGGTTCCCTGCACATGACCATCCAGACCGCCGTGCTCATCGAAACTCTGAAGGCCCTGGGTGCCGAGGTGCGCTGGGCCAGCTGCAACATCTTCAGCACCCAGGATCACGCCGCTGCAGCCATCGCCGCGGGCGGCACGCCGGTCTTCGCCGTGAAGGGCGAGACCCTGCCCGACTACTGGGACTACACGCACCGCATCTTCGATTTTGAGGCCGGCGCGAACATGATCCTGGACGACGGCGGTGACGCCACCCTGCTGCTGCACCTGGGCGCCCGCGCCGAGCAGGACATCCATGTGCTGGATCACCCCGACAGCGAGGAGGCCACCGTGCTCTTCGCCGCCATCCGCAAGCGCATCGCCGAGAAGCCGGGCTGGTACGCAACGCAGCTTGCCAAGGTCCAGGGCGTGACGGAAGAGACCACCACCGGCGTGCACCGGCTGTATGAGATGGCCAAGAAGGGCGAGCTGAAGTTCCCCGCCATCAATGTCAACGACAGCGTCACCAAGAGCAAGTTCGACAATCTGTACGGCTGCCGCGAATCCCTGGTGGACGCCATCAAGCGCGCCACCGATGTGATGGTCGCCGGCAAGGTCGCCGTGGTCTGCGGCTACGGCGATGTCGGCAAGGGCAGCGCCCAGGCCCTGCGCGCACTGTCGGCCCAGGTGTGGGTCACCGAGATCGATCCCATCTGCGCCCTGCAGGCGGCCATGGAGGGCTACCGCGTGGTCACCATGGACGAAGCCTGCGACAAGGCCGACATCTTCGTGACCGCCACGGGCAACTTCCATGTGATCACCCACGACCACATGGCCCGCATGAAGCACAACGCCATCGTCTGCAACATCGGCCACTTCGACAGCGAGATCGATGTCGCGGGCATCGAGAAGTACCAGTGGGAGGAGATCAAGCCCCAGGTGGACCATGTGATCTTCCCCGACGGCCACCGCATCATCCTGCTGGCCAAGGGCCGCCTGGTGAACCTGGGCTGCGGCACGGGCCACCCCAGCTATGTGATGAGCAGCAGCTTCGCCAACCAGACCCTGGCCCAGATCGAGCTGTGGACGAAGAAGAGCGACTACCCCGTGGGCGTCTACACCCTGCCCAAGCACCTGGACGAGCAGGTGGCGCGCCTGCAGCTGCAGACGCTGAACGCCCGGCTCTCGACCCTGCGCCCCGACCAGGCCAAGTACATCGGGGTGCCGGTCGAAGGCCCGTACAAGGCTGACCACTACCGGTACTAGGCTGAAGCGCTGCGCGTTTCCGCAAACAGGGCGCCGAAAGGCGCCCTGTTCATGTCAGGTGGGAATCCCGGTCAGGTCGGCATGTCCGTGGGCAGGGGCGCCACATTGGCAGGCACTGCTTCGGCCTTCATGACGGCGTGACGGGTGACGGCCTCGCAGTCCAGCTGCGGCGTCTGCGTGAAGTGGGCGACGCCGAGGTCCGAGCGGATCTTGGCGAGCACCTTGGCACGGGAGAGGTGGTTGCCGCTGGCCCGGGCCTCCCGGCAGAAGTGGTAGGTGAAGGCGCCGTGCCAGGCCCCGTCGAGGAAGGCATCCGCGGCGGTCTGGTTCTGCTTGCAGGCGGTCCAGAGGATGTGGTGCGACAGGCCCTTTTCCAGCAGCTTCTGGTGGGCGGGACGGGCGTGGCGGTATTCGATGTCTCGGAAGGCTTCAATAGACGGCGGCGGCAGGTAGCGGGGCCGGCGGTCCATCAGCAGATCCGCGGCCCGGAGCCCCGTGCCGCTGTGGCAGGTGTCGAGCAGCACCTCGAGGATCACGGTCGAGGGCAGCTGCACGAACAGGTCGTGGAGCTCGTCATCCACGATGAGGTGATCGCGGTCCCACTGGGGCCCGCTCGGGGCCAGGTCGTGCGGGCAGAAGGCCTCGTCCGCCCGGTCGAATTCATCGAGATTCAGGTCGGGCACCTGCGTGCCATGACCGGAGAAGGTGAAGACCAGATGGTCGTACCGGCCGGCCAGCGCGCCCTCCACCATGCGCTTCAGCTCGTGCATGATGTTGGCCTTCGTGGCGGCTTGATCGGACAGCCGGGTGATGTCGGAATCCTCGAAGCCCAGCAGATCCTTCAGCAGCGACGCCATGTCCTGGGCATCGTTGACGCAGCCGCTCAGAGTGGCCGAGGGGAAGTGCTGATACTGGTTGATCCCGATGCAAAGCGCTGTGCGGTGGAGCATGGAAACCTCCTTGGCTTCGCCCGGGGCGCATGGGGCACGGGGAACTTGCTCGTCGTGGCAACGGAGGGCACGCGCCGGATCAGGGGAGGACTGCGGCACACCACGCACATCCCAGATGGCTCCAGCACCTACGATAGGCCGCACGGGAGCTGGGGCAAGCGCCGGGTCGCGGTTCCATGGAATGATGAAGCCTTGTTGCGGCGGAGTCCCATGAGCGATGAGAAGAAGGAACCCTGGCTGAACCTGTTGGCCCTGACCACGGTGGTGCTGGCCGTCTGCGCGACCCTGGCGACCTTCAAGGGGGGCGGCTATTCCACCCGCGCCGTGCTGAGTCAGAGCCAAGCGTCGGATCAGTGGGCCTACTACCAGGCCAAGGGCATCAAGGGGAACCTCTATGAGCTGGAGGCCCTCCGGCTCAGGCGCGAGCTGCAGTTGGCACCGAAGGCGGCCCTGCCGCTGCTGGAGCAGAGCCTCGCGGATGTGGAGAAGAAGACGGCGAAATACGAAGGCGAGAAGGCGGAGATCCAGAAGGAGGCTCGGCGCTTCGAGGCGGTGAAGACTGAGGCGCAGGGCCACGGCACGGCCTTCGGTCTGGCGGTGATCTTCCTTCAGATCGCCATCCTCCTCTCCTCCATCGCTGCCCTCCTGAAGCAGAAGCCGGTCTACTACCTGGGCCTCGCCGTGGGGGTCGTGGGCCTCGTCTACTTCATCAACGGCTTCTTCCTCTTCCTCCCCGCCTGATGTGGGCCCTCACGGTCGCCGCCGTCATCGAACGGGAGGGGCGCTTCCTCTTCGTCGAGGAGCCTGACAAAGTCACGGGCCTGCCCGTGATCAACCAGCCGGCGGGCCATGTGGAGCCGGGTGAAGCGCTCCTTGACGCCGTGCGCCGGGAAGTGCGCGAGGAGACGGGCCTGGCCTTCACGCCCCAGGCCATCGTGGGCCTCTATCCGCTGAAGGCGGCCAACGGGAAGGACTACTTCCGGGTGTGCTTCATCGGCACGGTGCCCGCTGGATGCGAGGCCGCGCCCGAAGATCCCGACATCCTCCGCTGCCACTGGCTCACCCGTGCGGAACTGGCCGCCGCTCCGCTGCGTTCGGGCTGGGTGCTGCGCTGCCTGGACGACGCCCTTGCGGGCCGGCGCTTCCCGCTCGATCTCGTGGCGGCGATCCGGAACGAACGCTGAGGCCCTAGCGCTTCCGGTACCAGGCCGCGGCCACCAGGGAGGTGAAGAGGCCCGTGATCCAGGTGCCCAGGGCGCCCGCGAAGGCGCTGCCCAGGGGCTTCTGCATGGGGGCCTGGGCCTTCACCACGGCCTCGATCTGCTCGGGGCTCAGACCCTGCTTCGCCATCTGGATCCGGCCCAAGGCCTCCAGTTCGGCGAAGTAGCTGGGGAACACCACCATCGTGAAGAGGAGGCTGGCCATGAAGATGATCATCGAGGCGATGACCGAGGCCCCCACGCCGTTCTGCACCTGGCGCAGGTAGCCCGCGGTGGGGGCCGTCTTGCGGAGCATCCACACCAGCACCACGATCTGGAGGGGGATGACCAACCAGAAGAGGAAGAGCAGGTTGGGGTGCCGGTACCAGCCCGTGAAGCCCATGGTGAAGGTCCACAGGGCCACCAGGACGCCCAGCAGGGCACCGGCCCGGAGGGGGGTCAGCAGCGCTTCGTCGGGAGCGGGTGTGGGGGTGCTGCGCGGATCGGTCATCGCTGCTCCAGCAGGTCGGCCACGGCCATGGCTCCGGCGCTGGCCGGATCGCCCGTGAGGGCACGGCGCAGGTAGCCTGCCTGGCCCAGATGAAAGGCCAGGTGTGTGGCCAGGTGCATCAGGAAGATCCCCGTGGGGGGGTGGTGGGGGCCCACCGGGACCGGGAAGGGGGCCGCCTGGACATCTGGGGTCAGGGCCGTCAGGCCCGCCTCCACCGCGGCGAGGGCGGCTTCCAGCTCCGCGACGACGGATGCCCGGGTGCCCTCCCGCTGGGCGAATTCCCGTTCGCGCTGGCGGGCGTAGCCCGTTCCGCCCAGCACGGCGCCCACGAAGTGCTGCAGGTTGCCTGAGAGGTGGAGGGCCAGGTTGCCCGCGCTATTGGCGATGCCCGGCACCGTGCGCCAGAGCGCCGCGTCGTCGGGGAACAGCCCGACCTCGCGGATGAAGCAGCGCAGGTCGCGGCGGAACAGGGGCAGGAGGTCGGTGGCGAGGGGCGTCATGGGGACCATCCTAAACCCGAAGGCCTGTGGGATTCTGGGGGCATGGATCTTCAAGCCCTCCTCGATGACCTGGCCGCCGAGGCCGCGCCGTTTGCGGCGCAAGGCAAGGTGGCGGACTACATTCCGGCCCTCGCGGCGGTGGATCCCGCGCGGTTCGGGATCGCCCTGGCCACGGTGGACGGGCAGCTCCTCGGCAGCGGTGACTGGCGCGCGCCCTTCTCCATCCAGAGCGTGTCCAAGGCCTTCTCGCTGGCCCTGGTGCTGGCCGGAGATGGCGAGGCCCTGTGGAGGCGCGTGGGCCGCGAGCCTTCGGGCAACCCCTTCAATTCACTGGTGCAGCTGGAATACGAGAAGGGGATCCCGCGCAATCCCTTCATCAACGCCGGTGCCCTCATCCTCATCGACCGCCTGCTCTCGCAAACGGGTGATTCCCTGGGCACCCTGCGAGCCTTCCTGCGCGCCGAGAGCGGCAACCCGGGGGTGGACCTGGATCCCGAGGTGGCCGCGTCCGAAGCTGCCCACGGCCACCGGAACGCGGCCCTGGCGCACTTCATGGCCAGCTGCGGCAACCTGGAGAACCCGGTGGAGCGCGTGCTCGACCACTATGTCCGGCAGTGCGCCCTCACCATGAGCTGCGCGGATCTTGCCAAGGCGGGCCTCTTCCTGGCCAACCACGGCCTGCGGGCCGACGGTTCGCGCCTGCTCACGCGCAGCGAAGCCAAGCGCATCAACGCGATCATGCTCACCTGCGGAACCTACGACGCGGCCGGCGACTTCGCCTACCGCGTGGGCCTGCCCGGCAAGAGCGGCGTGGGCGGCGGCATCCTGGCGGTGCTGCCCGAGCGCGGCGTCCTGTGCGCCTGGAGCCCCGCCCTCGACCACCACGGCAACAGCGTGGCCGGGGTGGAAGCCCTGGACCGCTTCACCACCCGCACGGGCTGGTCGGTCTTCTAACTTCCAGGCGCGCTCAGTCATTCCTGCTGCGCAGCAGCCACGCCGACCAGGCAGTGAAGAGGGCCACGGCGCCCAGGATGATGGCCAGGCGCAGCCACGGCGCCCCGTGGGCCAGGCGCTCGTCCACCCGCATCCAGGCCGTGCCCAGCCAGGCGACGGCGCCCAGCCAGAGCCCTGCGGACAGCGCGGCCTGGATCGCCGCCTTGGCGATGAAGAGCAGCACCAGGGCCGCCAGGGTCAGCGGCAGGGCCAGGGGGAAGGGCAGGTCCAGGCGCAGGGACAGGGCCCCCAGCATCAGGAGGGCGAGGCAGGCGGGAAGGCGGCGAAGGACGAACACGGAAGACCTCCGGCGGCGGATGAATCGGGCGGACTCGGCTTGAGCACTCGAGCCCGGGGCGGTCAGGCTCTAGGTGGCCGACTGGTCCAAGCTGGTCGTACCCAGGCCGGGGGTTCCAAACCGGTGCTGGTCCGCCTTCCGGGCGCTCCAGACCAGCCAGGCCGACCAGGCGGTGAACAGGGTCACGCCCATGAGGATCCCGGCCAGGCGGGACCAGGGCTCGCCGTAGGCCAGGCGCTCCTGCACCCGCAGCCAGGTCATGAACGCCCAGAGGAGCGAGCAGAACCCCATGACGCCCGCCATCAGGGCCCGGGCCTCGGCCCAGGGCACCAGGAGCCCCAGCATGAGCAGCACGGTCATGGGGACGATCATGATCAGCGGGAAGCCCAGGCGCATGAAGAGAGCGGCCAGCAGCAGCAGGGCGACCTGGGCGGGGAGGATGCGAAGGAAGGACATGGAAGCTCCGGCAATCCATAAATCATACTGAGTTGTCCGAAATATTGGATCACAACCCTTCCCACCCGCTTTGCCAAGCTTCCCGGGCCTCCGGGGACAGGAAGGTCCAGGCCACGAAGCGGCTCTGCTTCTGGCCCTGGGCCATGGGGACGGTGCGGATCTCCTGCGCTCCCGCCTGCCGCAGCGCCCGGTGGACGGCGGGCAGGCTGGCGGAGCTGGAGAGCAGGGTGGTGAACCAGAGCACCTGGGTGCCGAAGGCCCGGCTTTCTGCGACCATGCGTCGGGCGAAGCCCGCCTCGCCGCCCTCGCACCAGAGCTCGACCCCTTGGCCCCCGAAGTTGAGCAGGGGTTTGGTGGAGGTGCCGCGCCCCAGGTTGCGCCATTTCCGCTGGGTACCCTCCCGGGCCTCCCGCAGCGACCCGTGGAAGGGCGGGTTGCAGAGCGTCAGGTCGAAGCGCTCTCCGGAGCCCAGCACGCCTGCGAAGATGGCCCCCCGGTCCGGTTGCCGCCGCAGCGTGATGGCGGTCTCCAGGCCGGGATTGGCCGCCAGGATGCGCGTGGCCGAGGCCAGGGCGGCTTCGTCGATGTCCGAGCCCACAAAGGCCCAGCCATATTCGCCGTGGCCCACCAGGGGGTAGATGACATTGGCGCCCACGCCCACATCCAGGACGCGCACGCCCGGGCCCCGGGGGATCACGCTCCCGTTGGAGGCCGCCAGCAGGTCCGCTAGATGGTGCAGGTAGTCCGCGCGGCCCGGCACGGGCGGGCACAGGTAACCCGGGGGCAACTCCCAGCCGCGGATGCCATAGGCCTGGAGGAGCAGGGCCCGGTTCAGGGCCTTCACCGCCGCCGGATCTGCAAAGTCGATGGAGGGGCCGCCATGGACGGCGCGGACCACGAAGGGCGCCAGGTCTGGAGAAATCTTCACCAGCTGTGGGAAGTCATACCCCCCGGCGTGTCGATTGCGGGGGTGCAGCCCGGGCTTGGCGGGCCAGGGCGGGCTGGGGGCGGGCTTCGGGGCGCGGGATCGCATCCGGTCAGTGTCCGCCGGCGGGGGCGATTCAGGGAAGGGCCGGGGCAGTCCTGGGCGAGGGTGGGAGCGATGGCAGGGGCTCCTTGAATTCCACGAGGATCACATGGGTGTCGCTGGCGCCGATGTTCTCGCCGACGTGGATCTGCCCCTCCAGGAACACGACATCGCCCTTTTTGAAGGTCCGGGTCATGGATCTCCCGTCCGGAAAGGTCAGGCGACGGGCGAAGTCGCTGAGGGCGTAGAGCACCGAATCCGGGTGGCGATGTGCGTGGGTCCGGTCGCCGGGATGGTCCCGGAACTCCAGCACCCGCGTCCGCGCATTCTCGAGGATCACGATGTACTTCCCGGGATCGGTCTTGGCCGGGTCCTGGGCGGGGGCCGGGGAGGTGGCGAGGCAGAGGCTGATCACCAGGGCGGGAGCATGAGTCATGGGTTCTCCTCCGGACCCCTTTCGGGGTGAAGGGCTCCAACATGATCCCCCTTGGCGGCCCGTCAAGGAGGTTGGGGACCCGCGGCAGGCCCCTGGGGATCATCAGGGCTCGGCTTCGGTTTCAGGAAGGGCGCGGGTGGCCAGAAACCAGAAGGCGAAGGCCAGAAGGACCGTCAGCGTGGCCACGGTGTAGGCCAGCTTCCGCCCCTGCCACAGCCCGTCGAACCAGCGCCGGAACTCAGTGGCCAGCACATTCGCCTTCCCGCCGTAGAGCTCCAGGTCGCGCAGGTACCGCTTGGTGTCCTCGGGCTCGTAGCCGAGGGGGTTGGGCCGCCGGGGCGGGGCGGTGAGGTAGATGGCGACCGCGCTGCCCAGGCCCCCGGCCAGCAGGAGGCTGGTGATGCCGCGGATGCGGGCGAAACGGGCTTTGCGGTTCGTTCCGAGCAGGCCGGCGTGCTCCCAGCCCGAGGCTGCCGCCCGATTCGTGTCACGCTGCGTGAGGCTGGCCCGGATCCGTGCTTGGTCCTCCGCACTGACGGGGTGGCCCCGCCGGCCGAGCTCCGCCAGGGCAGCCTCCACCGCATCCGTGCGGTAGTCCGAGGGATGCTCCAGGATCCGCCGCAGGTCGGCGTCCGCGAGGGTGGGAAGGCGCGTATGGAAGGTGTCGGTCATGGGGTTGGGTCAGAGCTGGGTGGCGATCCGGTATTCACTCTGGACCAGACCGCTGGGAAAGGCTCGGGTCGCGATGTGGGTCAGCCGCACATCTCGGGGCAGGCTGCCGAAGAGGGGGATGCCCTCGCCGAGAAGCACCGGGACGCGCGTGAGGATCAGGCGGTGGATGAGTCCGGCGCGCAGGAAGGCCTGGAGGGTGATCCCGCCATCGATGTACAGGTGATGGGCACCGCTCGCGGCAAGCCTGGAGACGACCTCGGCCGGAGTGCCGGCCATGTGCTCCACGATGGCCTCGGCGCCCTCTGCACTCCTGGTGGCCGCGGCCCCATCGACAGGCCGGCTGCTCAGGACCACCACGCGCTTGTTCCCATAGGGCCATGCGCCGAAGGTCAGGACCTTCTCGAAGGTGTGACGGCCCATGACCAGCGCATCCACGCTGGCCATGAACTCGTCGTACCCGTGGGATTCGCCCCCGTCCGCCGGCAACCAGTCGAGGTCCCCGTTGGGGCGGGCGATGAAGCCATCCACGCTGGCGCCAATGAAGATCGATGCGGTCATCGGAACCTCCTTCTTTGGGTGGGCCGGGCCCTCAGCCGCCGAGGTTGCGGTAGAAGACCGTCGTGCTGCAAGGCCCGCCCTGCGGAAACAAGGCGTACCCGGGGATCTCTCCCACGCGCACCCAGCCCAGGCTTGCGTACAGCCGGGCGGCCTCGCCCCCGGTGACGGCGTCGAGCACCAGCAGCGTCCGGCCGCAGTCCCGGGCCGTGCGCTCGGCGGCTCGCATCAAGGCGGCGCCCAAGCCCTGACGGCGGGCCCGTCGATGCACCAGCATCTTCGCCAGATCGGCGCGGTGCGGCTGGTTCTCGGGCTGGTCGAGCACCAGCTGCACGGTGCCGCAGATGCCCTCGGCATCCTCGGCGATCAGCAGCGCGCGCTCTCCTGCCGCCACGCCCCGAGCGATGCGGCGCCAGAAGGCCGAGGCACGGTCCCGGGTCAGCGGCTGCATGAAGCCCACCGAGGCTCCGCCTTCGACGCAGTCGATCAGCAGGCTGGCGAGGCCGTCGATCTGCGCCTCGTCGACCGAGGTCAGGCGTCGCAGGGACCAGGCAGGTGGGGGCATGGGCGTGGCCTGAGGGAAAGGGGTGGCGTCAGGGTGTCACCCACGGAGCATCATCCACGGACACCAGGGGGAGCCTGAATCCGAAGACGGGAAGGTCCTGCTGCGAGAAGTCCAGGTCCTCCGACCGCACGAAGCCCAGCCGCTCGTAGAGCTGCCAGGCGATCCGCATCGCCTGCGTCGTGTGCAGGATGACCTGGGCGTGCCCCTTCTCCCGGGCCAGCTGGATGCAGGTCTGGGTCAAGGCCTTGCCCACGCCGAGGTTTCGGGACTTGGGGCTGACGCCGAGCAGGCGTATGCCGGAAGCATCCTTGACGGTGGTGGCCGTTCCGCCGGAGCCGTATTCGGCCATGTCGCCGAAATAGACGACACCGCCCACCAGCTCCTCCCCGGCCAGCGCCACGAGCACCCTGGCCTCCTTTTTCTGGGCAAAGCTGCCGATGTTGGCGAGCAGCTCGTAGTAGCGGGGCTGCTCGTCCGGCGTGGGGAAGCCCTCGAGGTTCGAGTACACCTCGACCATGAGCCTGCCCAGGGCATCGGCCTCGGCCTGGCGAAGGTCCCGGATGGTGAGCTGCGGGATCATGCCTGCTCCTTGCGTGATCGAAGGGTGCGCCAAGCGGTGCCCGCGTGTGGCCCCAGCCTGACGGAAGGTCCGCTCAGGTTACTGCGATCCCTGGGCGTGGATGGATGGAAAGGACCAGGACCCCCGCGGCCCTCCCTACTTCATCTTCGACTTGAGCTTGAGGTGCTCGCCCGAGACCTCGAACTCGCCCCGCCCGAGGTGGTGGATGGTGTGCGAGGGCAGGGTGGCATCCCTCCAAGCCGCAACGACTTCCAGGATGAAAAAACAATACTTGGACACCAGCCGGGTATCGACCACTCGGCACTCGAGGTTGGCGAAGCATTCGACGATGAGGGGCGCGCCGACGCGCGAAGCGGGCTTGGCTGTGAGGCCGAACCGGGCGAACTTGTCCACCCGCCGACCGGAGGTGTTGCCGCAGCCCACCACCTGCTCTGCCAGGTCTACGGAGGGAAGGTTGAGGACGCATTCCCGGGTCGCCTTCAGCAGGTCGAAGGAGTGGTTGCGATGGCTGACGACGCAGCCGACCAGCGGCGGCTCGAACTCCATCATGGTGTGCCAGGACAGGGCCATGATGTCGCGGTGCCCGTCGTGCGCGGTCGTGAGCAGCACCACGGGCCCGGGCTCGAGCAAGCCGTAGACCTTCGAGAGGGAAAGGGCTCGTCGGGCCATGGGCGATCAGGGTTGGCGGCGCTTGAAATGGTTGCGGCTGTAGACCGCAAAGGGCTTGCCGGCCTGCGACAGCTCGAAGGTCTCGGTGAACTCGTCGGCCGAGATCAGGTCGTAGGTCTCGCGGGCTTTCCAGGAGCTGGGGATGTTCTCGACCTGCTCGCTGTCGAAGACAAGCCTGGAAGGGGTGCTCAGGGCCGGGTTGAGCGCGTAGGTGACGACGAAGCTCTCCTGGTGGAACTGCCGGAAGAGGATGGTCTTCCGCTTTTTGTCGTGGCTGAAGAGGCTCCAGTGCTCATGGACCTCGCCCGCCTTGTTCTTGTCCTGGGGCGGGAAGGTGGAGGTGTTGCGCTCATGCACGAACTGGCCGCCCAGGATGAATTCGTAATGGCGGACGACCGTCCCCGTCCCGGGCTCGCCCGAGGCGGTGCCCTGCCAGTCCCCGACCATGAACCGCATCGGCGCCCAGGCATCGGGTTTCGGAGCCTGGACCTGGGCCCACGCGGGCCATCCGAGGAGGCAGAGCAGGGCGGCGGCGGCTTTGGTCATGGTGTCCCCAGGCGGTGGCTAGAGGTGGCGGCGGAAGGTGAGGTCAGCCGAATTCAGTGGATCCGGATCAGCGATCCGACCACGGCCGAGAGGATCTGTTCCGAGGTGGTCCGGAAAGTGATGCGGGCCCTGAACATCCGATCGCCGGAAGTGATCTGCAGCTCATAGGGCTGGATGCTCACGGCCTGGAGGTGGTCCTTGCCCAGCTTCCATCGAAGGCGGGTGAAACCTGGAGTGGCCTCCATGATCAGATCTTCCGGCTGACCGCCCATGAAGGTGACCATCCAGGGCGGGTCTCCGGCGGTGGAGGAAATCAGAACCTTCACATAGGTGGACCCGCCCTCCTTGGCGCACTCCCCCGTGATGTGAAGGTCCTTTTCCTGGTGGTATCCGGTGACGAGCGGCGTGCAACCCGCTCCCAGCAGGGCCAGGGTACCCAGGGGTGCGATTCGCATGGGCGCTCCTGCGGCAGGGTGTCAGAGGCGATAGGTGAGCGCATAGGTGAAGGGTTTCGGAAGCGCGGCCGCCTTGACCGTCACCCGCAAGGTCAGTACCCCGTGATCGACGCGAAAGACCCTCTTCCTCATCCCATCCTCGCCCATGAGAGTCTGAATCAGGTCAGCCCCTTCCATGCGGGCGGAGATCAGATACTTCTGGCCATCCGCACCGGTCCAGGGCAAGGCCAGGGCGCTGTCAGGCATGCGCTGAGGCCGGTGATCATCGCATCCAATCGTGATGTATCCGGCCGCGTGGGCAATGGTGATCCGTCGGCACACCGGATTGTTTTTCTTCAACTGGTCGCGCGCGCGGGCGCGTGCGGCGGGCCTCATGGTCGCCGTGGCCTGCTCGATGAGGGCCGGTAGATCAGGCTGAGAGGTCAGTTTCCAGGTTCCAGTCACCTGTGCCGCGAGGGGAACTCCGAGCAGGAAGGTGAAGAGAAGGGAGCGGACAGCCATGGAGGCGCCTCTGGAATGGAAGAAAGCTCAGCGTGCAACAGCAATGAACCGGTTTTTTGGGGCAGCAAGAGCGCCTGCTGGTTGAGTCAACTCGCCTGTTGGGCACTCTGGGGGATTCTGTCCCGGATATAGGAAACCACTTCTTTTGGATCAATACCCAGAACAAAGGCAAATTCTTCATAGAGCAACTTCTCGGCAATGCTCATGATCTTGGCATCAGATGTGTTTAATCGCTTGGATTTACTATTTATATTTTTCTCGATGTATAGCGTTTTAATTATTTTAATTAATTGACGGCTATCACAGGATTGTATCTTGGCAAGATAATCCTTGCAGCGATCACGGTCATTGCTGATCCAGATACTTTCTTCCTGAGGCATCATGTGAATCAAAAGGGAAACGGCCTCTTGGGTCAAGACGGGGCGAATATCGCCCTGCACTTCATCGTTCATGACGGGAATATATAAACAGGAGGATGGATCGGCCACAGGCTTGAACACATAGCATTCTTGCTCTTCCATGGTTCCAAATTTGACCGCTTGAATGCCTGTTATACGGCAAACTCCTGTTCCGCTGAAAAAAATGGGATCGTTAATTTCGAACATATCGTTACCTCCCCCTGTTTTGACAAGGGTAAACATGACTGTGAATACAGGCGGCCCGCCCGTCTTAGGGTATCAACAGGCCAGGATTTGCTGTAAGTAACATTTTGGGCCTGACCTGAGGGAACCCATGGCGATCAACGGTTCCGCGTGACGAGCCGCGGAGGCTTGGCTGCCCGGGTCATTGGCCGGCGGGCGGCTCCCAGAGCTCGACCTTGTTGCCCTCGGGATCCATGACCCAGGCGAACTTCCCGTACTCGGATTCGTCCATCGGCTCGAGCACATGGCAGCCCTCTTCCTTCAGGGCCTTGATCAGACCATGAAGGTCTTCCACCCGGTAGTTGACCATGAAGGGAGCGGTGCTCGGGGCAAAGTGGTCGCTTTCTTGCGGATCGATCAACCAGGCCGTGGTGCCCGCCACCGGCTGGCCCCCGGCGTCGGTCCAATCGAAGGCAGCCCCGCCCCAGGCCTGGACATCGATCCCCAAGTGCCGCTTGTACCAGGCCCGCAGGGCTGGAGCGTCTTTGGCCTTGAAGAAGACGCCGCCGATGCCAGTGACTCGTTTCATGGAACCTCCGATGGGGGGGTGAGAGGTGTGTGTCAGCGGCGGTCTGGGGACTGGGGCTGGTACTGAGCGGAAGGTCCGGTCGGTTTACGAGCGGGTGGTTTTGATTTCAAGCAGTGTAACGATCGATGCAAGCTCATCCGGAGAATGGATCGCGAAACGGATCCCGCGACCTTCTGCATAGGGTCTGGCCTCGAGAAGCAGCTTCTTGATCCCGTCTGGAAGCGAACTGGCGAGGGCGAGCTGGAAGGCGCGTTCACCCAGAACGACCGCCACCCAGATCCGGCCCTGGTCGGGCGTGAGGTAGAGCAGGGTTCGCTTCTTCTGCTGGAGCAGGCACATGCGGCCGAACCCCACTTTCGAAGGCTTCCAGGTCTCGGCAAGGGGCGCATGGGTTGCCTGGGCATGGCCGATGATCTTGTTCCAAGCCACCAGAGCGGGGCCCAGCACGCCCTCAAGCTCGGCCGCGCTGGGAGGGTTGGGGTTCACGGTCATACGGGGGCCTAAGGAAGGAAGCTGACCGGCCGCGCCTGGGGCGGCACAAGGGGTGGACGAGGTGGCCTCCGAGGGAGGCGGGGGGCAGGTTCGCGAAGGGCCATCAAAGTGGGATGACCTTAGCAGCCCTTTCGACCATGAGGAGGCCATCATTCAGGGTCGAAAGGGGGCCGACCCCGGATTCATGTCAATGGCGGCTCTTGACGCAAACCCCGCAACCTCTGGTTTGCAGGTCCTGGATGCGGCCTAACCTCCGTGTTGGAGCCCCATTCCCAAGTGACGATATGAAAAGGCGAGACAGCAACAGCCAATGAGGACTGTACCTAGACAGAAGAGAAGCCAAAGCCATCGATGTTGATGCGGCGATGCGAATCCACCGCCCCGAAGGGGAAGCGCCCAGTCAAAAACGAAAGAAAATAATCCAAAGAGCCCCCAGAACAGGCCAAAAGAAAAGCCAACAAGCGAGCCCAAGCTCTGGCGCCAAGCGGGGAGGACCATGGCGATCAGCAAGACAAAGGCAAGCAATGCAAGGGCGCTCAGTAGGCGCGCAGCCCAAACGGGTGATTCGAAAACTTTGTGCTGGGATTCCATGAAACGCCCCAACGAATGAAGTTGACTCCGCTGGCATCGAGGCGCTGAACGGAGCTGAGAAAGAAAGAAGGGAGAGGACGGAAGGACAGGCAGGCGGCATTCGAGTTGAGCGAGGAACTGGCGCAGGGTTTAAAGAAGGGAGCTGATCGCCTGTTTAGGCTTGGGGCTTCGTGAGGCCAGCAGCGCAAGAACGCCGTTGAGAAGGAAGACATAGACTACGAAAGTCGTGTTCTCAATGTTATGGATTTGAATCGACAGGAGGCTGATTCCAAAACCGAATGCGCTGACCGCATAGGCCACCCAGCTCTCGGAATGAGGATGTCGATACGACTTGATGAGGGTCGGTACGCCCGCCAGCATATCCGCCATCAATGAGAACAGCAGGGCCAGGTTCGGCTGGTCGGTCATGACCCAGAGGAGGATGCCGAGGATCGCCGCGGCCATCAGGTAGTAGTCGCGGGGCTTGCTTTTCCAATAGGCTTTCGGGTTGAAGAAAGAGGCGATGACGATGAGCAGCGGCGTCAATCCGGCGGCAAATGACACCCAGGACACACCCGCGACGCCCTGCGCCCTTTGCGCAACGAAGATGACCATCGGGAAGATTCCCCAAAGCAGCCAGGTGATGCGGTTGGGTTGGGCTTTGCCGAGGAGGGTCTCGTATAGGTAATAGAAGCCGCCGAGTGAGCCGATGATGGCGCCGATAATCGCGAAATGGTCGGGAAGCATGGACGGCCTAACGAAGGAAGCTCAGTTGACCGGGCCTGCGCCGAGATGAAAGCGGGGCCGAGGAAGCGGGAAACAGTGAGAGAGCGGAAGGCAAAGCCGGTTGGGTTCGAGTTGAGCGCAGGGTTAGGGGTGATCATGCCAACCCATAGAAACCACACTTACTACTTGATATCGAACTTGAGGATCTCGTTGCGAGCGGTCCCCTCTCCAAGCCCACCGATGGAATAGAAGATCCCGTCATTGGATAGGACGGTTGCGTGGAAAAATCGTGGCGGAACGGCCCCTTGCACCAACGAAAAACGATTGGTGGCCGGGTCAAAGATTTCATCGACCGTCACATTCTTCGCGCGGAGCGAACCGGTTTGGAGGTTGATTTGAGAAGACTCACCTCCAGAGATGTAAACTCGACCATCCGGCAGGGGCGTCGCGCGGAAATTGTGACGAGCCACACTCAAGAGTGGACCGGGGCTGACGGTTCCATTGCGGGGATCATAGAGTTCTGTGGTGTTGAGTGAGCTTCGCGATACCCCATCGAAACCAACACCTCCCATGACAAGGATTCTTCCATCTGGCAGAAGGGTGCTTGCGTGAGAGTACCGAGGCGTCATGAGAGGCGTAGCCACCGTGGTCCTCTTCATCAGAGGGTCATATACCTCGACGATGTCCACAGGAGCAAGATAGGGCGTATCTTCGCGGCTTCCAAATCCACCAAGCAGAAGGACGCTTCCGTCCGAGAGGAGATGGGATGTCATCAGAGATCTATTCGTGACCGTACTTCTGACTTGTGTATGGAGCCACCCGACCGTTTCTGTTGTATTGGTGGATGGGTCAAAGACCTCACAGGTATCGTTCTGGTCCCCTGACCCTCCTGCCAAGAAAATTTTGCCATCTCGCAGGAGTGTCGCCGTGTGCTCCCAGCGGACTGTGAAGGTGTGGCCAGCCAGAACAAAATCATTGAGCGCCGGGTCAAAGTACTCGACATGTGTGAGGCGGCTGTCGACGGTACCCCCGAAAATATAGACTCGGCCGTTGGCAATTCGAGTGGCGGTATGGGTAGACCTTGCGAGATACATGGTTGGCAGAGCCATTGACTGATTGGTGGAGGGATTGAAGGTCTCGGCAGATCCCAAGTAGTCAAAAGAAGAAACTGAAGTGGTCGAATTCCCACCTGCCAGCAATATTCGGCCATCCAAGAGGGTGGTTGCAGTATGGGAATGCCTTGGCGAAAGCATCTGACCAGCAAGAATCAGGCTGGGAACTGGAGCCGGCTGGACACCTGATGGTTGGGTGCCTGAACCACCGCCCCCGCAGGCGAGCTGGGCAGCGAGCATGATGCCGCTAAAGAAAAGGGATAAGAATGACTTCATCTCACACACCTGCTTTCATGCTTGATCGGAACCAATTATGGCAAATCTGGGTTCGGGGCCATTGGGAATCGGTAAGGCCCCATCTGCCGGAGCGCCAGCCAGAGTGACTGCGGCTAAAGCGTCTTGCTCCGAGAGAAAGGGTTCCCCTGCCGTGTCATGGTTCCGCCGGGCGGTCTCGGTTTTTCGAAGCAACATGCTGCTGCCTAACGAAGGGGCCTCAGCGGATCGGGACCTGGCGCCTGGATCTGCTGTCGCGAGGGATCAGGCCTTGTTCGCCCCAGCCTGATTGGAAACAGACTCGTGCCGGCGATCCTTCAAGATCGAGAGATACTGCTCCCAGGGACCGACCGCATGGGCGTGAACCTTTGCCAGTGTTCGAGCGATTTGACCGAGATGGTCGAGATCGTGCACGGCCCAGGTGGCGAGCAGTTGACCCAAAGTGACTTCACCGAGTTCTGGATGCTGTCCCACGCGGTTGAAGTCTGCCTCCGTAAGGTTCATTCCCGCGAGAGCGGCCAGATTGTCCCGCCTGAGCACTTCAAATGTCTTGAGCAGCTCTGATAGCGGCTTGCCCTGGCTCTGGGTGAATTGGGCCGTTCGATCAAACGGATCGAAGGGACGGGGCTCACCCTCCAGGATGTGCCGCGCACGCGGGAGCCAATTGACGCGCTCGCCGTTGATGAGGTGGCCGATCACATCATAGGGAGACCAGGTCTTGTCGCCTTCGGTCGCGGTCACCAGGGCCTGAGGCAGGCCTTCAAGCATGGCCGACAGGCTGGCGGGGGTGCGCGCCAGAATGGCCACGATGTCATCAAGGGAGGGCTCGTGTGGGGTCATGAGGGCATTCTACTGCCGCAGCCTCTGGACGAACCCTTCGGAGAAGGCCACCGGGGTGGCAGGTGATGTGGGCGGAGCCTGCATGACACCGAGGGTTAGCTGGCCGAGGCGCCAGGATTTTGAGGCAGGCGCGCGCGCAACCAACGGATTTGAGCGCAGTGACCGATCTCATCCTCGATCACATGAAACCAGGCCCAGTGGGCGTTCCAGTCTGGTTTAGCCGCCAATTTGCTTTCGAGCCACTGATCGTCTTGCTTGGCCAGCGAGGCGAGTGTCGTTTGTCGCGTCCGAGATAATTCATCCAAATAGAACAGAAGCTCCCGGCCCCGGATCTCCCGCCGACCCCTCTCGCCGAGATCCAGAGCGGGCAGCCGGTCGGCGATGTCGTCATCCGAAGGTTCGTACCCCTCGAATGTGAGGATCTGAAACCAATGTTCGACCGCTGCGGCATGAGCCAGGAGGGCCCCGATCGAGTTGCTTTCCGGATCGTGAAGGTGGTCGAATTCTGCAGGCGAAAGGCCCCCGACTGCTGAAAGGAGGGTGTGCCGAACATGGGTGAGCATGCAGACCAGCCGGCCTAGGCCGGGGGTGTAGCCGGGAGTAGGGGCGATGATATTCGGAATCATGGGCCGATCCTGATGCCGCATGGGTGGGGGCCGCCTAGCGGGTAAAGCCCCGATCCGCCTTCACCGAGGTGATGAGAGGGGGCTGGGAGGCCGCGAGCTGAGAGAGAGTGGCAGGTCATGCGGGCGGGGTTCAAGTTGCGGGGAGGATCAGGCCGAGGCTGAGGCCATGAGGTTTCCATCTTAAAATGTGACAACCTTATCGGCCCAAACGACCATGTCGAGGCAATCGACCATCGTGGAAATCGGGCAAACCTCGGATTCGGCCTGGTTTCGACCCTTGATGCAAGTGCCGCAGGCCAGGATGGCCCCCTTGTTTTCAGCGAAGTCATGGAGCTGATGGCGCACATTGTAAGTTTCATGGGTGATGGATTCGGCTTCAACGCCGGCACTCATCAGGAACAGCTTGACCTCATGGCCCTGCTTTAATGCGGTATTGGCGAATCGGACGCCATTCCAGGCCTTTTCGGGTTCGTTGGTTTCGAGGATGATCCCGATCTTCATGTTGGAACTCCGTCGGAGGGGGTGTGGCTTTCTTTGGAATCGGCCTGGCGAATGAAGCTAACCGGATCCGCCTCCATCGAGGCGCTGAGCGAAGCCGAACACGCGGGAAGACGGGGGCGGGAGGAAGATCCTGTGGGCGGAGTCCGAGGTGAGGGGAGGCTTCGGCCGTCCTGGAGGGCGCGGTGGAATGGGGCCTTTGAATCATACATAGGCAATCCATTGCTGGATGATGCTCACGAAGGCCTTTCGTTTGCGGTTGAAATCCGTCCTATCCCTGAAGACGATGGTCGCGCGGTCCTTCGCAAGCCACTTGAGCAACCCGTCGGCATCGTGGATGGCTAACCCGTCCGAGCTCGACTTCCGGACCTTTGCGCCGAGGTGAAGGATGATGCCGATCCCCGTCTTCTCGCGCAGGTTGGTCGTGGCGAAGTAGTCCGTGGTTCGGAAGCTGGGTGCATTCCACTTGATGCCCTCGGCAATGGTCGGATCGGCACTGAGAATCGCGAGTCGAATCTCCTGGATCTCGGATGGGTGTGCGTGATCCAGGTTGCGCATGAACTCATCGACGGCCTTGGTCGTATCGGCTTGGCTGTGGTGCCGCTTGGGGCCCGAGTTCTCCGTTGTCACGCGCAGCCCCCTTTTTCGTGAGTGGTCTGAGGAAAGATAACCGGACCCGCCTGCACCATGGCATTGGGCGCGGTCGAAGAAGGGAAGCGATGAGAGAGAGACGGTGGCCGATCAGGAGAAATTCGAGTTGGGCCAGGGGCGATCACTTCGTGGCTGCACCGACAAGGCATTCCCCCGGTGCCTCGAACCCGCCCGGCGATTCAAAAGGGCGCAGGGAGCTTTCGACTTCGTTCCACACGGACTCGCGCTCTTGGGGAGGCAGATGGGCCATCATGGCATTGAACGCACCGAAGGCTTCCCGGGCGACCCGCACATACTCAGCCGAACTGGCCATTCGATGGGGAACCGGCACGGCGCGAACCTCGGGATCGGTAAATCCGGCTTGGCGGAAGACGCCTTCGAGCACCCCCGGGGCGCCCAGACTGAAGGGGCCCGGTTGTCCCGGAACGGGTGGCGGGAGCTGCGCTCGCCGACGGATGGTGGAAGCGGGCAGGGCCCCCCAGCTGTTGCGGTCCGGCGTCGAAAAGACCGCGACGGCAACCCGACCACCCGGCTTCAGCGCGCGGCGCCACTCGCGTAACGCGGTCACCGGGTGGGGCATATACATCAGGCCCAGCCGGCACAGCACCGCATCAAAGGACGCGTCCGGGAGATCCAGGCTCTCGCCGTCCATTGCGCGCGTCTCCATCTGCCTGAGCCCTCGTTCACGGGCGACCTGGAGCGCCAGCTCGGCGATCCCTTCCGCGATGTCCGTCGCCAGCACATAGCCATCAGGGCCGACCCGCTCCGCGGCACTGACCGCGGGTTCCCCCGCCCCGGTTGCGATGTCCAGGATGCGCTGGCCTGGCTGAATCCGGGCGAGGTCGAGCATTTGACTGGTGACCACCCCGTACCAACGATCCAGGATGGGATTCCAGTGCCGCCACGCCGCACCGTCCTTGTTCCATTGCTCCCGCTGTGCGTGCTTGTACTTCGCTGCGTCGAATGAGGGTTGCTGTTCCGCCATAGGAAAGCCACCTCCCGGTTGAGACACTGATGTTGGTTCGTCGTACGGGACTCAGTCTGCCAACAAATGAAGCGACCTGGTTTGGCCTGTACCGAGGCGCTGAGCCAAGGCGGTGCAGGCGGGGTCCGACTTGAGCGGGTCAGGCGCTCGGTGTGAACGAGTGAAAAAGACCAACGGCCAATTCGATCCAAACGATGGCCAGTGCCAGAGCAATGAGGGCAATCAAGAGCCCGCGGTAGAAGCGGCTGGAGACACGCTTGAAAACAATAACCATGGATGAGCCGGCCCCAAGCAAGAGGGCGGCGGCAGTTCCAAAATCCAGAACGGTCCATGCAACCCCGGGGGTGAATTGCATGGCCAGTAAAGGGATGAGGAGCCCTATCGCCGTGATGAGCACGACGGATAGCAACGGTTTGCCTAGGGAATGGGCGTGGGGGTTCATAGCGCCTAATGTCTGGAGTCAACCGGCGATGCCGCCTCCCGGATGATAGGGGAAAAGGAGAAATCGGAATGCACGAGGGTGAAGGTGGGAAGTGGCTGCAGCGGCCGGGTTGAACGATGGGTTAGGTTCATCGCGGCATCAGAGCGAATACACCCCAGCCCAGGTATTCGCGCGTGTAAGCGGCGTAGCGCCCGGGTTCCGAGGTCAGTTTGGCTCGAACCTCTTCCGCGGACTCGTCATCGGGATTGGTTTCAAGCCATCGGCGCATGGTGAGCCATTTGGCCGCCTCATACCTGTCCCAGTCGTCTTGGTCAGCCAGAACCATTTCAACGATGTCGCAGCCAAGGCGGTCGAAAGACGCGAGAAGTTCAGGCAGCAGGAGAAAGTCGGAGATTGAGTTGGCAAGACATCCCTTGGCAACCTCTTTCGTCGGCGGCAACTGCCGCCAGTAAGGCTCGCCGATGAGGATGATCCCTCCGGTCCGCAGGCTCTGCGCCAGAAGCTCGACGGTGCCGGCGACTCCCCCGGCAATCCAAGTGGCGCCGACACAGGCGGCCACATCGACCCCTTCATCCGAGACATAGCCGGTGGCATCGCCGTGGATGAACTTGACTTGATCGGCGACGCCCAGTTCTTCAGCACGGCGTTTCGCCTGCTCGGTGAACAACCGGCTCATGTCGATGCCGGTGCCGACGACTCCGTGATCGTGTGCCCAGGTGCATAGCATCTCCCCCGAACCGCTACCGAGGTCGAGGACTCGAGCCCCCGATTCCAGGCGCAGCGCCACGCCGAGGGTGGCCAGCTTGCCTGGTGTCAACGGGTTATGAATGCGATGAGCACTTTCGGCAATGTTGAAGATCCTTGGGATGTCCATTCCGGGAATCTCCTCATGGATGTGAGTCGATATGGTCACGGCCTAACGAATGAAACCAAGCGGCCCCGCCTGCACCGAGGCGATGAGCGGAATTGAAATAGCGGGAAGTTGAGAGGGAACGGAAGGCAATGCAGGCAGGGTCAGAGTTGAGCTGAGGGTTGGGCCTATATCTGGGTCTGCGGCCTCAGGACCGCGGGTCGAACCCAAAGACGCGCAACTCTTGGTCACAGCGGCAGGCCTTCGCGATGCGTGCAGCCCACGCGACGGCCTCTTGGCGCGAGGGCAGCTCGAGCACGGTGAACCCGCCATTGAGCTTGGGCGCCCACGGGTAACCACCCATGGCGACCGAGCCATCGGCCGAAACAAGCACTGGCGGAACATCTTCGTCGATGCCACCGCCGAAGATGTAAACGCCAGCGGCCTTCGCCTCTTCAATCACGGCATGCGCATCGCGGCCCACTGCCTCCAACTCACCGGAGGGAACGACCATCGCGGCACTGGGGAAGGAGATCAGGTATTTAGCCATGGTGCCCTATACCTTGGTTGATGCTGGTTTCGCGGTTTGCGGGAGGCCTAACGAATGAAGCTAACCGGACCCGCCTGCACCGAGACGCTGAGCGGAGTCGAGGAAGCGAGAGGATGAGAGAGAACGGGAGACAGTGCGGGCGGGGCCGAGTTGAGCTGAGGGTCAAGATCCGATTGGCACAACGAGGAGCTCGGTCATTCTTTTAGCTTTCCACTACAGTCCGGGCAGATTCCATGGGTGAATTCTGCTTTTGAGTGGTCTTTCACATATTCTTCAAATTGGAGCCAGTAACCGTCGTCGTCTTTAACTTTTCTGCACCATGCACACACCGGCAGGAGCCCAGTCAGTTCTCTGACTTGGGCAAGGACCTCTTCCTTCTCTCGTACGACCTGCTCCAATGCTGCTTCGCGTTCGCGAAGTAGCGTTACATCAGCCACGAGAACGGAAAAGCCGAGAACTTCTCCATCAACGATGTCCGGCGTGTATGTGGCAATGGTATCTCGATGGTTACCTTGAGGTAGTGGGATTCGCCGCTCAAACACCTGTTTTTGGCCATTGAGCGCCGCAAGTATGTAGGGAAGGTTCTTTTCGTAGATGGGGCCTAGCAATTCTTTCATGGTCATTCCAACCATTTGCTCTGGCGTCTTTCCGAACCATTCGAGGTAAGCGTTATTGGAAAAGACGCATCTTTGACTACGATCCCAATAGGCCACCATTGCGGGGATGTGATTTACGACTCGTAGTGCGATCTGTGAAAGCGTTTGTACCATCCCAAGAACTCCTCATTCACTTATGCCGACCGAATAGTATTTTATCATTCGAATGCAAATAGGTGCAGTTCCCTGTCCGAATTGACGGGGTGGCTGGATGGCGTTGTAACGATGGGAGTTGACCGGCGCTGCCCGAGCGGCGCGGAAGGGCGAACAGCGCCCCGCAGCGGCAGCGTTCAAGTTGAACGAAGGCTAGGCGAAATGGATGTGCTCGCTTTTAACAGCAGAAACCGAGCCCTTCCCTGCCGAGAAATGCCGAAGGGTCCAATTGTGGTGCGCGATGATTTGCTCCGCATTTAGATCATGGTGCGGGAAGGTGGAGTGTGCATCACTTGCGAGTTGGACGGTGTATCCAAGTGAAGCAGCTCGTCTGCAGGTAGTATCAATACAGTAATCAGTTTGTAACCCTGCGATCACCAGGTGCTTGATGCCTCGTATTTGTAATTCTTCATCCAGTGGAGTATCGAGAAAAGAATCGCAGAAATGTTTTGTTATATGAAGGTCACCTGATATGGTTTGCATCCGTGGGTGCAGGGACATATTGGGTTCAACGCGGTGATCCACCACAAATACAACAAGAACCGAATTCAGGCGGGCAAGTTCAATCAGTTTCTCTACTTTGCTCATTAGGGCTTCGGAGTTCCACGGCCCCTCATCGATGAGGCTGATTTGCATGTCAACTACGAGTAGCGCGGTTTTCATTTACACCTTTGGTCTTTGAGGGTTCGACGCCTAACGAGTGAGCTAACCGGGCCTGCCTGCGCCAAGGCAATGAGCGAAGTCGAGATGGCCAGAGCAAGAAAGAGAGCGCCTGGCAATGCAGGCGGGACTCGGGTTGAGCGGAGGGTTAGGCCAGGTCAAGCAGAACGGCCGAACAGGCGAATTGACCAGCCGAACGGAGTTCTGACGAGCCTGTTATTCGAGGCCTAACGAATGGAGCTAACCGGCCCCGCCTGCACCGAGGCGATGAACGAAGCCGAGGAAGCGAGAAGTTGAGAGAGAGCGGAAGACATTGCAGGCGGGGTCCGAGTTGAGCGGAGGGTTAGGCCGAAGAACCAAAGATCAGATTCGATTGAGACGTTCTTGGACGAGAGTTTCGATTTGATTCATTAAATTTTTCAACGATTCCATCGCCTTTACCCACTGTTCATAGAATTGCATGTACTGTCCTGGGAAGGAGCCAGCCTCTTTTGCTATTTTTCGACTAGACATTGCCGCCCAACATTCTTCATCGGCCTTTTTGAATAGATCTTTCAATGAGGGAGAGAAAAAGATGGAATTGAACATTATAAATTTCGCATAGTCGCTGTACGCATTACGAGCTGAGTTGTACTCGCGCCAAAAGGTGATTTCTTGGTGATATTTATTTCTATCAGGTGCAATTCTCAGCTCGGTTTTCTGAAAATCTGCCATATCACTTTGGGTTACAAATTCTTCAAATTGGGGATCTGACATACTCTTCAGATCCGGTGATTCTTTATAGGAAGCTACAAATCTTGATACATGAAGTTGGAGAAGGACTAATAACTCCCAGGCTTTCGGTAAAACTTCATATTCCCTTTGGTTCAATTTGTTGAGCCGATCGAGAGAAGAATTTGTAGAAATCTTAAATGTTTCAAGTTCCTGACGTTGCTGATGACGGAGCTTTTCGATTGAGGCTTGGAATTTCGACTCGAGCCATTTTGTACCGAAGAATTTATAGAATCCGAATGCAACGGCTGCGCCTCCACCACCAGCTGAAAGTAAGGACGCCAAGTCAAACGGCATGGCTTCTCTCCTAAATGTGAGGCCTAACGAATGAAGCTAACCGGACCCGCCTGCACCGAGGCGCTGAGCGGAGCCGAGGAAGCGTGAAACTGAGAGAGAACGGAAGGCAATGCAGGCGGGGTCCGAGTTGAGCGCAGGGTTAGGGCGACCAGGGCGATTGCAAGTGAAGAAGGAATTTCTAGGGGCGAACGGGTGGGACACTAAAAGCCTCGACTAGAACTGAAGACTTGGTTTGGCAGTCTATCCGTACCTTGAATGGACGATCCTTACTTCGGCCAAGCACGAAGTAAGGCGCCTTGTTCCATTTACCAATCCGCCCCTCGGCTACCACCCATCTGACAGTGACTTGGTCTGGTTGGTATTCAATATTCAGACCTTGTGGGGTCTCTTCCTGGAATTGGACGGAATCTGCATCGACGGACCCGAAAATTCGAAGTTCGGCCAAGACCCGCGAGTTTTCCTCTCGGCTGTAGCCCTGAGCACGAACATAGCCCCCGGAAACATGTGAGCGAACCACGACTGGCCCTGTGCAAGCACAAAGAGAGAGAAGGCCTAAAAGGATTGGTGTGATGCGCCAACTGGTCATGTTGAATTCTCCGTTGAAAGGAGCCCTAACGGATGAGGCTAACCGGACCCGCCTGCACCGAGGCGCTGAGCGGAGCCGGGATAGCGAAATGCTGAGAGAGAGCGGAAGGCAAGACAGGCGGGGTCCGAGTTGAGCCGAGGGTTAGGCGGCTGTGGATAACAAACATCCTATTACCACAATACAAGTTCAGTCCCAGGCCGATAAACGATCGAATTCAGCGGCTTTGAACTCATATGTGTCCAGGCCGTTTGTGATTGTGGCCCCTATCAATCCGAAGTCATTGTGCATGCGTCGAAGAGCCTGCACGTCGGTAAGGCTTGGTGCGAGTGCACCACCTACATCGGTTCGTGAATCCTCAGTGGTATAGAGGCGATCTCCTGGTTGGCGGTCGAACATGAAAGGATGATTGTGCAAGTGAGTGATGAGGTCCATACCCGCCTTTACGTCAAGGGCGACCCTTTCTGTGACCTCATGCCTTAGCTTTGTACCGATGGTATCGCCACCGGACATGTAGACATGGATTCGGCCGTTTCCTCTGAGGATGTATGCAGAGAATTCGGTTGGGTGCTCAATCATGGGATATCGGTTCGCCTGGTGTTGGAATAGCAACCATTCCAAAGCGTTGACAGGCCTTTGCTTTCCAATCTGCCCATCGAGCACGAGGCGGCCATTTTCGGATTCCCGCCTTGAAGGTTTTCCCACTTGGGCAGCGTACAAAGCGTACTGCCGTTCCAGTAGACCTCGTTGAAGGAGCCCACCTTCACCTAGACGCTTTGCCAGGGAGGCCTGGTATTCCAATCTAGCCTTGCACATCTGGACTGGTCGAAACCACTCGGTAGAATCCGCGAGGTCAAAGTACTCGTTCTTCTCTCCTGGCCTTGGGTTCTGAACATGGATGAGGGTTGACTTGCCTTCAATAACTACTGGCGTTTCCATCAACCCCGAAGGCTGTGAGTAAAGAAACCCGATGGAATTTGTGCCTATACATAACTCTAGCCATAGAAGTGCGAGGGGAGAACTCATAGGGACCTCTAGAAGAGCCGCCTAACGAATGAAGCTAACCGGGCCCCGCCTGCACCGAGGCGACGAACGAAGCCGAGGAAGAGGAATGAAGAGAAAGAGCGGAAGGCAATGCAGGCGGGGTCCGAGTTGAGCGGAGGGTTAGGCAGGCCTGAATACAGTAATGGTGTGCGTTATTCTTACTCGTGATCATACGAGATCTCGATTTCGATTAGGCGCCCCCGAGTGAACCGCATGGTGAGGAAACACATTTCAAAACTGAGTTCGTACTCGAATGAATCTTCTTTGGTGATTGCAGCTGGTCCCAGGATTTTCAGAACCTTCTCCTTGCTGTCACCGAGCGCCAATCCAAGTGGGAGCGGAATCGTTGGATCTGTAATGACGACGCTACCCAGTTCATCTTTGGTGTAGCGATCGCCTCGAATGAATTCGAATCGGAAGCCGCGATGTAGTTCCGTGTGCCATTCACCATCAAGCTCTGAATTCGAGTTGTGGTATTTCTCCATCCAATGACGAAGGACAGATCCCCGATGGCTTTTGAAAAAGTCTCTTCCGAATGGGATGAACTTGTTGATCGGAGAATGCTCATCGTATTTAACAGGTGGTGCTTGCGACCTCAGTGAAACTGGGGCCGCGATGAGAATGGCTGCCATCGAAGTTCGGAGAATCATCGAAGCCTGCCTAACGAATGAAGCTAAGCGGCCGCGCCTGCACCGAGACGATGAGCGGAGCCGAGATAGCGAAGTGTTGAGAGAGAGCGGGAGGCCGTGCAGGCGGGGTCCGACTTGAGCGAAAGGTTAGGAGCGTGCGTGGGCCCGTTTGTATGCACCACACTCTTCACGAAGCGGACAAGCTAAATCGGGTTCATTGTTGAACCATGAATAAGCGGTGCAAGTGCCCATTGATTGAGTCGGTGGTTGTTCTGGGATAGCCGTCCTAGAATATACTCTACCCTTATAAATTCCACAGAATTGAGTGGTATCAGATGGGTCTAGCTGGTTGTACAGTTGCTGAAAAATGGAATAAATCAGATTTAGAGTTCCTGATGCGAAAGCATTGATTTCAGAATGAATATTGTCAATTATGTATGCTCTATAGCCGTCTCCGAGGCCCTCGTGAATATACCTGATTTGAGTGCTTACTTTGTCTTTGTGGCACGAACCAGTACCGCCATGTGTGAGCTCAGTTCTTAATTTACGGAGCTTTGGGAACCAATCGTCCGCAGCCTGAGATAGGAGGAGTCTGATTGTTTCCGGAAATCCGACTCCATAGGAGGAAGAGATGGCCTTATCGAACAATTTTTTGGTAGAGCTGTTTTGTATTCCTTGTACATTTCTGTATATGTGATAAAGAGTTGTTCTTAGGCAATCTAAAGCGGCATATAGCTCGCATGCAAGAGTTTCGACTACAGCTGAGTACTCGTTGCTCCGGGCGTTGCTTGTGTACCCATTCTCCTTCAATTCGGCCAGATCCTCGTCGATGCCTGGGTATAGACGATTTGCTAGATTTGCCAATATTTTGAATTTCCTAATGTGGCTATCACATGAGCGAACCGAATGTGATAGAGGTCTGTTGACAGGGAATGGTGGGCCCATGAATCGGATGAATTGTTCTAGGGGCGTCCATTGCTCTGGAGTGAACATCAATAAAAATCGGTCGTTCCCAGCTGATGCCATGAGGCGAAAGCTCCTAACGAATGAAGCTAAGCGGCCACGCCTGCACCGAAGCGATGAGCGGAGCCGGGATAGCGAAATGCTGAGAGAGAACGGAAGGCAATGCAGGCGGGGTCCGACTTGAGCGGAGGGTTAGGCGGTTCGCCATTCAAAAGGATGGTTGGCTTTCATTCTGCCAGGCGGGTAAAGCCAGCCCGAAGAGGCGCTCGTGGATGGTGGGCTTGTATTGACGAAGAGCAAGGAGCAATGGGTTGTAGACAATAGCCATTCCTGGAGTTGAAAGGAAAATGTCGTAGGGGAACTTGTAAGCCCCGGATTCAGTTCCGAGATGCGGGTGGGAAAGAAATTGGTTCAACCGGCATAGGGTTTCGGACCAATTGGGGCCGGAGTAGTGGAATGGCAAGGTTTTGAACAACTCGTGTCTTGAAGGGACGACACCACCATTTTCATTACATAGTTCAAGGTAGTGGTCGCCGTCTTCCCATCCCTGAACATAGAGTGAGACCTTGCTTTCACCGGCGAATTTCGTTTCGGCCAGTTCGAGGAATTGGCTAGTTTGGATGTTCTGCTGGTAATCAGAGGCCATCGATGCGACGCCTAACGAATGGAGCTAACCGGACCCGCCTGCACCGAGGCGCTGAGCGGAGCCGAGGAAGCGAGAAGCTGAGAGAGAGCGGAAGGCAATGCAGGCGGGGTCCGAGTTGAGCTGAAGGTTAGGCCGAGACGCCAGGTTTGCCGAGGCATGGACCGAGACGACGAGGAAACCGAGCGGACGATTGAAAGAACGAAAGAATTGCGAGACGAGTGGGAAATGCGAAGTGCCTTAAAGCGATGTGAGGTGTGGCTTTTCGAGGCCTAACGAATAAAGCTAAGCGGCCCGACCTGCAGCCGAAAAGCTGAACGAAGTTGAGAAGGACGAATGAAGAGAGAGGAAAGCAGGCCGTGCAGGTTGGGTCCGACTTGAGCGAAGGGTTAGGCATGCACGGATTACTTTAGAAATTTTATAGCCTTCCCTCGTGCGATGAATTCAATGTAACCATTCTTATCCGGAGTCGTGGATTTGGTGGAGATACCAATAAATATTAGAGCATCGGCCTTTAGTTTCCATGCCTGGTACCGAAGACCAGCTACAGCACTGGCCTTCTCTAAGGTTTCGCCGGTTCTCTTTGGCCAAACATTTTCAAGATCTTGGATCACTGAGTACCTGCGCCCATTGAGCGCCGATTCATCTTGGATAACGGGGAGGGAATTAGCGACCGATTCATTAAATTCGGTAATTTGCTGCCCTCTATAGGCAGAGGTGCGTTCAGATGAAGGCTGTTGGCAGTTCATTGCGAAAAGAAGCGTACAGAAAGTCGCGAGAAGGAACATGGTTCGAATCCTATTGTTCATTTTGATTCCTATGATGCACGCCTAACGAATGGAGCTAACCGGACCCGCCTGCACCGAAGCGCTGAGCGGAGCCGAGGAAGCGAGAAGCTGAGAGAGAGCGGAAGGCAATGCAGGCGGGGTCCGAGTTGAGCTAAGGGTTAGGGCGAAGGTTATCTCGCAAAAAGTTTGGCGGGTGAATAAAATTCGATAATTACACTTGATTGGCCAACAGGAGGGACAACCACCTCTCTAGATTCAGAATTCAAATCCTTTGGATCGAACTTCAACTTAATGCCGGTGGTTTCTTCTGGAATGACTTCTGTGAATACGATGGGTGATACAGGATCTGATTTTGATGGCCTTGGTTTAATGAATTTGATTTTAGGCTGTGAGGCCGGCGCAAAGGGCTGCGTTTCACCGAAGAGGGTAACGGGCCAATTGCCCCGGGGTAAGAAGGCATAAGAAAGATGCGTCCTGTCAGGCCTTGAGATGAGAAGGACAGCCCCAGCCCCACCGGTCGAAGAAATTTTGGCTTCCAGTCGGATGGCTGAATCCCGCATTTCAGGATTTACTAATGATTGTTGACTCTGGTTCAGCACGAGCAAAGCGAAAATGGGAATGAACATGAATGACACCGTGTTGGAATGAAATTGGGGATGAGCCCTAACGAATGAAGCTAAGCGGCCACGCCTGCACCGAGGCGACGAGCGGAGCCGAGATAGCGAGATGCTGAGAGAGAGCGGAAGGCAATGCAGGCGGGGTCCGACTTGAGCGGAGGGTTAGGCCGAGACGCCAGGTTTGCCGCGGCATGGACCGAGACGACCAGGAAACCGAGCAGACGATTGAAGGAACAAAAGAATTGCGAGACAAGTGGGAAATGTGAAGTGCCTGAAGCGATGTGAAGTGTGGCTCTTCGAGGCCTAACTAAACTTGGACGGCGAGGACGAAGATGTTCGTAATCCGCCTAATCCGGTTTGAGATGGATGTAATTGCTGATTTTACCGCGGAGCTATTGAACGAGGCAATTTGAATGGGCAGACCAAAAAAACGCGGATGGAGCGGGTTTTGGAAGAACTGAGGCCTAACGATTCGATGCAGGCCTAAAATTTAGAGCGTACTCCGCTGGTTGGGCGGCCTAACGAATGAAGCTAACCGGCCCCGCCTGCACCGAGGCGCTGAGCGGAGCCGAGGAAGCGAGAAGATGAGAGAGAACGGAAGGCAATGCGGGCGGGGTCCGAGTTGAGCGGAGGGTTAGGCCGCGCGTGGGATCTCGCCAAGTTTCTGCCCCTGACGGACCGTGAGCCAAAGTGGAAGCATGAAGAAGGGCATACCGTACCAAACGGCCCTATCTAGCGACGGCATTGATTTGTTGTGCGTTTGCTTCAGGGCGATGATGGCCTGTACGACCATTGGAATCAATATGCCCACCTGCCCAAGCCAAGCAACGGGGAGCATGACAAGGAAGAAACTACCAAGGCCGAGAAACATTCCTTTGTAGTAAGCGGATTTAGTCGCAAACCAAAACCAATCATTTTTGAGAACTGGCCAGCAGAGTTTGAAGATTTGAAAGGCGGTGTAGAAGGTGAACAACCCCCACGCGAGGTAAGCCAAGGTTCCGAGTATTTCGAGAGCGATCATGGTGCGGCCTAACGAATGGAACTAACCGGCCACGCCTGCACCGAGGCGCCGAACGAAGCCGAGGTAGCGAGAAGTTGAGAGAGAGCGAAAGGCAATGCAGGCGGGGTCCGAGTTGAGCTAAGGGTTAGGCTGGGTGTTTATGTCACAAATATATAAAAATTTATTGCTCGTGGCTCGAATGGTTCAACCTATTTTCGATCAATGATTTCAAGTGCTCAATTCGATATTGTAAAATTTTATTACTTATTTTGGACGGCGCAAATAAGCCTAAAGTTCCCCCACCCATAATTATTAAAGTCCCGAAACCAGGGCCAATTTTTTCGTAAATCAATTCTGCCGGAATAAAAATAATATAGAACGAAATAAATGACAACCAGCTTAAAATAATAGTATGAGATGTTGAAAACAGAAATTTCAAATTTTTATTTGTGAAGAAAAATTGGCAAGATAATAACACTACAAACAACATATCCTGAAGCAATCTATCTAGTGAATGATGTTTTAATATAAGTAAAAATGAAAATATCGAAATGAATACCCCGTATGTGAGCCAATTGATGGTAGCAAAATTTGATTCATTCGGAATTTCAGGAAAATTACTGCGTAACTCGGACCATTGTCCATTAGCTTTAAGTGACATTGTATTGCCATCTGCAAGCGTATTTAATATCCCACTTAGAGTTGTTTCATAGGGTTTGCTTTTGATGGTGCAATTTTCTACTACAAATTTGATTGCCAAGTTGACCCCCTCCTTTTGTCGATCAATGAATAGGAATTGTCGATGCTGCCTAACTTTGAATTGGACGGTGGGGTTGGGGGGTGGGTGAGTACGCTTCGGGCCGGAAACCTGGGGGTGGGGGGAAGCCGTGCTTGGGGGAATGGGCGTACTGACGGGTGGACTTGACGGGCGAAAAAAAGGCGATAAATTGGGCGCAGTCCAGCAAGTTGAAGTCGGGAATCGGGGGTCAGGTTAGCGCAATAGGCGGCCTGGGACGATCGGAGCGGGGTCATGTCTGACGGGAATAGGCAGACCGGCGAAGGGCGGAACGCGGGGGTGGGGACCGCGCCCCGATTCCTGGATCGGCTTCGCGAAAGCCTTCGGGTCCGGCACTACAGCCTGCGGACCGAGGACGCGTATTTGGACTGGGTGCGGCGGTTCATTCTCTTTCATGGCAAGCGGCATCCGAAGGACATGGGGGCGCCGGAGGTCCAGGCATTCCTGAGCCACTTGGCGGTGGATCGGCGGGTGGCGCCGTCGACGCAGAACCAGGCCAAGGCGGCCCTGCTCTTCCTCTACCGCCACTTGCTGGAGGTGGACTTGCCATGGCTGGGTGAGGTGGTCCAGGCCCGCCGACAGCCACGCCTGCCCGTGGTGCTCACGCCGGGAGAGGTGCGGGCGGTGCTGGATCAGATGGAGGGCGGCATGGCCCTGGTGGCGCAGGTGCTCTACGGTACGGGGATGCGGCTGATGGAGGGGTTGCGCCTCCGGGTGAAGGATGTGGAATTTGAACGCCGGGAGATCGTGGTGAGAGATGGAAAGGGAGGCAAGGACCGGGTCACCATGCTGCCGGATCGCCTGGTGGGGCCCCTCCTCGCGCACCTGGAGCGGGTGCGCGCCCTCCATGGCCGGGACTTGGCGGAAGGCTTCGGGGAGGTCGGGCTGCCGGATGCGCTGGCGGAGAAGTTCAGGGCTGCGCCCCGCGCCTGGGGCTGGCAGTGGGTCTTCCCCTCGGCGCAGCGCTCGGTGGACCCCCGCTCCGGCCTGGTGCGCCGCCATCACCTCCATCCCGAGAGCGTGCAGAAGGCCGTGCGGCTGGCAGCCCGGGCCGCAGAGCTGGTCAAGCCCGTCACGCCCCATGTGCTGCGCCACAGCTTCGCCACCCACCTGCTGGCCTCGGGCCACGACATCCGCACCGTGCAGGAGCTGCTGGGCCACAAGGATGTGGCCACCACGATGATCTACACCCATGTGCTGAACCGCGGCGGCCGCGGTGTGGCGAGCCCGCTGGACGGGTTGTGAGGGGCTGGTCGCGGAAGGAAACGAGGGTACGGGGTGTCTTCTTCGGGGCTTCCATATGATTCCCCCCTTCTGTGATCCGCCCTCCTCCCCCTGGCGGCAGGGGCAGTAGGATCGTCCCATGCGCATGTCTGACCTCCCCTTCCGGCGCCTGGTGGACGAGGCGCTGGCGCTGGTGCCGGCGGAGTTCCGCCCCTACCTTGCGGGCGTCCCGGTGGTCATCGAGGACTGGGCGCCGGACGCCCTGCTGGATGACCTGGGCGTGCCCGAGGACGAGACGCTCTACGGCCTCTATTCGGGTCGGGCCCTGACCGAGGGCCGCGCGGAATCCGGCGAGCTGCCCCCCCGCATCACCATTTACCGAGGGCCATTGCTGGAGGATTGCCGGGACGAGGACGAGCTGCGGGACGAGATCGCCACCACGGTCATCCATGAGATCGCCCACCACTTCGGCATCAGCGAGGAACGGCTGGAGGAACTGGGCTGGGGTTAGCCTGAGACGGGTGGGTTCTAGGCCGATTTTTCCCGACCGCGGGCCTTCGGATCCTCCGATATTCTGGTCCACCGGGTCGGCCCGGAAGATGAGGAGCCGCATGTTCAACCGCCTGTGGTCCACCCTCAAAGGCGCCTGGGCCAGCGTTGTGCTGGCGGTCAATGCGGTGGGCATCTTCTCGGGGATGATCCCTGTGGCCCTGGTGAAGCTGGCCCTCCCGGTCGGCTTCATCCGGCGCGGGGCGGACCGCCTGCTCAACGGCCTGGCCGAGGGCTGGATCGCCGTGAACGGCTGGTGGATGGCCCTGGTGCAGCGCACGCGCTGGGATGTGACGGGCCTGGAGGGCCTGCGGCGAAAGGGCTGGTACCTGGTGAGCAGCAACCACCAGAGCTGGGTGGACATCCTGGTGCTGCAGAAGGTCTTCCACCGGAAGGTGCCCTTCCTGAAGTTCTTCCTCAAGCGGCAGCTGCTCTTCGTGCCGGTGATGGGCCTGGCCTGGTGGGCCCTGGATTTCCCCTTCATGCGGCGGCGCAGCGGCAGCCGGTCCCAGGACCTGGCCACGGCCCGCAAGGCCTGCGAGAAGTTCCGCCAGATCCCCACCTCGGTGATGAACTTCCTGGAAGGGAGCCGCTTCAGTCGGGCCAAACACGACCAGCAGCAATCGCCCTACCGGCACCTGCTCAAGCCCAAGGTGGGCGGGCTCGCCACGGCCCTCAGCGCCATGGGCGAGCGCTTCGATGCCCTGCTTGATGTCACCATCGTCTATCCCGAGGGTGTGCCCAGCTTCTGGGACCTGCTGTCAGGCCAGGTGAAGCGGGTGGTGGTGCGGGTGCGGGAGCTGAAGATCCCGACGGATCTGCTGACCGGCGACTATGAGGGTGATCCCGTCTTCCGCGCGCGCCTGCAGGCCTGGGTGCAGGAGCTGTGGGCGGAGAAGGACGCGCGCATCGAGGAGATCGTGCTGCAGGGGCAGTCGGCCCAGGCCTGATGGGGCCGCTCCGCGATCCGGCGGCCGGTCAAATCAACATCAGCGTCCCGAAGGGTGATCCCAGCAGGGGCGGCCGGCCGGGAAGGCGCTCCTCGTAGAGGCCCGCCAGGCCCACATCGGCGTGGTACAGGCTCTTCGGGGGCAGGGACAGGCCCCGGAAGCAGACCAGGGCGGACAGGTTGGCGGCGAGGGCGGCCTCGTCGCCAGCCTTGATCTGGGCCGTGCTGAAGGCGCGGGAGGCGGCCTTGTGGTGCCGGAGCCGCTTGCGGATCCGCTCGAAGAGCACGGCGTAGTCCTCCAGGGGCATGGGCGCCCCCAGGCGCTCCAGGCGATCGAGGGTGGCGAAGGCGTGCAGCAGCACCTGGACCGAGACGCGGGTGGGGGAATCGTCGCCGCGGAACCGGGCGTGGATGGCAGCGAAGGCCTGCAGGGGGCCCTGGAGCCGCGCCTTGGTGAAGCCCGCGGCATGAGCCAGGTGGGTGCCGAAGATCAGGGAGGTGCCCCGGTCGCCCAGGTCGTAGGGAGCGGTCTGGGCGGCCTCCATCACGGCTTCGAGGCCCTGGCGGACGAAGCGATCCATGAGGATGCCCGGCGCGAAGTTGCGGACCCGGGCCCCGTGGGCGAGGACCAGGGCCAGGCGGAAGAACTGGCCGTCCCGGATGCGGATGTCCTGCAGCAGCTCCGTCTGGATGCGGTGGACGGCCTCGAAGAGGCGGATCCGCTGCTCGGCCTGCTCCTCGTCGTCGGATCGGCCGCCGTCGACGAGGAAGAGATCCGCCGCGTAAGGCAGACGCCAGCCGGAGGCGGCCACGGTGGGGGGCAGCACGGCGCGCATGCGATGCGTGGCGGCATTCAGGCGCTCGCGGTTGCACCAGAGGTAGGCCCGCTTGGGCTCATCCCGGGAGGCCCGCAGGAGGCGCACGAGGAAGGCGATCTTGGCGCGGAGGGGCTGCAGGTCGGCGAGGGTGGGCACCCGGTCGAAGGCTTCCAGCAGATCCTCGTACTCGCTGACGACCGCGGAGGGCCGGTCGCCGGCGGCCATGCGATCCACGAGGAAGGAAAGGAGCCCCGAGGGATCCTCCTTGAAGTGGGCATAGCTTCCGCCCCGGAGGCTGGAGCCGAAGGCGGTCTGGAGGGAGGCGTCGAGCAGCTCCATCACGGGGGCCTCGGGCAGGGCGGCCTCGCCGGCCGCCGTGAGCCGGAAATAGCCCTCGCCCTCCACCTGGGTGCCCGGGGCGGCCTGCTTCTGGGCCTGGTCGATCTCCCGGTCCGTGGTGGCCAGGCGATCCAGGCACTCGCGCCCTTCTACTTGCAGGTAGTCCAGGATGCGCTCCAGGTTCGGCAGCACATCCTGGGAGCCCTTCACGCCCCGCACCTGGAGCTTCAGGAGCTCCAGCAGGTCGACGAGCTGGACGGCATCGGGATCGTCCGGCCTCGGCCCAGCGGGAGCGCCCATGGGAAACAGGCCCGCCAGGCGGGACTTGGGTGCCAGGCGTCGCTGGAGGCGGTCCGCGCAGCCCTTGGCCTCGACGATCTGCCGGTGGGTCTCCTGCAGGGCCTCGTACCGGCCCTCCAGGCTGGCCTGCAGAGGACGCTGGTCCTTCTGGATGAGCCCCTGGGCGAGGAGGTCGGCCAATCCCTCGCGGCCGATGGCGTCCAGGCGCAGCGTTTCGGCGGCGGCCAGCAGCTTGAGGCGATCGAGCGTGAGGGGGGGCGTTTCCATGGGCGGTCGGGCAACTTCCAGGCGGGCGGGTGGATACCCACAAGTCATCGGTTCTGAGGCGGGGTCACCCAAGAATAGGATGGCTTGGCTTTCCCGACACCGAAAGGGGCACCGTTTCCGGTGCCCCCTGGCGGAAGATCGGCCTGGCGGGAGGCCGGCCTGGTTCTACCCGTTCGTCTTGACGAACTGTTCCATGAAGTCCACGAGGGTCTTCACATGATCCACGGTGACGGCGTTGTAGGTGCTGACGCGGATGCCGCCGATGTCGCGGTAGCCCTTGAGGCCCACCATGCCGGCCTTCTTGGCCTCCTTCACGAACTGGTCGTCCAGCTCGGGGGTGGGCAGGAAGAAGTCCACATTCATGACGCTGCGGTGGGCCTTCTCGGTCACGAAGCCCTTGTAGAAGCCGCTGTGCTTGTCGACGCACCCGTAGAGCAGCTCGGCCTTCTTCTTGTTGCTGGCCTCGATGGCCTTCAGGCCGCCGATGCTCTTGTTGTAGGCCAGGACATTCCGCAGGATGTAGATGCCAAAGGTCGGCGGGGTGTTGTAGAGCGAGTTCTTCTCGGCGTGGATCTTGTAACGCAGGTAGCTGGGCAGGTCCTGGGCCTCGCACATCTCGAGGAAGTCCTCGCGGATGATGGTGAGGGTCACGCCGCTGGGGCCGAGGTTCTTCTGGGCGCCGCCATAGATGAGGCCGAAGGGGCTCACATCAAACGGACGCCACATGAAGTCCGAGCTCATGTCGCAGATGTAGGGCACCTTCCCGACCTGGGGGAACTCGTGCCACTGGGTGCCTTCGACCGTGTTGTTGGAGGTGAAGTGCACGAAGGCGCTGTCGGGGCCGACCTTGATCTCGTCGGCGTGGGGCAGGCGGCTGAACTTCTGCTCCTTGGTGCTGGCGGCCACGCGCACGCGGTCGCCGGCCACGAGCTTGGCCTCCTTGGTGGCCTTCTCGGCCCAGTTGCCGGTGACGATGTAGTCGGCCTTCTTGTCGTTGCGGAGCAGGTTCAGGGGGATCATGCCGAAGCTGAGGTGGGCGCCGCCCTGGAGCAGCAGCACCTTGTAGTTGGAGGGCAGGCCCATCAGCTCCTTGGTGAGGGCGATGGCCTCCTCGTGCACCGCGTCGTATTCCTTCGAGCGGTGGCTGACCTCCATGACGGACATGCCGGTGCCGGCGAAGTCCAGCAGCTCTTCCTGGGCGCGCTCGAGGGCGGGCAGCGGCAGGCCCGCCGGGCCAGCGTAGAAGTTGATCACGCGATGGGTCATGAGGGCTCCTTTTACGCTTTGAAATCCTGAAGAATCTGAACCACCTCGTCGCCGATGCGGCCGAGGTTCTCCTTGGAGCTGGCACCCAGGTGCGGGGCCATGAAGACATTGGGGGCGGTGAGCAGGGGGCAGTCCGCGGGCGGCGGGTCGCTGGGCCACACATCGGTGCCGTAGGCGCGGAGTTTCCCGCTCTGCAGGGCGGCGGCGAGGTCGGCCTCGACCACGCACTTGCCGCGGCCGGTGTTGATGAGGATGGCGCCGTCCTTCATCTTGGCAAGGAAGGCAGCGTTGATCATGCCCTTGGTGTCATCGGTCAGGGGCGTGTGCAGGCTGATGACATCGGCCTTGGCGGCCAGCTCGTCCAGGCTCACCATGCGGGCGATGGGATGCTCCTTGAGGAAGGGATCGAAGGCGATCACTTCCATGCCGAAGGCCTGGGCGCGCTTGGCGACCTCGGTGGCGATGTTTCCGGCGCCGACGAGGCCCAGCGTCTTCTTGAAGAGCTCGGTGCGCTTCAGCTCGCTCTTGAGGAACTTGCCCTCCTTCATGGAGGTGTGGGCCTCGATCAGGCGGGCGGGGATGGCCACCATGAAGGCCATGGCCATCTCCGCCACGGCCACGCTGCTGGCCCTGGGGGTGTTGACGGCCCGGATGCCCTTCTCGGCGCAGAGCTTCTTGTCCACATTGTCCATGCCCACGCCGCCGCGGATGACGAGCTTGAGGCTGGGGGCCTGGGCGAGAAGGTCGGCGTTCACCTTGGTCTTGGAGCGGACGAGGAGGACATGGGCCTGCCCGAGGGCGGCCATGTCGGAACTGACCTGCCCGAAGGGGGACAGGCGCTCGGGGAGCTTGGCGTCAAAGGCGTCGGCGATGAGGATCTGCATGGGGGCTCCCTTTTAACCTTCGTACATCCGGACCAGCAGTCCGGAGCGCAGCTTGGGTTCGAACCAGGTGGACTTGGGGGGCATGACCTCGCCGGCGTCGGCGACGCTCATGAGCTGGGTGAGCGAGGTCGGGTACACGGAGAAGGCCACGGCGCAGCCTTCCTTCACGCGGCGCTCCAGTTCGTCCATGCCGCGGATGCCGCCCACGAAGTCGATGCGGGTGTTGGTGCGGGGATCATCGATGCCGAGGATCGGGTTGAGCAGGTTCTCCTGCAGGATGCTCACATCGAGGCCGCGGACGGGATCGGCGGCGGGGAAGCTGCCGGGCTTGGCCTTCAGCTCGTACCAGGTGCCGCCCAGGTACATCCCGAAGGTGGTGGGGGCCTGGGGTGCGCGGTGGGCGGAGACGGCCACCTCGAACTTGTCCTTCACCTTGGCGAGGAAGGCGTCCTGGGTCAGGCCGTTGAGATCCTTCACCACGCGGTTGTAATCCATGATCTTGAGCTGGTCGTGGGGGAAGACCACGGCCATGAAGCTCTCGAAGGGCTCGTCCCCGGTGGCGCTGGCGCCGGCGGCGGCGCGGCGGGCCTGGGCGTAGCGGATGGCGGCGGCGGTGCGGTGGTGGCCGTCGGCGATGTAGAGGGCGGGCACGCCGTTGAAGAGGTTCACCAGCTCGTAGACCACGGTCTCGCCGGAGACGACCCACACGGTGTGGCCGATGCCATCGGGCGTGACCACATCGTAGACCGGCGGCTGCTTCCGGATGTCGTTGACGATGTGATCAATGTAGGGCACGGCCTTGTAGGTGAGGAACACGGGCTCGGCGTTGGCGCCCTGCTCGGTGACATGGCGGGTGCGGTCATCCTCCTTGTCCTTGCGCGTGAATTCGTGGCGCTTGATGGTGCCGTTCTCGTACTCCTCCACGGAGCAGAGACCCACCAGGCCCGCCTGGACATGGTCACCCATGCGCTGCTGATAGACATAGAGGCAGGGCGTGTTCTCCTGGAACAGGGTGCCGTTCTCGATCAGGCCGCGGAGGTTGGCCACGCCCTTGGCATAGACCTCGTCGGCATGGATGTCGATGCCCGCGGGCAGGTCGATCTCGGGGCGGCCCACATGGAGGAAGGAGTGGGGGTTGCCCTTGGCCAGCTCGGCGGCCTCCTGGGTGTTCACCACATCGTAGGGCACGGCGGCCACCTGGGCGGCGAGTTCAGGCCGGGGGCGGTGGGCGCGGAACGGCTTCAGCTGGGACATGGGCACCTGCCTGGGAAGGGGGCCCCCGTGGGGCCGCACACGCGCCATTATTCCCCGGCAGGTGCCCTTTGGTGGCCCAGTTCAGCCCTCTTTTGACGAAAGTCCCATACTTGCCCCCAGGCGGGCCCAAACCGTCAAACTCGTGGGCCTTCCGCAGACGGGTCAGACCTCGTCGGACGCGGGTCTCCGCTGGTCGGTGATCAGGGCGGCGTTCATCAGGAGCTCGGTCAGGGGGAGGTCGATGGTCCGCTCCACCCGGCAGGTCTCCACGAACTCGATGTCCGGGCGATCCCAGCAGAGGATCTCGTAGGCGGCGGGGAGGCTCTCCTGGTCCTGGAAGGCGGCGTGGATGACCTCGCCCCGCTTGAGGTAGAGCAGCCCCATGCCCGCCCCGGACTTCACGGTGAGGGTGCAGGACTTCTGCTCCCAGTTGAGGAGCTGGAGGATGCTGTTGAGGCTGATGCCCCGGATCATGCCCGCGGGCTCGAACTGGGCCGCGGCCCGGATGGCGTCCATGAGGATGGTGAGGCGCGGGGGCTTGGTGAGGATGCGGACCGCCCCTAGCTGCAAGGGGGTGTTCAGGTGCTGGGTCGCATCCAGGCCGGTCATGACGATGACGGGCACCTGGGGGTAGAAGCGGCTCACCTTGGCGATGAGGTTGAAGCCGTCCATCACCGGCATGTTCAGATCCGTGACCAGCACATTCACCGCTTCCTGGCGCAGCACCTCCAGGGCCTGGGCCCCGTTCTGGGCCATGAGGATCCGGAAGCCCTGGAGGCCCTTCAGCCCGGCGCGGTAGAGGCTCAGGGTGGCGCGGTCATCCTCCACCACCAGCAGCGTCTTGGTGGGGAGCTCGGGCTGGGGCAGGGGGCGGGGACGGGCAGGCAGGTTCATGGGGTCCATGGTCGATTATCGTCAGCGGGCTTCGCCCTTGGGAATTTTGCGCGCCGGGGCGGGCTCCTTCGCCAGGGCGGCCAGGGCTTCGGCGGCGTCCCGGGGGTGGCGGGCTTCCCAGTCCACCACCCAGGGGGGCAGCTCGGCGTCCTCATAGTCCCGGAGCTTCCGGTGCCAGCTCACGAGGGTCTGCACCACGGCCTCGTGGATGTTCTCGGCCTTGGGGGGGATGTGCCCCTCCCAGATGGGCTCGTGGAAGTACTTCCGCAGGGTGGCCTCCGCGGGCTTGCCCCACACGGCGTAGGTGCGGTCCTCGGGGCCGCCGACGGGCTTCTGGTTCAGGTTCTCGCCGTAGAGGTAGTAGAACACCGCGTCCCCGTCGCTCCAGTGGCGCAGCACGCCGAAAGCACCCTTCAGGAGGTGGTCCTGGAGGGCCAGATCCAGGGGCTTATCCGTGCGGAAGTCCCAGGGCCCCACATGGGCGTGGGCCACGCTGGGGTAGCCCACTTCGGTGATCATGACGGGGCGCTGGAACCGCGCCGTGAGGGTGCGGGCCTTGTAGACGACCCACCACCAGGCGTCGCGGATCTGGTCGGCGCTGGGGTAGTCGTCGTACTTGGCGATGGGGTCGTAGGTGTTGATGCCGATGACATCGAGGCAGTCGCCGAAGGTGAAGCTGTCATGGCTGTCGAAGTTCACGCTGTAGACCAGCTTGCCCTTGAAGACCGTGCGCACCTCGGTGGCCAGGCGCCGCCACTGGTCGGGGAAGGGGTGGGTGGAGGCCATCTCCGTGCCCAGCGAGTACCACTCCACGCCACCTTCCTGGGCCAGGGCCGCCAGGCGCAGGTTGAAGTCCGTGTAGTTCCGCCACCAGAGGTCCCAGTCCGAAGGCTGGATGTTGCCCCGCCACCAGTCGGCGTTGTCGGCTTCGTCCCGCAGGTTGATGGTGGGGAAGAACATCATGCGCAGCCCACGGACCTTGGCCTGCCGGAAGGTGCGGCGCAGGCTCTCTTCCGTGGGGCTGGAGGTGGGGTGGCGGCGGATCTCGGTGCTATGGCCCGTGTCCATGCGGTAGATGGCCTGCAGGCTGACGCAGGTGGCGCCGGTGGCGGCGATGCGGTCCAGTTCTTCCGCATAGTCGTAGTCGGGCACGCCGGCGTAGAGGCCGAGCACCATGCCCCGCGGTTGGGGCACCAGGGCCTTCCGGTGCATGCGGCGCACGAACCAGAGGGTGAGGGGGAGAATGAGGATGGTCAGGGCGACGAGGATGCGACGGGGCATGCGGACGGGCTCCAGGGTTCAGCCTAACGGCTGAATCTCGCGGAACCTAGATCCGTTCGACCCGGACCTGCACGATGCGGGTGCCGTCCATGCGGAGGACGGTGAGGCGGGCGCCTTCGACCTCCACGGATTCCTGGGGCCGGGGCACGCGGCCCAGGCGGGCCAGGACGAGGCCGGCCAGGGTGTCGAAGCCGTCCCGCTCCCAGGTCATGTCGAGGCGCTGGGCCACATCCTCCACATGGGCATGGCCGGAGACGAGGTAGACGCCGGGGGCCTGCTCCACCAGGCCTGCGGGGGCCTCGTGCTCGTCCTGGATTTCGCCGAAGACCTCTTCCAGCAGGTCCTCCATGGTGACGAGCCCCGACACGCCGCCGAACTCGTCCACGACCAGGGCCAGCTGGGTGCGGGCGCGCTGGAGATCGCGGAGGAGGTCCGCCACGGGTTTGCTCTCCGGTACGAAGTGGGGCGGTTTCATCAGCGTGGCCAGGGCGGGTTTGGCGCCGTCCGGCAGCTGCATCAGGTCCTTGAGGAGCAGCACGCCGCGGATGTGGTCGATGCCGCCTTCATAGAGCGGCAGGCGGGAGTGGCGGCTGCTGGTGAAGGCCTTCCAGGCCTCTTCGACGCTGGCCTCCAGGGGCAGGGCGACGATGCGGGTGCGGGGCATCATGACCTCGCGCACCAGCGTGTCCCCGAAGGTGACGACATTGCGGATGAGCTCGCGGTCCTCGGCCTCCAGAATGCCCTCGGCCTCGCCTTCCTCCAGCAGGGCCGTGACGGCCTCCTCGGTGGCTTCTTCGGGTTCGGATTCTTTCGCCCGCTCCTGGGTGCGGCGCTCGATGAGCCGGACCACGGGATCCACCAGGACCGCCAGCACCGGCTGCACCGGGGCATACAGGGGGAAGAGGCGGATCAGCCAGTCGGCCGCATCGCGGGAGGTGAGGAGGACCGGCAGGGCCAGATCGAGCGTCCAGAGGGCCGCCAGCACGAGGATGCCCAGGGTCCACGCCCCGCCGGGCAGGGCGAGGTGGAAGGGCCAGAGCAGCCCCAGGAGGATCAGCAGCAGCACCTGGTTCCAGAACTCGAGACCCATGCCCAGGGTGCGGGGCCGCTCCAGGAGCGTGGCGAGCCGCGGATCTTCGACGCTGCCCTCCTCCAGCAGGCGCCGCCGCTGGACGGAGGGCATGGCGTGGAAGGCCGAAAGGAGGGCCATCGTCGCGCCCCGGTAGGTCAGAACCACCAGTGCGGCGAGCAGGAGCCAGGATGGGGGGGCATTGCTGCCTAAATCAGCCATTGTCAGGAACAGTCTAGCGGCTTTCCCGGGCGCGGATCTGCCGGGCCAGGTCGGCGCGGGCCTCGGGGCCGAGCTTCAGCCGGAGGCGGTCGGCCTCGCGGAAGTATTCCTCGGGGTCGCGGCAGAGGCCATCCGGCGTGGGGGGCAGGCCCTTGCGGGCCCGGGCGGCGTTCAGGAAGCCGTAGGGCTCCTTGGCCAGCTCCGGGCTCTGCAGGAAGTGGCGGAAGGTCCACCAGCCACCCAGCACGAACCAGATGCCCAGCGCGGCCACGGCCCGGTGCTGGAGCAGGCGCATGCGATCCGGCGTCCGGCGCACCTTCTGCCAGGCCACGCCGGCCCAGAGGTTCAGGCCGATGATGGCCGCGGTCATCAGGAGGGTGCCGGTCCAGCCGAGGCTGCCCCAGCCCCAGCCCGTGACGGCGATGACGGCGGGCGCCAGCAGCACGCTGAAGATCAGGTTGAGGTGCAGCATGTAGAGGAGCAGCGACTCCCGGCTGGCGGCATCGATGGGGTTGGAGCCCTTCCAGCGGGGCCGGAGGAGGTCCACGGCTCCCATGAGCGTGCCGCCCAGGAGGATCCAGCCGAGGCGGGCGGCCACGCTGGGCAGGGTCGTGTTCGAGAGGGCGCCCAGCTCGCTGTAGGTGAAGGCGCCCGAGGGGCTGTGGAGCAGCCACACGCCGTTCTGCTGGAGCCACCGGCCGCCCCAGAGCCAGGCGTGTTGGGCGGAGGCGCCCCAGGCCAGCAGAAGGGCGCCGAGGATCCCGAGCCCCAAGAGATAGCGGGCTTCGCTCCAGCGGGCCTTCCCCTCGAGGGGTTCGACCCGCAGGTGCCGGTAGAGGCCGCCCAGGAAGGCGCCGAAGGCCGGGAAGGCGAGCCAGGGGAAGAGTGGGAAGAGGGCCTGGACGCCGCGGTCGGGGTTGCCGTTGAAGAGGCCGCGGATGGGGAGCCACAGGCCGTCGGCCACGCCCGTGGCCCAGAGGTGCGGCGAGATCACCGGCACGAAGACCGCGATGGCCAGGGCCAGACCCGTGAAGACGCGCGGGTTCCGCACCAGGCGCGCCAAGCCCTGGAGGATCAGCAGGGAGTAGACGATGCACTGGAGCACATCGATCTTGAACAGCTCCCGGGCCTTCTGCGTGGTGTTGAGCACCGTCCAGTCCGCCGCCGTGATGCCGGGGGCGTGCAGGGCGTAGGCGCAGAGGAGGATGAAGCCCAGGCGCCGGGCCGTGTCGGGCCAGAAGGGGCGCAGGGTGCCGTCGGTGCGGAAGGTGGAGATCGTCAGGCTGTAGCCGGCCGCCATGGTGAAGCTCGGGGCCACCAGGCCGTTCAGGTAGTTGAGCCAGTCCGGGCGGAGTCCAGACTGCAGCCAGACATTCACCACATGCACTTCGATCATCACGATCACCGCCCAGCCCCGCAGCTGGTCGATCCAGTCGCAGCGCTTGGAAGGGGTCAGGTCAGTCCAGATCGACATCGAAACATCTCAAGGGAATGATCACCACGAAGACGCGAAGGCACGAAGAAAGGAAGCAGGCAGGCCTTCTCGCAAGCGGCTTTCGCGTCTTTGGGTCTTCGGGGTGGATCAGTGGCTGTTCGAGAAAAGGAGCCGGATCAGGCGTTCTGCTTCCGCATGACGCTGTGCTTCTTGCCGTAGAAGAAGTAGATGACGAAGCCCAGGGCGAGCCAGGCGATGAGGCGCCACCAGTTGGCCACGGGCAGGGAGAACATGAGCATGAGGCAGCTGAGCACGCCCATGACGGGCACGAAGGGCACCCAGGGGCAGCGGAAGGGGCGCTCGGCTTCAGGGTGCTTCTTCCGCATGATCAGAACGGCGGCGCAGACGATGACGAAGGCGAGCAGGGTGCCGATGTTGGCCAGGTGCAGCAGGGCGTCGATGGGCAGGAAGCCGGCCAGGATGCCCACGAAACAGCCGACCAGCATGGTGGACTTCCAGGGGGTGCGGAACTTGGGGTGCACATCGCCGAAGGTGGCCTTGGGGAGCAGACCGTCCCGGGCCATGGCCAGGAACACGCGGGGGCCGCTGAGCATCATGACCAGCAGCACGGAGGTGATGCCGGCCACGCCCGCCGTGGCGATGAGCCCCTCGGCCCAGGGCATGCCGTTCTGGCGGAAGGCGATGGAGACCGGCGCGTTGATGTCCAGGTGGTCGAACTTGACCATGCCCGTGAGGACGGCCACCACGGCGATGTAGAGGAAGGTGCAGACCACCAGGGACACGATGATGCCGATGGGCACATCGCGCTGGGGGTTCTTGGCCTCTTCCGCGTGGGTGGAAACGGAATCGAAGCCGATGTACGCGAAGAAGATGATGGCCGCGCCGGCCATGGTGCCGATGGGCGCGCCGCCGCCATCCACCTGGCCCGCCACATGGTGGCCGAAGAAGCTGATGCCGGTCCAGCCGAAGGGCGCGAAGGGGTGCCAGTTGGTGGTGTTGATGAAGAAGGCGCCCACCCCGATGACGAAGAGCACGGCGGCCACCTTGATGGCCACCATGACGCCGTTGAAGGTGGCGCTCTCCTGGATGCCCTTCACGAGGATGGCGGTGATGATGGCCACGATGATGAGCGCGGGCAGGTTCATCACGGCGCCCGTGGAGGCGAAGTGCCCCGTGGCCGGGTCGTATTTCCAGGGGGATTCGCTCACCAGCTTGGGAATGTGGATGCCGATGTTGCTGACGGCGCTCTGGAAGTAGGCGCTCCATCCTGTGGCGACCGCGGCGCTGGACACGCCGTATTCGAGGATGAGGTCCCAGCCGATGATCCAGGCGAACAGCTCACCGAGTGTGGCGTAGGCATAGGTGTAGGCCGATCCCGCCACGGGCACCATGGCGGCGAATTCCGCGTAGCAGAGCGCCGCGAAGATGCAGGTGATGCCGGCGATGACATAGGAGACCATCAGCGAGGGGCCGGCGATGTTGTGGGCCGCGGCGCCCGTGGCCACGAAGATACCCGCGCCGATGATGGCGCCCACGCCGAGCGCCGTGAGCTGCACGGGACCGAGCACGCGGCGGAGGCGGTTCTCACCCTTGGCTTCCTCGAGGAGGAGGGCCAGGGGTTTGCGCGCGAAAAGCGGGGATTCGGGACGCGGGTCGTTCGACATGAACACAACTCCATGCAATCCGGGATCGGGGGCCCGGAAGGGGATTCCAGGAGGATGGGCCAGGGGGCTTCCGGCGATCCTAGCAGATCGAGCCTGGGGGCCAACGGATGCTGGCTATGATGCCCCATGCTCCCGGTTGGATTCCTCACCCGCCTTGTCCAGGCGCGGCGTTCCCTGCTCCTCTGCCGGGGCTGCCTCGGTCCGGTGGGAGAGGGCTCCGAAGCGGGCCTCTGCGCCCGCTGCTGGGATGGCCTGGTTCCCCTGCCCGAGGGGCGCTGCCCGCGCTGTGCGCTGGTCCATGGGGGGGAGGCTTTTCACGGCGAGGATCCCGAGGCGGGTTGCCCTGAGGCGGTGGCCTGGGCCCTGGGGGACGCCCTCTGGGACTATCACGGTGGCCGCCCGCCCCTGGGGGCCCTGCTCCTGCCGGGCATCAAGCAGGGCGAAGCCGGCTGGCGGAAAGCCCTGCTGAACCGCCTGCCGCGAGTGCCGCTGCCGGCCTGGGCGGCCGAGGCGGACCGGGTGACTTCGGCGCCCAGCACCCTTCCCCGCCGCCTTCTCCGCGGGTTCGATTTCGGGGCGGAGGCCGCCCAGGTGATCGCGGCCCGGCTCGAGCGGCCCTTCGAGCCCCTGCTCGCCAAAGCCTGGCGCAGCGGTCGTCAGGCTTCCCGGACGGAAAGCGAGCGGCGGCGGCTGCCAAAGCGGGCCATCACCCTGAGCCGGGGGGCGACGCCGGCAGGTCGGGTGCTGCTGGTGGACGATGTCTGGACCACCGGCACCACCCTGCTGCGCTGTGCCCAGGCCCTGCTGGAGGGCGGGGCCGACGAGGTGCGTGTGCTGACGCTGTTCCGGGCGCTGTAGAGAGGGCCGCCGTTCCGCCTAGTGGAGCGGCTGCCTCGCGGGCACGGGGCCCCTGGCCGCGCGCAGGTAGGAGGCCGGCCAGGGCACCTCCACGCCCAGCCTCTTGGCGGCGTGCAGGGGCCAGCGGGGGTCGCGGAGGAGCTCGCGACCCAGCAGGACGAGGTCGGCGGATTCCTGGGCCAGGATGGCCTCGGCCTGCTCAGCGTCGGTGATGAGGCCCACGGCGCCGGTGGGGAGGCCCGCCTCGGCGCGGATCCGGGCGGCGAAGGGCACCTGGTAGCCCGGACCCAGGGGGATTTCGGCGCGGGGGGCCAGGCCGCCCGAGGAGCAGTCCACCAGGTCCACCCCCAGGGCCTTGAGTTCCTTCGCAAGGGCCACGGACTGGTCGAGGTTCCAGCCGCCTTCCACCCAATCTGTGGCGGAGATCCGGGCAAGGAGGGGCAGTTCGTCGGGCAGGATGTTGCGCAAGGCGCCCACCACCTCGCGAACCAGGCGCGTGCGGTTCTCGAAGGAGCCGCCGTAGGCATCGGTGCGGTGGTTCGACAGGGGCGACAGGAACTGGTGCAGCAGGTACCCGTGGGCGGCATGGACCTCGATGACCCGGAAGCCCGCGGCCACGGCGCGGCGGGCCGCGTCCATGAAGGCCTCGATGACGGCCAGGATCCCAGGCTCGTCCAGGGCCGTGGGCACGGTCCAGCCCTCATCGAAGGCCAGGGGGCTGGGGGCCACCGGTGTCCAGCCGCCCGCCGTGGCGGGGAGGCTGCCGCTGCCCTTCCAGGGGGCCGGATTCGAGGCCTTGCGGCCGGCATGGGCCAGCTGAATGCCCGGCACGGCGCCCTGGGAGGCGATGAAGTGGGCGATGCGGGCGAGGCCCTCGGCCTGGGCGTTGTTCCAGAGGCCCAGATCGTCCGGGCTGATGCGGCCTTCGGGCACCACCGCCGTGGCCTCCGTGATCACCAGCCCCGCGCCGCCTTGGGCCAAGCCGCCCAGGTGGACCAGGTGCCAGTCATTGGTGAAGCCGTCCTGGGCCTGGTACTGGCACATGGGCGACACCGCGATGCGGTTGGGCAGCGTGAGGCCGCGGAGGGTGAGGGGCTGGAACAGGCGTGGCATGGGGACTCCGACAAGGATGAGCGTACATGGAACGGGAGGGATCCGTGGACCCCTCCCGTTGGCGAAGGCTGGAATTACATGCGGAGGGCCTTCTTGACCTCTGCCTCCAGCACCCCCTCGCGGATCTCCGCCAGGTCGTAGCGGACGCGGGTCATGGGCTTGGTGACCTTCAGGACGCGGGTGAGGTCGATGGGTGTGCCGCTGAGGACCACATCGCAGGGGGTGGCCTCGATGGTGGCTTCGAGGTCCTTCACCTGCTGGTCGCCGTAGCCCATGGCGGGCAGGATGCCCTTGGCGTTGGGATACTTCCGATAGGTGGCGGCGAGGCTGGCCACGGCGTAGGGCGTGGGATCCACGATCTCATGGGCCCCCGCGGCCTTGGCCGCCACCACGCCGGCGCCGTAGGACATGGAGCCGTGGGTGAGCGTGGGGCCGTCCTCGATGACGAGGGCGCGCTTGCCCTTCACCATGTCGGGGCGGTCGCAGGTGACCGGGCTGTTGGCACGGATGACGCGGGCCTTCGGATTCACGGCGGCGGCGTTCTGCTCGATGGCGGCGATGTCGGCCTCCTTCGCGCTGTCGCACTTGTTGATGACGATGAGGTGGGCCATGCGGAAGTTGGCTTCGCCGGGGTGGTAGGCCATCTCGTGGCCCGAACGCAGAGGATCGGCGATGCAGATGTGGAGGTCGCTCTTGTAGAAGGGCAGGTCATTGTTGCCGCCGTCCCAGAGGATCACATCCGCCTCCTTCTCGGCGCTGCGGATGATCTGCTCGTAGTCCACGCCTGCGTAGACCACGAAGCCGTTGTCGATGTGCGGTTCGTATTCCTCCCGCTCCTCGATGGTGCATTCGTGCTTGTCGAGATCGCCGTAGTCGGCGAAGCGCTGGCAGGCCTGCTTGGCCAGATCGCCGTAGGGCATGGGGTGGCGGATGGCGACGACCTTCTTGCCGAGCTTCTTGAGGATGTTGCTGATGTAGCGCGTGGTCTGGCTCTTGCCCGCCCCCGTGCGCACGGCCGTGATGCCGATGACGGGCTTGGTGGAGGTGATCATGGTCTTGTCGGCGCCGAGCAGCTCGAAGTCGACGCCGTGGGCGATGCAGAGGCTGGCCAGGTGCATGACCGTGGCGTGGGTGACATCGGAGTAGGAGAACACCGCCGCATCCGGCTTCTCGCGCTGGATCAGGGCCACCAGCTCGGATTCGTCGAAGATGGGGATGCCCTGGGGGTACAGCTTGCCGGCCAGCACGGCCGGGTAGCGGCGACCCGCGATGTCGGGGATCTGGGTGGCGGTGAAGGCCACCACCTGGTAGTCCGGATTGTCCCGGTAGACGGTATTGAAGTTGTGGAAGTCGCGTCCAGCGGCTCCCAGGATCACCACGCGTCGTGTCGCCATGACACCATGCCTCTCGGTCCAGCGGAGGGCCGACACGCTCGGGGGTGGCAGTCCTGGCCGTTCCGCGACTCAGGGAGGATAGCCACCTCGGGCGTGGCATGAGAACAGGGTTGTGGCTTGAATCACAGGTGCGGGAAGGGTCTATGCTTTTCCCATGCCCATTCCAGCCGCTCTCTTGGCCTTCTCCCGCCGCTGGCGACGCCTGATTGGGGCCCTGGCGGGCCTGTACGGGGCGTGGCTGCTGGCGGGGTTCTTCCTGGTGCCGGCCCTGGTGCGGCCCCGCATCGAGCGGGAGGCGACCAAGGCCCTGAAGCGGCCCGTCACGGTGGCGAAGCTCCGCTTCAACCCCTTCACCTTCGGCATCACGGTCGAAGGCGTGCGCGTCGCCGAGCGGGGGGGAGGCGACTGGATCACGCTCCGCCGCCTCTTCGTGAACTACGATGTCTGGCGCCTGTTGAGCCACACGGTGGGCCTGTCCACGGTGGAAGTCGAAGGCCTGACCTTCAGGACTGCGCTGGACGCCCAGGGGCGCCTGAACTTCCAAGATCTGCTGGAAGAGGACGGCAAGGCCTCGGAGGCCGCGCCCTCCAGCCCTTCCAAATGGGTGCTGGATGTCCGCCGCTTCCGGTTGCGGGAAGGCCGCGTCGAATTCAGCGATGGTTCGGCGTCGGCGCCCTTCCGGACCGTGGTGGGACCCATCGCGTTCACCCTGGAGGGGTTGCGGACGGAGGTGGGGAACCACAGCGGCGTGGTGCTGGAGGCCTGGACTGAGGCCAAGGAGCATGTGGCATGGAAGGGGGACCTGGGTTTCCAGCCTTTCACCTCCAGGGGCAGCCTCCTGCTGGAGAACCTCTCCCTCCCCAAGTACCGCCCCTATGAGCAGGAGCAGGTCTCCAGCGAGATCCGCAGCGGCACGGCGGCTGTGCGGGCGCAGTATCGCGTCGAGTGGGGCGGGGGCCGCCGGGTGGTGGAGCTGACGGACCTGGGGCTCACCCTGAAGGATGTGAAGGTCGCCGAACGCGGCGCCGCCCAGCCTGCCATCGAGCTGCCCCTCCTGGACATCCGCGGCGGAAAGGCGGACCTGCTGGCGCCCTCACTGGAGCTGGAGTCCATCACCGCAGAAGGGGGTGTGCTGCGCGTGCAGATGGCGAAGGACGGGGGCCTCAACCTGGCCCGCCTGGTGGCGCCACCCAAACCCCGGGCCAAGCATCCCGACGAGAAACCCCTTCAATGGCGGATCCGCGACCTCGCCCTCAAGGGCTTCCGTGTGGGCTGGGAGGACCTGGGCCCCGCCCGCCCGGTCCAGGCGGAGGCCACGGACCTGAACCTGCACGGGCAGGATCTCTCGGCGGATCCCGCCGCCACGAGCCCGATGTCGTTGGACCTGAAGCTCGGGGGCGGCTCCCTGAAAGCCGAGGGACGCGTGGCACCCCTGAAGGGGACCGGAGACCTTCAGCTGAAGGTGGAGGGACTGGAGCTGGCACCTTGGGATCCCTACCTCGACGCGGCCCTGGACCTGCGCATCGCCTCGGGCAGGTTGGGGGCCGAGGGCCGCGTGCGCTTCGTCTTCGAAGGACGCAAGACCGATGGCGTCACCTATCGGGGTGCCGCCTCGGTGCAGGGTTTCGAGGTGCGGGACGCGGCCCTGAACGAGCCCTTCCTGCGCTGGAAGCAGTTGCGCCTGGCGGGAGCGGACCTCCGCTCGGCCCCCCTGTCCATGACCATCCAGACCGTCGACTGGACGGATCCTGAAGGCCGCGTGGTGGTGCAGCCCGACGGCAGCACCAATGTGGCCCGGGCCCTGCGGCTGGCCCCGGAAGGCAAGCCCGCCGCCCCGACCGCCGCTGTGCTGCCCGCCACGCCCGCCGGCGCCCCGGACCTGACCATCGTGACCTTCGGCATCACCGGCGGCCGACTCAGCTACATCGACCGTTCCCTGCAGCCGAACGCGGCGTTGGTGCTCAGCGACCTGGAAGGGAGTTACCTGGGCCTCTCCAGCCGTCCCGATGTCTCGTCGAAGGTCGATTTCAAGGGCCGTGCCGGCGGACTCGCACCCATCACCATCACGGGTCACGCGATGCCCCTCCGCAGCGACCTGGATACCGATGTGATCCTGAAGATCCAGGGCGCCGACCTCACGGACTTCACGCCCTACACCGGCAAGTATCTGGGCTACACCGTGCAGAAGGGCAAGCTGGATGTGGATGCCCACCTGCGCATCGACCACCGGAACCTGAAGGCCGACAACGCCGTGAAGCTCGACCAGTTCTACCTGGGCGAGAAGGTGCAAAGCCCCGATGCCACAGGCCTGCCCGTGAAGCTGGGGCTGGCCATCCTGCGGGACCGCAAGGGCGTCATCGCCTTCGACCTGCCCATCGAGGGCAACCTGGACGATCCCGATGTGAAGTACGGCAAGCTCGTGTGGAAGGCCGTCTTCAACCTGCTGGGGAAGATCGCCACCTCGCCCTTCACCTTGATCGGCAAGCTCTTCGGCAGCGATGCGGGGGACCTCAGCAGCCTGGCCTTCGCTCCGGGCTCCAGCGCCCTGGAGGCGGCCGCCACGCCCAAGCTGCAGGCTCTGGCCAAGGCGCTGCACGAGCGGCCGGAGCTGCGCCTGGAGGCCGAAGGCGCGGTGGATCCGGAGCAGGATGGGGCGGCCCTGCGCAAGGCCAGCCTGGAAGCGCTCCTGCGGCGGACGCGGGCCAAGGCCCTGAAGCAGGTCGAGGCGGGGCCCGTGCCCGCCGCCGAGCGCGAACGCTGGCTGAGGGTCGCCTACGAGGGGGCCTTCCCGCCCGCCAAGGATGTCAAACCGGCCCCGCCGCCCCCGCCTCCTGCGGAGATGGAGCAGCGCCTGCTCTCCGCCCAGGGGGTGGATCCTTCGGAACTCATCCACCTGGCCGATGCCCGGGGGAAGGCGGTCATCGGCTGGCTCCAGGACACGGCGAAGGCCGATCCCGCCCGAATCTTTCCCGTGCGGACCGGCCAGGCCAAAGGCGCGGCCGTGGTCTTCACCCTCAAATAGCCGCGCTTGCCGCCCAGGCTTCGGTGCCCTCAGCGAGATCGGGGACGCCCGGGCCGAACCGCGCGGCGCCGAGCCAGTGGAGTCCCCGCGGAAGGCCCGCAGCCAGGCGGGCCGCCCGGGCCCGGTGGCCGGGTTCCAGAAGAGGGAAGGCCCCGGGGCAGGCCTCCTCGCGCACCTGAAGGGGCTCGGTGAGTTCCGGCAGCCAGCGGCGCAGCTCCTGGAACACGCCGGGCCAGGCCTCCAGCCCGGGGGCCACCGGATGGGCACCTCCGACATAGGAGCGGACCTGGAGCAGCCCCGGCACGCCGCGCGGATCGTCCGCCGCGAAGGAGACGGACCCCAGGAGGCCGTGGCCCTCCGGGGGGTGGATGAGGAGCCCGAAGCCGCGTTCCCAACCGGCGCTGCCGCCACCGAGAGGAAGGGCGTGGCGGCTGTGCCAGACGCGGAGGTCCAGGCGGGGGATCGCCTCGAGGAGGGCCGAGGGCTCGGGCGCCACGGGCCTCAGGAGGCCCGCCGCCACCTGCGCAGGAAGGGCCAGGACCACGGCGTCCGCCGCCTGGCTCAGGCCCTCTCCGTGGACCTGCCAGCGCCCCTCCGGCAGGGGCTCCAGGGTCCGGGCGGCGCGGTTCGTCCTCACGCACCCGAGGCGAGCGGCCAGCGCCTGGGCCAGGGCGCCGGTTCCGCCCGCCGGAAGGCCCGTGCGCTCCAGGCCGACCCGCAGGCCGCCCAGCAGGAGGCCCCCCTTTTCGTCCAGGCGCCGCAGGCGTGGGAGCGCGTCCGCGCTGAGGCGCTCGGGCGGGGCCGCGAGCACGCCGGCCACCAGCGCGGGCAGCAACTCCCGGGCGAACCCTTCGCCCAGGCGTCGGGCGAAGAAGGCGCGCAGGGTCTCTTCCGCTCCATCTCCCGGCGGGATGAGGGGTTCCGCCAGCAGCCGCAGCTTCTCCCCGAGGCTGAGCCCCGGCGCCCGCACCAGGCCCGCGAGCGAGGCCGGGCTGGGATGTCGGCGCCCCCCCTTGCCCAGCCAGCGGGGGCCCTTGGGCCCGGGGGGGCGCAGCTCGAGGTCCAGGTCGCGGAGCAGGCGCTCCAGGGCCCCGCCCCGGCCCACCCGGAGCGATTGCGGGCCCCGTTCGAGAAAGCCCGCCTCACCGTGCGGCCCAGGCCAGGCCAGCGTCTGTGCCCAGCCGCCCACGGCGGAGGAAGCCTCCCACACTTCGATGGCCCGGTCCAGCCGGCGCAGCTGCCAGGCGGCCAGCAGCCCAGAGAGGCCGCCGCCGAGGATGAGGATGCGGGTCCGGGGGGCGTCCACGGGGCTCAGCCCTTCGGGCCTTCCGTGGGGCGTTCGCGCAGGCCGTGAACCTGATCGAACAGGGCCTGGATCCGGGGGATGTCCTGCTCCCGGTCGCCGCTGGGCCTGAACAGGGGCATCAGGCGGATCACATGGTTCCGGTAGTCGAAGCCCACGGGCAGGATGGGCACCCCGGCCTCGGAGGCGATCTGATAGAAGCCCGTCTTCCACTGGCTCACGCCCTTGCGGGTGCCCTCCGGCGCCAGGGCCAGCAGGAGGGCGGGGGCGGCCTCGAAGGCCTTCACACAGGCGCCGACCACGCCGTGGCTGGCCCGGCGATCCACGGGAATGCCGCCCAGCGACCGGAGCAATCGCCTGAACGGGGCCTTGAACAGCGCGTGCTTGCCGAGCCAGGACACGCGCAGTCCGGCCGCGAACATGAACGCCACGCCCAGGGTGAAATCCCAGTTCGAGGTGTGGGGGGCCACCACGGCCACGCACTTGGGGACCTCCGGGAATGCGCCCTCGACCCGCCAGCCCGCCAGCCGCAGGTAGGCCCGTCCGAGCGCAGGCCAGATCCGGCTCCGGACCTGACGGAGGCCCTCGGGAGGGTGGGGGCATTCCAGGGGCTGCTTCAACCGGTTCCTCGCAAGACGGGCCCCCAGATTAACCCGGCTTCCCCCACAAACACCGCGGGCGCCTTTCGGCGCCCGCTGCGTGTGATCTCTTCCAATTACTTGGAGGCTACATAGGCCTTCAATCCGTCGGAGGTCGGCTTCATGGCCTTCTCGCCCTTGTGCCAGTTGGCGGGGCAGACTTCGCCGTGCTCTTCGGTGAAGTCGATGGCGTCGAGGAGGCGGAGGACTTCCTCCACGCTGCGGCCCAGGTCGTTGTGGTTCACGGTGATGTGCTTCAGCTCACCCTTGGTGTTGATGATGAACAGGCCACGCAGGGCGATGCCGGCGGGCAGCAGCACGCCGTAGTCCTGGGCGATGGTCTTGTTCAGGTCGGAGACCAGGGGGAAGGACACGCCGTGGATGCCGCCGTCCTTGCGGGGCGTGTTGGCCCAGGCCCAGTGGCTGAAATGGGAATCCACGCTCACGCCGATGACCTGGGTGTTGCGGGCCTCGAACTCCTTGATGGCGTCGGAGAAGGCCAGGATCTCGGTGGGGCACACGAAGGTGAAGTCGAGGGGGTAGAAGAACAGCACGACCTTCTTGCCCTTGTAGTCGGACAGCGAGACTTCCTTGAACTCGCCGTTGACCAGGGCCTTGGCCTTGAAGTCGGGTGCGGGCTGGGTGACGAATGCGGCCATGATGCCTCCAAATGGGGACTTGCCCCTGGGTCCGGTGGGAAGAATCAGGCTACGGCGGGGCTCGGGGGGGTTCAAGGAGAATGTCCGACCAAATTGGTAAAGAATATTGAACCCGTAGGTCAACTGAGATGCGCAGATGCAGTCAGGATGCGGCTTCCATGCTAACCTGCGGGGTTCCAGACCCGCCCAGGACCTCCATGCAGCCCATCCACCTCTCCGTGTTCTCCGAGACCGCCCGCCTCAAGCAGGTGGTGATCCACAACCCCGGCCCCGAGGTGGACTTGATGGTGCCGGGGATGATGGAAAAGCTGCTTTTCGACGACATCCTCCACGGCGACCTGGCGCGCTACGAGCACGAGCAGTTCCGGAAGGTGCTGGCCAAGGTGGCCGACGAGGTGCTGGACATCCAGGACCTCTTCATCGAGTCGCTCCAGGACCAGGGCGTCAAGCTGGCCTTCATCGAGGACCTGCGGCGCCTGGTGGGCCTGCCGGACGACACCTGCAACCTGTTGCGGGACATGGCCCCGGCCGACGCGGCGCGCAGCGTCATCGGCGGCCTCCCCTGGGATGACATGCCCGGCCACACGCGCTGGGAGGAGGAGTTCGATTACCGGGTTCGGCCCATCCCGAACCTGCTGTTCATGCGGGATCCCGCCTCGGTCATCGGGGACGGCTACAGCGTGAACTCCATGGCCACCTGGGCCCGGGAGCGCGAGCCGCTGATCCTCAGCTATGTGTTCCGGCACCACCCGCGGCTGAAGCACCACACGGACCAGGACAAATGGTTCGATCAGGTCACGCCCCTGGTCCGCGGCGAGATCAAGGCCCCGGTGAGTCTGGAAGGCGGCGACATTCTGGTGCTCAGCCGCAAAGTGCTGGCCGTGGGCTGCAGCGAGCGCACCCAGGCCGACGCCATCCACCTGCTGGCCGAATCCCTGCGGGCGCACCGGGCCGAGAACGAAGACAGCTTCGACCACCTGCTCATGGTGCTCATGCCAAAGAAGCGCAGCGCGATGCACCTGGACACCATCTTCACCCGCACCAGCGAAGACGAATGTCTGGTCTATCCGCCCTACTTCGTGGAGGGCAGCCGGGAACTCCTGAATGTCACCAGCATCGACCTGCGCCACCCGGAGCTGCGCATGAGCACCCAACCGAGCCTGCTCCGGTCGCTGAAGGCCGTGGGCGTGGACCTGCAGCCCATCTTCTGTGGCGGGAAGGATCCCATCCTCCAGCAGCGGGAGCAGTGGACCGACGGCGCCAACGCCTTCTGCCTGGCCCCGGGAGTCATCGCCAGCTATGCCCGCAACATCGCCACGGGGGAGGCCCTCGACAAGGCCGGCTACCGGGTGGTGACGGCCCGGCAGGTCCTGACGGAGGCGAGCCTGGACCTGCTGGATGGCCAGAAGTACCTGATCCAGATCGAGGCCGGTGAGCTGAGCCGGGCCCGGGGCGGTCCCCGCTGCATGACCATGCCGCTGTCACGGGAAGGCGCATGAGCGCGGGCCCGGGCGAGCGCGCGACTGGCCACCCGGTGCTGGCCGACCTGGACCGCGCCCTGGCCCAGGGCGCCGCGCCCGAGGTGTGGATCCGCTTCCCGCGCCAGCTGGGCGATGTCGTGATGACCCTCCCCTTCCTGCGGACCCTCCAGCACCACTGGAACGGGGTGGCCACGGCCCGGGGCGTACACCTGCGGTGGATCGCCGTGGGCCATCACATCGGCGCCGCCTTGCTGTCGGAGGCCGATCCCGCCTTCATCGCCGCGTCCCTCATCGAAGGCGGCGGGGCCGCCAAGCCCGATCCCTGGGCCCTGGTGCGGGGCTGGCGCAAGCGCCCTCCCGCCGCCTTCCTGAACCTCTCGCAGAGCGCCCGGCTGCCCTTCGCCGCCTGGCTGAGCCGGGTGCCCATCCGGGCCGGCATCGCGGACAACCATCTGCGCCTGCTCTACCACCACCCCATCAAGTACCGCGACCTGCCCCTGCACATTGCCACCCGCATCCAGCCCCTGCTGGCGACGCTCACGGGCGATGACCGGGCCCTGTGGCTGCCCCTCACGCCGGACCTGCTGGGCGGGCGGAAGGGGCCCGAGAAGCTCCGCGAGGTGGGCTGGGCGGGCGAGCCCTACGCCACCCTGGCCTTCGGCACCCGCGGCTTCGGCAAACGCTGGTTCCCCGAGGACCGCACCTGGCCGGAGCTGATGCGGCTCCTTCAGGCCCGCGGCCTCCGCCCGGTCCTGCTGGGCGGGCCGGACGAGGCGCCGCTGGGCGCCGAGCTCGCCGCGGCGGTGCCCGGCGCATTGAACCTGGCGGGAAGGACGACCCTGCCTGAAGCCTGTGCCGTCCAGTCCGCGGCCTGGGGCAATGTGGCCATCGATACAGGTCTGGCGCACACGGCCGCGGCTACGGGGCGGCCCACGGTGACCCTCTTCGGCCCCAGCCCCGAGGTGTGGGTGAACCCCATCGGGCCCCGGGCCCTGGCCCTGCGGGGGCCGGATGTGGACTGCGACCCCGGGGTGGCGGCGGACTTCCCCACCCATGGCTCCAGCGCCCATCGGATTTCCCCATCTCGCGTGATGGAAGTGTTGACATTGCTGACGAAAGAATCCTGAAGGGGTTCCTGCTAGACTGACTGTCCGCGCCTCGTCACCCCGAGGCGCCCCTTTTTTTATGGCTGACATGACCCCCTCTCCCGCTCCCACGCTCCGGCACCGCCTGGAGTACGGTGTCTTCCGCCTGCTGGATGGGGTGATCGGGCGCCTGCCCTGGGCCACAGTGCAGGCCCTCGGGGAGGCCGCGGGCACCTTGTTCTATCTGGTGGACCCCCGGCACCGCCGCATCGTCCGGGAGAACCTGCGCTTCGCGGACCTGGGCCTCTCCGAGGCGGAGACCCGGGCCATGGCCCGCACCTGCTTCCGGCACTTCGGGGCCTTGTTCGTGGGCCTGCTGCGATTGCGCCGAGCCACCCCCGAGGAACTGGACCGCTGGATCAAAGTCGAGGGTCTGGAGCACTTTGATGCCGCCCAGGCTTCCGGCAAGGGCTTCATCCAGCTCACGGGCCACTACGGCAACTGGGAGGCCATCGCCCTGGCCCAGAGCCGCCACGGCCGTACCCTGGATGCCATCGGGCGGGAGCTGGACAACCCGCTGCTGGAGCCCATCTCCCTGGGCTTCCGCACCCGGTTCGGCAACCGGGTGATCCTCAAGGACGGCGCCATGCGGGAGACGCTGAAAGCCCTCAAGGCCGGCCGCGGCGTGGGTTTCCTGCTGGATCAGGATGCCCTCACCATGGGGGTGTGGGTGAAGTTCCTCGGCCAGTGGGCCTCCACCTTCGGTACCGCCGGCAGCCTGGCCGCGCGCTATGGCCTGCCCGTGCTGCCGGTCTTCAGCTGGCCCAACCCCGACGGCACCACCACCGTCCGCTTCGAGCCCCCCTTCCAGGTGCCCGTCACCGGCGATGCGGCGAAGGACGCCTGGGTGGCCACCCAGCTCATGACCGCCCGCATCGAAGATCAGATCCGGAAGGACCCCCGCTGGTGGTTCTGGATGCACCGCCGCTTCAAGACCCGTCCCGGCGAGGGGAACCCCCTTCCGGCTCCGCTTCCGCCCCCAGAATGGGTAGAATCGGTTCAACTCTCCCGCGTGTGACCGGGCCCCTCGGCCCGCCTTTTTTTGACCCTTTCCCCGGACATGACCATGCCCAAGCACGTGCTCGTGAAGCTCGAGAAGGAACTCAAGGACATCAAGCAGGCCCTTCTGGTGGACATCCCCCAGGAGATCGCCCGGGCGGCCGGGCAGGGCGACCTGTCCGAAAACGCCGAATACGAGCAGGCGCTGGCCAAGCGCGACATGTTCCAGAACAAGCTCGTGACCATCGAGAAGCGCATCTCCGAAGTGGCCAGCCTGGACATCAGCCGCCTGCCCAAGTCCCGGGCCGCCTACGGCTCCAAAGTCACGATCCTGGACCTCGATTCCGAGGAGGAATTCACCTACACGCTGGTGCTTCCGGAGGAACTGGATGGCCACCCGCAGCATCTCAGCATCAGCTCCCCCATCGGCATGGCGCTGGTGGGCCAGGAAGAGGGCAACGAGGTCCGCGTCCAGATCCCCGCGGGCACCCGGCGCTTCGAGATCCTGGAACTCAAGACCATTCACGATGTAGCCTAGGCACGGTGCCGTTCAGTTCAGCCCCCAGGAGGGGAGTGACAGATGAATAAATACAAGCGCGAGCAGAAATGCTCCTTCTGCGGCAAGGAGCCCCACGAGGTGGAACAGCTCCTCGCGGGACCCGAGGCCTTCATCTGCAACGAGTGCCTGGAAGCCGGGCAGCTCCAGCTGCGCATGAGCCGCCAGGGCAAGCCCCTGGGCAAGCACGAGGCCCGGCTCAGCCGGCCCAAGGAGATCAAGGCCTTCCTGGACGACTATGTCATCGGCCAGGAGGCCGCCAAGAAGCGCCTGAGCGTGGCGGTCTACAACCACTACAAGCGCATCCTCACCCCCCGCAAGGCCCTCGGCGGGGCCGAGGTGGAGCTGTCCAAGAGCAACATCCTGCTGCTGGGCCCCACGGGCACCGGCAAGACCCTGCTGGCCCAGACCCTGGCCCGCTTCCTGGATGTGCCGCTCGCCATGGCCGACGCCACCACGCTGACCGAGGCCGGCTATGTGGGCGAGGATGTCGAGAACATCCTCACCAAGCTGCTGCAGGCCGCCAACTACGATGTGGAGCGGGCCCAGCGCGGCATCGTCTTCATCGACGAGATCGACAAGGTGGGCCGCAAGAGCGAGAACCCCAGCATCACCCGCGATGTGAGCGGCGAGGGCGTGCAGCAGGCCCTGCTGAAGCTGGTGGAGGGCACGGTCGCCAATGTCCCGCCCCAGGGCGGCCGCAAGCACCCGCACCAGGAGTTCATCCAGCTGGACACCAGCAACATCCTGTTCATCTGCGGCGGCGCCTTCGTGGGCATCGAGGACATCATCAAGCAGCGCATCCGCGCCAAGGCCGTGGGTTTCGGCTCCACGCCCTCCTCCAAGGAGGACAAGGAGAACTTCCTGCGCCTGGTGGAGCCTGAGGACATCATCAAGTTCGGCCTCATCCCCGAGCTGGTGGGCCGCCTCCCCGTGGTGGCGGGCCTGTCGCCCCTGGACTGCGAGGCCCTGGTGGCCATCCTCACCCAGCCGAAGAACGCCATCACCAAGCAGTTCGTGAAGCTCTTCGACATGGACGATGTGGATCTGAGCTTCGAGGAGGGGGCCATCGCCGCCATCGCGGAGCAGGCGCTCACCCGCAAGCTGGGCGCCCGCGGCCTCCGCAGCCTGGTCGAGCAGATCCTGCTGGAGCCCATGTACGAGCTGCCCTCGGACAAGCGCACCTCCCGCGAGTCCCTGCGCATCACCCGCCAGAAGGTGGAGGAAGTGCTGGGCCTGCCCTCCCAGCCCATCTCCGCCGCGGGCTGAATCGAGGCTTCCTTGGCCGTTCCCAAAACCCTGACCCTGCCGGCCATTCCCATCCGGGACATGGTGCTGTTCCCCGGCGCGCGGGTGCCCTTCGTGGTGGGGCGGTCGGCCTCGGTGCGCACGCTGGAACTGGCCATCAAGGCCGGCGACCACCTCCTGATGCTCACGCAGAAGGACGCCAAGGTGGAGACGCCGGGCCAGGACGACCTCTTCGCCATCGGCACCCTGGCCCTGGTGGAATCGGTCATCGCCCTGCCCAAGGACTACTACAAGGTGGGCGTGAAGGGCATCGCCCGGGTGAACCTCCGCCGCTACGACGACAGCGGCGAGGTCATCCAGGCCGAAGCCTACCTGCTGCCGGAGCCCAGCCACCCGGCGGGCGAATCCCTGCAGCCCTTCCACCAGGCCGTGGAGGCCTTCCTGGGCCGCAACCCGGATGCCTCCCGCCTGCTGAGCATGGACCAGATCCGCGAGCTGCCCCTGGGCAAGGCCATCGACACCGTGGCCGGCCTCGTGCCCGCCGAGGTGAAGCAGAAGCAGGACATCCTCGAGCAGCTGGAGATCGGCCCCCGGCTCGAAGCGCTCATGCGCCTGCTGGAGCTGGATTCCGCCCGCTCCGAAGTGGACCGCACCCTGGACGAGAAGACCCGCCAGCGCCTGGATCAGGACCACAAGCACTATGTGCTGAACGAGAAGATGCGGGTCATCCAGCAGGAGCTGGGGAAGAAGGAAGAGAAGGACGAATCCACGCGCCTGAAGGATCAGATCGAGGCCGCGGGCATGAGTGCCGAGGCCAAGGCCAAGGCCCTGGAGGAACTGGAGCGGCTCGAGGCCATGCCGCCCCAGAGCGCCGAAGCCACCGTCAGCCGCACCTACCTGGACTGGCTGCTGGCCCTGCCCTGGAAGGCCATGGCCGAGGAGCGGCTCGACCTCACGGAAGCCGAGCGGGTGCTGGACGAGGACCACTCCGGCCTCGACAAGATCAAGGCCCGCATCCTCGAGCACCTGGCCGTCATGGCGCGGCTGCAGAAGGGGGAGAACGGAGATGAAGGCGCCCGTCCCCCCCTCCGCGGCCCCATCCTCTGCCTGGTGGGCCCTCCGGGCGTCGGCAAGACCTCCCTGGCCCGCAGCATCGCCCGGGCCCTGAACCGGCCCTTCGTGCGGCTCTCCCTGGGTGGCGTGCGTGACGAGGCCGAGATCCGCGGCCACCGCCGCACCTACATCGGCTCCATGCCCGGCCGCATCATCTCGCTGATGAAAAAGGCGAAGGTGCGGAACCCGCTCATGCTGCTGGACGAGATCGACAAGATGGCCTCGGACTTCCGCGGCGACCCCAGCTCCGCCCTGCTCGAAGTGCTCGACCCCGAGCAGAACGCCAGCTTCCAGGACCACTACCTGGATGTGGGCTTCGACCTCAGCCAGGTGCTCTTCCTGGCCACGGCCAACATCCGCCACCAGATCCCCGAGCCCCTGGAGGACCGCCTCGAGGTGCTGGAACTCAGCGGCTACACCACCAAGGAGAAGCTGGCCATCGCCGAGCAGCATCTGCTTCCCCGCGCGCTCGAAGGCCACGGCATGAAGGATGTGGGCGTGCGCTTCGAGCCGGCCGCCCTGGAAAAGCTCGTGCAGGCCTACACCCGCGAGGCCGGCGTGCGCCAGCTGGAGCGGGAGATCGCCAACATCCTGCGCAAGCTGGCCCGGCACACGCTCCAGCCCGAAAGGGGCGAACCCTTCGATCCCATCATCACCGCCGATCGCGTGCCGAAGCTGCTGGGCCCCGAGAAGATCCTGGAGACCCGCGCGGAGGACACGGCTCCGCCAGGCCTGGTGAACGGCCTGGCCTGGACGCCCACGGGCGGCGACCTGCTGACCATCGAGGCCGCCGTGCTGCCCGGCAAGGGCAACCTCAAGCTCACCGGCAAGCTGGGCGAGGTCATGCAGGAGAGCGCCAACCTGGCCCTGAGCTATGTGCGGGCCCGGGCCGAGCGCCTGGGCCTGAAGCGCGACTTCCTCGATTCGGTGGACCTGCATGTCCATGTGCCCGAGGGGGCCATTCCCAAGGATGGCCCCAGCGCCGGCATCACCCTGGCCACGGCGCTGATCTCGGTGCTGACCGGCATCCCCGCCCGGGCTGACATGGCCATGACCGGCGAATTGACCCTTCGGGGCCGGGTGTTGCCCATCGGTGGCCTCAAGGAGAAACTCCTTGCCGCCCACCGGCAGGGGCGCAAGGCCGTGCTCATTCCCAGCGAGAACGCCCGCCACCTGGAGGATGTCCCCGCCGAGGTCCGCGAACAGCTGAGCATCCACCTCGTGAGCCACATGGACGAGGTCATCCAGCTGGCCCTGACCCGGATGCCCCAGCCCCTCCAGATCGAGGGCGCGCCCATCGCCGCCCCTGTCCGGGAGAATCCGGCGACGGCGCAGTAGGGAAGGCCGGGCTCCGGCCTGCTACCCTTTCCCCATGCGCTTTCTCGCCAGTCATGTCCTCCACTTCGTCGTCATGGGTCTCGGCATCGCCCTGGTGCTGGGCCTGCTGCACCCGACGACGCGACCGGAACGGACGCGGGCCTCGATCCTCAAGCATGCGGCAGGGCTCATCGGCATCGGGCTGGTCCTGGCCTGGCTGATGTACTTGCTGCCCTGGCATCCCGTCCGCTTCTGACCCGGAAGGAGGGGCCGTGGTCGAGAAGGTCCTGGGCCTCTGGGCGAACCTGATCGCCATCCTGGAGCGGATCGCCCGGGTGCTGGCCGTCCTGTGGCACGAGATCGCCCGCGCCGTGCCGCCCCTGGGCCGGGCGGGGGCCTTCACGGTCGAGGTGCTGGGCAAGTACCACAAGGACGACTGCCTGAGCTACGCCGCCGGCCTCAGCTTCTGGCTCATCGTGAGCCTGGTGCCCCTGTCCACGCTGCTCTTCAAGCTGCTGGGGGCCATCCTCGGCAGCCGCGCCTATGGGCCGGCGACCTTGAAGACGCTGGAGGAGATCGTGCCCTACCTGCCGGACAAGCTCGTCGTGGACGCCCTGGCCAACAGCCAGAAGATCGGCGGCATGGGCCTCTCCTGGTTCGTGCTGCTCTTCGGCAGCTACTGGGGCATCAGCCAGCTGGACACCAGCCTCGCCCATGTCTTCGGCCTGCGCATCAAGAAGCACCGGCAGACACGCAAGAACCACCTGCTTCGCCAGGTGGCCTTCCTGGTGGGCGGACTGCTCACGATGGTGATCTTCCTGACGCTGATCATCGGCGGCGCCCTGCGGAAATTCATCCCCATGAAGCAGGCGGACCTGCTGCCCTACATGGGGCCCCTGCTGGGCCTGCTGGTGGTGACCATGGTGCTGCAGCACCTCCCGCGCCTGCATGTGAAGTTCCGCCATGCCTTTCTCGGCGCGGCCATTTCCACGGCCCTGTGGTGGCTGGCGAAGTGGGGCTTCGGCGTCTACCTGCGGCACACCCTGACCTGGGGCATCATGTACGGCTCCCTGCTGGGCATCGTCGCGGCCCTGACCTTCCTCTACTACAGCTGCGCCATCCTGCTGCTGGGCGCCGAGATCACGGCGGCCTTCTACCGCCACGAATCGGGCGCCACCATCGTGCCGCCCTGGCTGCGGGCGAAGGCCGAGGACCCGGCGAAATCCTAGGCGATCTAAACCGCCGGAACAGGCCATCGTAGCTCCGTCCATCGCCAGCCTGACCGCTGGTCCCTTTCCGGACGAGGTTCCCCTTGCGAAACCTTCGCACGCCAGGCCTTCGGCTCGTCGCCGCCGCCCTGACCCTCAGCGTCTGCGCCTTCGCCCAGGAATCCCGGGTTTCGGCGGTGGAACTCGCCCTGCAGGGTCGCAAGGCTCACCTGGCGAAGGATTATGCCCGAGCCGCCGAGTGTTACCGGCGCGCGGTCGCGCAGGGGGCGAGGAGCGCCCGGACTCCCTTCGACGGGGCGCGGGCCAGCGTCCAGGCGGGGGATCGGGAGGGCGCGTTCACCCTGCTGCGGCGGGCCATCGAGCTCGGATTCCGTGAGGCTGGAGAGCTGCGCGGCAGCGCCGACCTGGCCCCGCTCCAGGGCGATCCGAGGTGGACGGACCTGGTGGCTGGCGCCGTGGCGAACGAAGCCCGCTTCCTGGCCAGGCATGCGGACCCAGAAGGTGCGGCTTTCGTCACTTCTGATGTGGAACGCTTCTGGAAGGTCTATCCAAAGCTCCACGCCGCCGCCGATCCGGTGAATCTGCTGGCCCGCGAATACCTCGACGCAGGCAGCGTGGGGCTGCAGGACTTCATCCCGAACCGGATCCTGAGCGCCGCGAACCTCCGGGCCGTTCTCCAGAGCCACCCCAGGTACTTCGCGGCCATCCGGAACCACACGATGAAGGCGGCCGGCGCGGAACCGGCCGTGCGCCAGGCCTTCCGGCGCTTCAAGGCGCTCTATGCCGAGGCCACCTTCCCCGATGTCTACTTCGTCATGGGCGCCCTGAATTCCGGAGGGACCTCCTCCTCCAACGGCCTGTTGATCGGCGCCGACCTGTTCGGCGGAGGGCCGGGGGTGCCCCTGGACGAGATGGACGACTGGTGCCGGGCGGCCATTCACGAACCCACGGATCTGCCCAGCATCATCGCCCACGAGCTGATCCACTTCCAGCAGAGGCACGACGCACAGACCCTGCTCGGGAAGGCCTTCCATGAAGGCTCCGCCGATTTTCTCGCCTCGCTGATCTCCGAGGGGAACTTCAACCAGGCCGCCTACGATTACGGCTACGCCCACGAGGCCGAGCTGTGGAGGCAGTTCCGGACGGAGATGGGGGGAGGCGACGCGTCGAGGTGGCTCTACGGCAGCAGCAGGCGCGAGGGACGCCCTGCCGACCTCGGCTATTTCCTGGGATTCCGCATCGCCCAGGCCTACTACGGCCGGGCGAAGGACAAGCCACAGGCGGTCCGGGACATCCTCACCTCAAACGACTTCGAAGGGATCCTCAAGGCCAGCCGATATGGCGAGGATCTGAAGTAGGTCCCGGATTCAGTCGTCGTCCCGTCCCCGCTGGCTGGCGGGGATGGCGTAGCCGTCGGCCTTGTACTCGTTGATCTTGTTGCGCACGGTGCGGAGGGCGATGTCCAGCTGCTCGGCGGCGTGGGTGCGGTTGCCCTTCAGGGCGCTGAGGGTGGAGAGCAGCCAGAATCGCTCGAGTTCGGGCAGGCTCAGGCCCAGGGGCAGCACCACGGGCGTGCCCATGGGCACGCCGACGAGGGGCTTCTGGGGGTCGGCGACCACGGCCCCGGCGGGCGCGGTACCGGTGGCTGCGGCCACCGCTTCGCGCCGGGGGGGCGCTGCGCTGCTGGCGGCGGGTGTCCAGGCCTCGATGACCAGGCTTTCGGGGGGGTCGTCGGGCAGGTCCTCGAAGGCCTCGGCCGGCAGCAGCCAGCGGAGGTCCTGCTGGCTGAGGCGACGGCCCTGACTCAGCACCACGCAGCGCTGGATGACATTCTCCAGCTCGCGGATGTTGCCGGCCCAGGGATGGCGCGTGAGGGCGGCGAAGAAGCTGGGGACGAGCTCGGGCACGGGGCGCTCGTTCTCCCGGGCGTACCGTTCGGCGAAGTGGGAGGCCAACAGGTTCAGGTCACCCGGCCGGTCGCGCAGGGGGGGCAGGTCCAGGGGGATCACATTCAGGCGGTAGTAGAGGTCCTCGCGGAAGCGTCCGGCCTTCACCTCGGCTTGCAGGTCGCGGTTGGTGAGCGCGATGAGCCGCACATCCACGGGAATGGGGCGGGTGCCGCCCAGGCGGTCCACCGTGCGTTCCTGCAGCACGCGCAGCAGCTTGCCCTGGAGCCCCAGGGGCAGCTCGCCCACTTCGTCCAGCACCAGGGTGCCGCCGTCGGCCTGCTCGAAACGCCCGGCCTTGGTGCCGGTGGCGCCGGTGAAGGCGCCCTTCTCGTAGCCGAACAGTTCCGATTCCAGCAGGTTCTCGGGGATGGCCGCGCAGTTGATGGCCACGAAGGGGCCGCTGCGACGGGGGCTGGAGCCATGGATGAGCTTGGCCAGCAGCTCCTTGCCGGTGCCGCTTTCGGCCTGGATGAGGATGGTGGCGCGGCTGTCGGCGGCCCGGCGCGCCAGGGCCAGCGTCTCGCCCAGCACGGGATCCTGGGTGAGGATCACCGGGGCCTGGGCCGGCTCTTCGGCCTTCAGGTGGCCCTCGGACTTGAGCGCCTTGTTCAGGGCGAGGGTGAGTTCCTCGGGGCTGAAGGGCTTGGAGAGGAAGTCGAAGGCGCCCAGGCGCATCGCTTCCCGTGCTGTCTCGAGGCTGCCGAAGGCGGTGATGAGCAGGACGGGCAGGCCCGGATCCACCGCCTTCAGGCGGGCCGTGAGCTGCAGGCCGTCCATGCCGGGCATGCGCAGATCCGTGACCACGGCATCGTAGGCGCCGGGCCGCACCATGCGCAGGGCCTCCTCGCCGCCCCGGGCCTGTTCCGCGAAGAACCCGGACCGTTTGAGGCTCATGGCCATGCCATCCCGCATTCCGGGATCGTCGTCCACCACCAGCACCCGAAGGGGAGTCGCCATAGCTCAGCATCCAGGCGGCCATGACGGCCGCTCCACCTGTTATCGGGTGCTGGAGTCGGGACTGGAGTTTTGGGGGGGTCGGCGCTTCCGGAGCCGGTGGGGGAGGTCCCCGGCCCCGGATTCGCCCCGCACGGGGTCGCCATGGCGGCGGATGAGCAGGTAGAGCTGGCGGCGGCTCACCCCGAGGCGCGCGGCGGCCTCCACGCGGTTGCCGTAGGCCCGGCGCAGGGCGCGATGCAGGAGGAAGCGCTCCAGCTCGTGCAGGTTGGTGGCCAAGTCCTCGGCCTCGAAGCGTGGCGGCCCCGCGGGACCGGGCTCGGGCAGCTGGCCCAGCAGCTTCCAGCGCAGGATGCGGTTCCGCAATTCCCGCAGGTTGCCGGGGCAGGGCAGGGTGCCCAGGGTTGGGGGCAGGGGCCCCTCCAGGCCCTCCTCCGCGGCGAGGGCCGCCAGGACGGCCGGTATGGCCTCGGGATGTTCCTCCAGCTCCGGCAGAGCCAGATCCAGGCAGGCAAGGCCCTCGGGGGCCGGGTGCCGGGCAGCGATCACACCCCCCGGATGGGTGGTGAGCCAGGCCCCCGCATCGGATTCCTCCCCGGCTTCGGTCCAGGGTGTCCCGCGGCGCCGGGCGAGCTCGGCCGCCAGCGAGGAGACGCCGGAGCCCGCGGGACCATGGACCCATAGCCCCTCGGTGCGGGTCACCACCGCGTCCAGGTGGGCGCCCCAGCGGGCGAAGCCCGGCAGCAGCGGAAGGGGGATCAGAAGGGCTCCATGGCTCCGTCCATCTTGGGCGGGTGCGGCACCGGGGGCTAGTAGGTCCAGGTCAGCGAGCAGCCTGTTTCCTTGGCGAGCTTTTCCGCCAGGTCGGGATCATGCTTCAGGCGCAGATCCCGGCTGGCCCTCACGCGGGCCACGAGCCCCTCCTTGGAGCGGTATTCAAAGGTCACGGGAAGGTCGCCCCGGTGGTCGCCCAGGAGGGCGGCCAGGCGCGGGGGGCATTCCCCCGGGGGCAGGCGCACCAGGGCCCCGGTGAAGCCCTGGCCCTGGAAGCGCTCCAGGGGCTCGAGCTGCGTGGCGAAGACCTTCACCACGGTCTGTTCCTCCTCTTCTTCGGAGTCGCCGTTGCCATTGCCGTTTCCGTTGGCCTGGATCGTCTCCACCCGCAACTCGCCGGTGATGCGCAGCATGGCCTCGGGCAGGGCGAGGTGGCCGTACTGCTCGAAGGGCCGCCGACCGGGCTTCTTGGTGACGGGATCCCACTTGCTGGCCATGAGCAGCACTTCCATCTTCCCGGCGGGGTCCTCCACCTGGAGGATGGCCCAGGGCTCGCCTTTCTGGTTGGTCTTGAAAGCCACGGTGGAGACCATGGCGCCCAGCGTCACCTCGTTCCGGTCGCGGAGGCGGCCCGAGGCCACATCCTCCAGGATTTTCGACAGGGTGCCGTGCGTGTGCACCTGGATGGCGTCGGCGAACTCCTCGAGGGGGTGCCCACTGACGAAGAGGCCCAGCACCTCTCGTTCAGCGGCCAGCCGCGTCTTGCGGTCCCAGGGCTCGACATTCTCGGGCACACGCCAGTCCTCGCTGAGGCTGGCCAGCTCCGCATCGTCGAAGAGGCTGGTCATACCCTCGTCGCCGCCGCTGCGGGAGGCTGCGGACACGGCTCCGGGGAGGCCTTCGATGAGGGCGGCCCGGTTGGGTTCCAGGCTGTCGAAGGCCCCGGCCTTGATGAGGGATTCCCACACCTTGCGGTTGGCCTTCTGCAGATCGGTGCTCTTCAGGGCATGGAAGAGGTCCTTGAACCCGCCTTCGGCTTCGCGGGCTTCGAGAATGGCCTGGAGCGCCGCCTCTCCGAGCCCCTTGACCGCGGCAAACCCGAAGCGGATCTGCCGTTCGGAGGTGGCGGTGAAATCCAGCGCCGACTGGTTGATGTCGGGGCCCAGCACCTCGATGCCCCGTTCCCGGCAGTTCTGCACATATTTCGCCACATCGTCCGTACGGCCCGACTTGGTGGAGAGCAGGCCCGCCATGAACTCCACGGGGTAGTTGGCCTTCAGGTAGGCGGTCTCGTAGGCGACCATGGCGTAGGCGGCGCTATGGCTCTTGTTGAAGCCATAGCCGGCGAAGTACTCGATGAGGTCGAACATCTCCGCGACCTTGGCCTTGTCGTAGCCGCGGGCGGCGCCCTGCTCGATGAACTTGGTCTTCTCCTTCGCCATCTTCTCCTTGTCCTTCTTGCCCATGGCGCGGCGCAGCATGTCGGCCTCGCCGAGGGAGTAGCCGGCGACGAGGCTGGCGATCTGCATGACCTGTTCCTGGTAGAGGATCACGCCGTAGGTGGGGGCGAGGATGGGCTCCAGATCCGGGAACATGTAGGTCACGGGCTCGCGGCCGTGGCGGCGCTCCACATAGGTCGTGCCCATGCCCGCGCCGAGGGGCCCCGGGCGGAAGAGCGCGTTGAGCGCGATGAGGTCGTCGAAGCGGTCCGGGCCCAGCTGACGGAGCAGCTGCTTCATGCCCCCGGATTCGAACTGGAAGACCCCGTCCGTGTCTCCGGCGGCGAAGAGCTCGAAGGTCTTCTTGTCGTCGAAGGTGCGGATGGTGGTCATGTCCTTGGGCTGGCCATGACGCCGGGCGATGACTTCCTGCGTCTTCGCGATCTGGGTGAGCGTCTCGAGGCCCAGGAAGTCCATCTTCAGCAGGCCCGCGCGCTCGGCCTCGATCATGGTGTACTGAACCATCACCTTCTTGTCCTTGTCCATGCTGAGCGGCGCGAACTGCGTCAGCTCGTCCGGCGCGATAATCACCCCCGCCGCGTGGACGCCGGTGTTGCGGGACAGGCCCTCAAGGCGCGCCGAGATGTCGAGGATGTTCCTCACCTCGGGATCGGACTCGTACAACTCGCGGAGCTTGTCGCTCTTCTCGAGCGCCTCGCCAACGGTGATGGGCTTGCCGGGCTCCTGGGGAACCAGCTTGGTGAGGTTGTTGGCGAAGGCGAAGTCCTTCTCGAAGACCCGCGCCACATCCTTGATGACGGCCTTCGTCTTGAGCTGGTTGATGGTGACGATGTTGCTCACCTTGTCCTGGCCGTACTTCTCGGTGACATAGTCGATGACCTTCTGGCGGCCGTCCCGGCAGAAGTCGATGTCCACATCGGGCATGGAGACGCGCTCGGGATTCAGGAACCGCTCGAACAGCAGGTCGTACTGCATGGGGTCGATGTCGGTGATCTTCATGGACCAGGCCACGATGCTGCCCGCCGCCGAACCGCGGCCGGGGCCCACGGGCACGCCCATCTCCCGGGCCTTGCGGATGAAATCCCAGACCAGGAGGAAGTAACCCGGGAAGCCCATCTTCAGGATCATGTCGAGCTCGAAGGCCAGGCGCTCGCGGTATTTCTCCTCGGCATGCTTGAGGGCGCCCGCCTGCCAGAGAGGGCGGCATTCGGCCAGGCGCTGCTCGAAGGTCTCCTTCGCCACATGCAGGAAGTAGGATTCCAGGTCGTAGCCTTCAGGCACCGGGAAGCGAGGCGTGACGGGTTTCCGCGTGATGGGGAAGAGGTCGATCTTGGCGGCGATCTCGAGGGTGCGTTCCAGATACTCCGGGTGATCCGGGAAGACGGACCGCATCTCCTCGGGCGTCTTGACGAAAAACTGATCGGTGGAAAAGCGCATGCGCTTCTCCTTGGCCTTGGTGGTCTTGGTGCCGATGCACAGGAGCGTGTCGTGCAAGTCGGCGTCCTCGTGGTTGAGGTAGTGGGCGTCGTTGGTCGCCACCAGGGGAATGCCCAGCTTCTTCGCCAGTTCCATCTGGTAGGGGATGATCTCCCTCTCCTTGTCGAAGCCCTGGTCCTGGATCTCCAGGTAGAAGTCCTCCCCGAAGATGTCGCGGAAATCGCGGGACACGCGCTCCGCCTGGTCCAGGCGGTTCTGAAGGATGCGGGCCTGGACCTCGCCGCCCAGGCAGGCTGACAGGGCGATGAGGCCCTCGCTGTGCTCGCGGAGGATGTCCTTGTCGATGCGGGGCTTGTAGTAGAAACCCTCGGTGAAGCCTGCGGAGACCAGCTTGGAGAGGTTGGCGAAGCCCACGGAATTCTTCGCCAGCAGCACCAGGTGGTAGCCCGCGTCGCGGGACCCGCTGGGATCCACGCAGTCCTCCAGGCCCTCCTCGCCAGTGGTGTTCTTCGCCTCGAGCTTGCGGTCGAAGCGGGTCTTGGGGGCCACATAGACCTCGCAGCCCAGGATGGGTTTCACCGCCCAGTTGCCCTCGGCATCCTTCGTCTTCTCGCAGGCGTCGTAGAGCTTCATCATGCCGAACATGTTCCCGTGATCGGTGACGGCCACGGCGGGCATGCCGGAGGCCCGGCACTTCTTCACGAGATCGGGAATGCGCGTCAGGCCGTCGAGGAGCGAATGTTCGGTGTGCAGGTGGAGATGGGCGAAGCTCATGCAGCCATTCTCCGATGGAAGGTCGGCTCCGGGGCAAGTGCCCAGGGCTCAACATGCTTTTGGGCGCTCTGTCGGCTTTAGGGGCGCTCAGCGCCGGGACAGCAGGTCCTGGAGGAGCTCCCGGAGCGGCCGCTCCTCCGCGGTCCCCTCCAAGCGGGCGTGGGGTCCTTCGGTGGTGGGCCCCCCCACCTGCACCCAGCGGGGGCGGCGGCGCTGGATGTCGCCTTCCCGCCAGACCGCGAGAATGCTGGGCTCCCGGGCCCAGATCAGGACGCTGGGGTAGGGGCCTTCCCTCGGCGGCATGGTGCCCCAGAGCTGAACCTCGGCGCCCCACTCCCGCAGCCAGGCTTGGACCCGGGCGGCGGAGGCGGGATCGTCCATGCCCAGGGCCACGGTCCAGCCGGAGAGGAAGCCCCGGGCACCGGGCTGCGTCTCCCCGTCACGCTCGTACCACCCCAGCCGCTCGTGGTGGTAGAGGACGCGGGTCTTCAGCCGATAGGGCACGCCGTCCACCGCCAGCAGCGGCAGGTCGGGGAACTCCCGCACGCGGTCGGCCCAGGTGGTTCCGAAGAGGTTCTCCATCAGCGCCGAGGGCCGGTCGGTGCGGAAGGCGTTGCCGGGCACGAGGCTGCGCCAGACCTCCACCTCCATCTCGGCCCGGTGGATGCGCGATTCCATGGCGTGGACCACGAACCACTGCCAGGAGGTCCCGATGGCCATGGCGAGGATGACGAGGCTGAAGCCCGAGAGGCGAATCTTCAGGCCGAAGAGGCTGTGGGCGGCGATCTCGATCACCACGGGCAGGGTGACCCCGATGAACCCCAGGAAGAGCCGGCGCCCCAGCGGATCCCCATCCTGCTTGGCCCGAAGGGTCCAGAAGATGATGCAGCCGCAGCCCACGAGGTAGGTGGCGTTGTAGGCATGGTGGGCCCAGGCATCCGCCAAACCGGGATGGGGCAGCACCAGGTTGCGGACATAGTTGGGAATCATGCCCAGGGCGATCCATCCAGGGAACCGGGGGGGGATGTGGTTCGGGAAGAGCTTGGTGAGGGCCGTGCAAAGGGCGATGAAGCCGAAGACCACCAGCAGGCTCTGGGCCCGGTCCACCAGATCGGGGTTCATGCCGGGCAGGGTGCCCAGGGCCAGGACGCCATGCCGGCACCCCACCAGCAGGCAGGTGAGGGCCAGCCAGCCCATCATGCGGTCCCGCCGCGACAGGGCATCCGTGATGTAGCTGACAAACAGGGCCGCCAGGGCCCCGGTCTGCAGGGCATCGAGGAAGGGCCAGTCCAGGAGTTGCATGCGATTCCCTTGCGGGGGTGGGAGGATGGATGGGTCCAGCCTAATCCATCCTGGGTCCCGTTCGTAGCAACCAACATGCTGGAGAATGCCGTGACCGCCCTTGAGAATGCCGCGATCGTCATCGGGAGGCTTCCTTGATCGCCTTCGAAAACCTGGAAGTGCGCTACGCCGCCACGGCCGCACCCGCCCTGAAGGGCCTGACCCTCGCCCTGGACCGCGGCATCGTGGGCCTGCTGGGTCCCAACGGCTCCGGCAAGTCCACGCTGCTGAAGACCCTGCTGGGCCTCTTGACGCCCTCCCGGGGTTCCGGCACGGTGCTGGGGGTTGGCCTGGGGGCGCCCGAGGCTGCACGGTTGCGGGCCCGCATCGGCTACATGCCCGAGTACGATGCCCTCATCGAGGACACCTCGGCCTACGAGCAGGTGGCCTTCTGGGGTGAGCTGAGCGGTCTCGCGCCGGAATCCGCCCGGGATCGCGCCCACGAAGTGCTCTACTTCGTGGGGCTCGACGAGGCCCGCTACCGGCCGGTGAGCGGCTATTCCACCGGCATGCGGCAGCGGGTGAAGCTGGCCCAGGCCCTGGTGCACAGCCCCGAGCTGATCTTCCTGGACGAACCCACCAACGGCCTCGATCCCGACGGTCGCCGCCGCATGCTGGATCTCGTGCTGCGGGTCCACGCGGAGCTGGGCACGGGCGTCATCCTGGCCTCGCACCTGTTGGGCGATGTGGAGCGCGTGGCCGACCAGCTGGTGATCCTCGACCAGGGCCAGATCAAGGCGGCAGGCTCCATGGCTGGATTGCGGAAGGCCCTGGCGCGTCGCGTGGAGCTGCGTTTCCTCGATTCGCTGGACGCGGCCCAGGAAGCCGCCTTGGCGGAGCTGGGCACCGTGCTGGAAGGCCGGAACGGCCTCTACGACCTGGAACTGGTCGAGGCGGACCCCACGGCTGCCTTCCGCTGGGCCGAGAACCATGGCGCCACCCTGGTGCAGCTCACGCCGCGCCACGATCGCCTGGATGAAGTGCTGCTGCGGGCCCTCCACGGGGCTCCGGCGGCCGTTGGAACGGGAGCCTGACGATGCCCATCTACGCCCCCACCCTGCCGCCGGCCCCGGATCTCAGCCACGGCCATCCCCCGGTCCTGGTGCTCCTGCGCTTCGATGTCGCACGGCTCTGGCGCCAGAAGATCGGCCGCTTCTTCGGCTTCGCCTTCCTCATGCTCCTGATCTGGAAGGTGGCCCGCATCTATGTGGATCACCTGCTCCAGACGAACCAGGCCTTCAAGGCCATGCAGGACTTCGCCAAGACGGTCCTCACCCAGGGCGCGGATTTCCAGGCGGACCTGCTGAATCCCGCCAGCTACCTGCTCTGGTTCCTGGTGGCCCTGGTGGGCGGCGGACTCGTGGCGAGGGACACCCTCTACCGTGTGCGGCCCCTGATGTACGCGCATCCCGTGGCGCCCCGGGACTACCTGCTCGCCAAGCTCGGCTTCGCCTCGGCGCTGCCGTTCGCCATCCTGCTGCCCTTCGCCCTGCTGCCCTGGCTCATGTCCCTGCTGCTGGCCGGCACGAGCGGGCCGGTATGGGTGACGGCGCCCCTCCGCCTGCTGCCGGCCATGGCCATCAGCTCGGTGCTCATGGGTTCGCTGGCCGTGGGCGCCTCCAGCATGGCCGCCACCCCCCGGGCCGGCATCGGCTGGGTGCTGGGCCTCGTGCTGGGTGCAGGCACCCTGGCTTCCATGATCCACGGCCTCACGGGCATCCGGGCCATCGATGGCCTGAACCCCGTCATGCTGGCCGAGGCCTGGCCTCAGCTCTTGGTGGGCGTCGCCCGCCCCCTGGTGGGCTGGGTTCCGGCGCTGCTCGGCACCGCCTTCCACATCGGCCTCTGGACCTTCGTGGCGGCCCGGCGGACCCAGCCTTCGGAGGCGGTGATTTGATGATCTCCCTCGACCGCGCCTCCCTCCGCTACGGCCCCATCCTCGGCCTCAGCCCCACCACCTTCGAGCTGCCGGATGGCGGCGGCATCACGGGCCTGCTGGGCCCCAATGGTGCCGGCAAGTCCTCGCTGCTGCAGCTCCTTTCCGGCCTGCTGCCGCCTTCAGGCGGCGAGGTGAAGATCTTCGGCGAGGCCCCTTTCCGCAATCCCGCCGTGCTCGCCCGCCTGGGGCTCGTGCCCGAAGGCGACCGGCTGCCCTCGGGCCTGCGCGCCGATCGCTGGCTTCACATGATGGGCGAGCTCTCGGGACTGTCGGGCGAAGACCTGAAGGCCGCCGTGAGCCGGGCCCTGGACACCGTGGGCATGGCCGACCGCGCCCACCTTCCGTTCGCACGGATGTCCAAGGGCATGCGGCAGCGCATCCGCCTGGCCCAGGCCCTGCTGCACGAGCCGCAGCTGCTCATTCTCGACGAGCCCTTCAACGGGCTGGACCCGGAAGCCCGCCTCACGCTCATGGCCCTGCTGCGGGATCTGGCCACCAAGGGCGCGCGGGTCCTGGTTTCGAGCCACATCCTCGGCGAGATCGCCCAGCTCACGGACCGCATCCTCCTGCTGTTCCGGGGCCGCCTGCTGGCCGAGGGCACGGTCACGGAAATCCGCCAGCTGCTGGATCGCCACCCGGTGGAGTTGCGCCTTACGGGGGAGGCCCAGGTGCTGGCCCGCTGGGCGGTGGAGCAGCCGGAACTGGCGGCCCTGCGCATGGAGGACGGCGCCGTGGTGATCTCGGTGAGTTCCCCCAGGGACATCCTGCCCCGCCTGCAGAAGGCCGCAGCCGAAGGCGGCATCCCCCTGCGCGCCCTGGACCCCCTGGACCTGAACCTGGATGCGGTCTTCCAGTATCTCACCAAGGATCATGCCTAATGCTGTCCGGGGATTCCTCGCTGCGCGAACACCTGCGGGCCCCCGCACCTGGAGCGGGCGGAGTCCCCTCCAGGCTTGCCTTCTCAGACGCTGCGACCCGACTCGATCCCACTTGGGGGAATCCATGATCATCACGGCACCCTCTCCCCTGGCGACCCTCCGGGCCACGGCCCGCGGCTACGCACCCCGCGTCCTGCAGGGGCGCGGCTGGGTTCTGGCCGCACTCGTGGCGGTCCCCGTGGGCCTCAGCCTGCTCTTGTCCGTGATCGCCCGCCTCAAGGGGGCGGATGGCGATCCGGCCGAGGTCCTGAAGGTCTTCCACGAAGTGCTGGTGAAGATGATGCTGCCCATCATGGCCCTGGTGGCCGCGCCCGCAGGCATCCGCGAGGATCTGGAACAGCGCACGCTGCCCCTGCTGCTGGTGCGCCCCGCGCCCGCCTGGGCCCTGCCCCTGGGGAAGGGACTGCCCTGGTTCGCCTGGGGGGCCCTCTGGCTGATCCTCGGCGCCCTGGGCCTCCAAGTCGTCGGTGGAGATCCGGCCCTCCTGCCCGGCCGCATCCTGGCCCTGGTGGGAGCCTGGTGGGGCGAACTGGCCCTGATGACGCTCGCGGGCCTGCTCTTCAAGCGCGGCACGCTGTGGGGGGCGCTCTACTTCTTCCTGTGGGAGCCTCTGGTGCGGATCTTCCCACCGATTCTGCAGCGCCTCACCTTCACCCACCACATTGAAAGCCTCGCCGGCAGCCGCGCCGGCCAAGTGCAGGCCCATCAGCTGCTGGCCCAGGAGCAGGTGAGCACCCACCCGGCGCTGGCCATCCTCGCCCTCCTCGCCTTCGGTGCCCTCTGCTGGGCCCTGGCGGGCTGGAAGCTCCACCGCACGCCCGTGGGGCTGGCGGGGAGCGAGGCCGAGGGGTAGGGGCCGCCCCCTGTAGACTGGAAGGATGGCCGAACCCTTCCGCACCGTCACGCCTGCAGGCACCGAGATCCTGATCGAGCCTCTCCCCCATGTGCGGAGTTGTGCCGTGGGCTTCTGGGTGCGGCGGGGCTCCCGCCACGAGGCCACTTCCGAAGAGGGCCTGGCCCACTTCCTCGAGCACACGGTCTTCAAGGGCACGGCAGCCTATCCCACGCCCGACGAGCTGGCCGCCGCCACCGACCGTCTGGGTGGCCATGTGGATGCCTTCACGGGGAAGGAAGTGGCCTGCTTCTATGGCAAGGTGCTGTCGGACCAGCTGCCGGAGCTGATCCACCTGCTGGGCGAACTGGTGACCGCACCCCGCTTCGATGGTGAGGAACTGGTCCGCGAGCGCAGCGTCATCCTCGAGGAAATCGCGCAAAGCGAGGACCAGCCGGACGACTGGGTGAGCGAACTGTTCTATGGCGGCTTCTGGGAAGGCACGCCCCTGGCCCATCCCATTCTGGGCAGCCGGGAGCAGGTGTCGGGGTACGGTCCCACGGAAGCCCGGGCCTTCTTCGACCACACCTACCGGGCGCCGAACCTGGTGGTGGCCGCCGCGGGCGCCCTCGAGGCGGAACCCTTTCTCGCCTTGCTGAAGCCGATTCTCGACCGCCTGCCGAGGGGTACTGACCATGCGCCCGGCACCCTGGCGCGCACCCGCCCCTTCCTGCTGAATGTGCCCCGGAAGGACCTCCAGCAGGCCAACCTCGTCATGGGCTTTCCCGCACCGGATCACCACTCGCCGGACCGCGCGGCGGCCCACCTGTTGAGCCATGTATTGGGCGGCGGCATGGCCTCGCGGCTCTTCATGGAGCTGCGGGAGCGCCGGGGCCTTTGCTACCAGGTGGGAAGCTATCTCAGCCCCTACGCCGACACGGGCGCCCTTCAGATCACCGCCAGCTGCGCCCCGGCCCAGCTGCGGGAGCTGGTGCAGCGGACCATGGTCGAATGTGCGCGGGTCCGCGACCGGGGCGTGGAGGCCGACGAATTGGAGCGCGCCAAGCTCCAGGCTCGCACCAGCCTCGTGTTCAGCCAGGAAAGCAGCAGCAGCCGCATGTTCAGCCTCGCCCACCAGGCCATCCACCACGGCGAGCTGCGCAGCCTCGATCAGCAGATGGCCGAGATCGAAGCCGTCAATCCGGCGGATCTTCTCCGGGTGGCGCAGTCCCTGCTCGATCCCGCCCAGCTCGGCCTCAGCGCCCTGGGCACGCGCCGCGGCTGCGACATCCGGTCCCAGGATCTGGTGGCCTGAGGGCGCCGGACAAAACCCCCATGCGGCCGCGCGTCGTGGCCTACAACGCCCCCGCGAGGCGGCGCACGGCCTCCTCCAGCTCCGCTTCGTCCAGCGCCGAGAACCCGAGGCGCAGGTTGGACAGCGGCCGGCCCTGGAAGTCGAAGGCGCGGCCCGTGACGAGAGCCACGCCCGCCCGCCGCGCCCGGGCCGTCCAGGCCTCCGCGTCGATCGCCGGATCCACGCGGAGCCAGAGGCACATGCCCCCGGCCGGGAGGTCGAAAGTCACGGCCCCGCCCAGGTGTCGGCGCAGGGCTCCGGCCAGGACCTCTCGCCGGGCCTGGTAGATCCGCCGCATCTTCCGCGCGTGCCGCTGGATCAGTCCGTCCTCCAGGAGCTCCGCCGCCGCCCGCTGGAGCACCTGGTCCCCCTGGCCGTCGGCGGCCTCCCGCCGGGCGGCCAGGAGTTCCACCAGGGTGCGGGGGCCCGCCACGAAGCCGAGGCGGAGCCCAGGGGCGAGGATCTTCGACAGGGTCCCCAGGTAGATCACCACGCCGCCCGGGTCCTCGCACGCCAGCGGGAGCACGGGGCGCCCCTCGAAGTGGAACTCGTTGTCGTAGTCGTCCTCCAGGACGGCGATCCGGTGGCGCGCGGCCAGGTCCAGGAGGCGCATGCGGCGGGCGGCGCCCATGGTCACGGTGGTGGGGAACTGATGGTGGGGAGTCAGGTAGACCGCGCGGATGGGTCCCTCGGCCAGCCGCGCCGCCAGGGCCTCCACCCGGAGGCCCGCCTCGTCCACCGGCACCGGTACGAGTTCCGCCCCCGCGGCCCGCAAGGTGGCCCAGGTGGCGGGATAGCCGGGGTCCTCCACGGCCACCCGGTCGCCGGGCCGGATCAGGGTCCGCGCCACCAGGTCCAGAGCGCCCTGGCTGCCGCCCGTGATCATCAGGCGGCCCTCGTCCACGGCCAGACCGCGCATCTCGGACAGGAGCCGGGCCAGCGCGGCGCGCAGCCGCGGTTCTCCGCGCGCATCCCCGTACCCGAGCAGCTCCCGGCTGCCGAGCGCGCGGCGGTAGGCCCGCGCGAGGAGGTCCGTGGGCACAAGGCGCAGGTCCGGCAATCCGCCGCCGAAGGCCAACAGGCCTGGTTCCCGGAGGCTCTTCCGCGGGCGCGGCGCCGGCAGGTCGTAGCCCGCCCGGCCCATCGCCTCGGCCCGCGGACCGGCGGGGGGCTGTGGCAGGTCCCGGGCGATCCGGGTGGTGCGTTGCTCGGCTACGGTCCAGCCCTCGGCCTCCAGCTCCCGGTAGGCGGCCAGCACGGTGTTGCGGTGGACGCCCAGCGTGTCGGCGAGGGTGCGCGAGCCGGGCAGAGGGTCTCCCGGGCGCAGGCGGCCGCGCCGGATGTCCGCCCGGATGGCCTGGGCGACCTGCTGGAAGACCGGCTCCCGGGAGGGACCGGCCTGGAGGGCGACGGGGAAGGTCCAGGGGCGCATGGTCTAGTTGTAATGATAAAAATGGATCTTTTCAATGTGCCATGCCGCCCGATCCTGGAGATGGCCACCCCGGCCCCGGAGGCTCCATGCGCACCTCGAAACCCCACCCCGAACTCGCCCCCAAGGGCTACCAGGGCCTGCTCCAGGTCGTCCGGCATGTCAGCGCCTCGGGGCTGGAGCACGGCCTGCTGCACCTCCTCGAAGTTCGGGCCTCCCAGATGAACGGCTGCGCCTTCTGCATGGACATGCACGCCACGGCGGCACTGGAGGGCGGCGAGTCCGAGCGCCGCCTGAACCTCCTGGCCGCCTGGCGCGAGGCGCCCGTGTTTTCCCCCCGTGAGCGTGCGGCCCTGGCCTGGACCGAGGCGCTGACGGACCTGGGCCGGCACGGGGCCGACGATGCCCTCTACGCGGCCACCCGCGAGCACTTCACCGAGCAGGAGATGGTGGACCTGACCTACGCCATCGCCCTCATCAACGCCTGGAACCGCCTGGGCGTGGGTCTTCAGCCCGACCTCCCCGGGGTGACCGCATGAGCGCCGTCCTCACCTACAGCCTGGATCGGCGGCCGGAGGTGGAGGCGATCCGGGCCCTGTACGCCGCCGCGCCCCTGCGCCGTCCCATCCACGATCCCGAGCGCATCCGCCGCATGTTCGAGGGCTCCAATGTCGTGATCTCCGCCTGGGACGGGGACCGTCTCGTGGGTCTGCTGCGCGGCTGGACGGATTTCGTCTACGACGGCTACATCTGTGACCTCGCGGTGCATCCCGCCCACCAGAAGGCGGGTGTGGGGCGCCGCCTGCTGGAGCTGGCCCGGGGGCTGGACGAAGGCATCCAATGGGTGCTCCAGGCCGCGCCCCTCGCCCGGGATTACTACGCCCATGCGGGCTGGGAGCAGATCGGGAACGGCTGGAAGATGGACCGCGCGGGCTGGACTCCCGGGCCCTACGACGCCTATCAGGCGGAGCACGCGGACCTGGCGGCGAAGGCATGATGGCGCCTTCGCGCCCACCCCTGGCCCGGTGGGCCCTGCGCTACACCCGCCTGGCCCTGGGCGCGGCCTTCCTCTCCGGCATCGCCTCCCGCTTCGGCCTCTGGGGCCCGGGCCGGGGTTACGGATCCTTCGCGAACTTCATGAAGTACACGGCTCAGGTGAACAGCTTCATGCCCGCCTCGACCATCCCCTTCCTCGCCTGGGCGGCCACGGCCGCCGAGCTGCTCCTGGGTCTGGCCCTGCTGCTGCCGCTCCGCGGCGGTGCCGCCCGGGCGGTGGCGCTGGGCAGCGCCGCGCTCCTGGCGGTCTTCGGGCTCGCCATGGCCCTGTCCTTCGGCCTGAAGGAACCGCTCGACTACTCGGTTTTCTCGGCCTCCTCGGCGGCCCTGCTCCTGGCCCTGCACCCTTCTCCGGATTCCTGAGGCCCCATGAACGACCTGTCCCTCTACCTGGCGTCCGTGCTGATCTGGGGGTCCACCTGGATCGCCATCACCTTCCAATACGGACGGGTGGCCCCTGAAGTCTCCGTGGTCTACCGCTTCGGCCTCGCCGCCCTCCTGCTGGCGGCCTGGTGCTTCCTGCGGGGGCTGAAGCTCCGATTCACACGGCGCGAGCACGGTTGGTTGGCCCTCCAGGGTGCCCTGATGTTCGGAATCAACTATGTCTGCGTGTACCTTGCCGAGCAGCGGATCCCTTCCGGCCTCATGGCGGTGATCTTCTCCCTGCTGGCCATCCTCAACCTCTTGGGCGCGCGGCTCTTCTTCGGAACGCCCTTGGCCGGGAAGGCCCTCGGGGGCGTGGCCCTCGGCGTGGCGGGCGTGGGAATCGTCTGCCTGCCCGGGGCGGGACCAACCTTCGGCGCGGCGTCCCTCCGCGCGGGGCTGGCCCTGGCCCTGGGCGGAACCGTCACCGCCAGCCTGAGCAACCTGGTTTCCCAGCGCAATCAACGGCACGGCATCCCGGTCATGCAGGGCAATGCGGTGAGCATGGCCTACGGCGCGGCCTTCGTGGCCCTCTACTGCGCACTCTCAGGCCGGACCTTCACCTTCGACTCATCTCTCCACTACCTGGGTTCCCTGGCCTTCCTGTCCGTGTTCGGGTCGATCCTGGCCTTCGGCGCCTACCTCACGCTCGTGGGCCGCATCGGGGCGGGACGGGCGGGCTATGCGATGGTGGCCATCCCCGTGGTGGCCCTGGCCCTCTCCACGGCCATGGAAGGCCTCCGGTGGCACTGGGGTCTGGCCCTGGGCGCGGGCCTCTGCCTGGCGGGCAATGCCCTGGTGTTGCCCAGGCCGCCACGACCCAAGGGGGCACCCGTCTGAACGCTGGGACTGTGACTTCCGACGGGGCTAATGGGGCGGCATCTGAAGACCCCAGTAGCAATCGCGGAACAGGGGGCCGAAATCCTTCCTGCCGGCCATGGTGGCGACCTGCTCGACGGAGGCGGTGGTCACGGTCTTCCAGCGGAAGTTGGCGATGATCGACTTCATGAAGATCGCGAAGGCCTTGTCGCCCATCTCCTTGTGCATGGCGGCGAGAATGAGCGCCCCCTTCTCGTAGAGGAGGGAGGTGCGGGCCATGAAGGAACCTCGGGGGTCATCGACCCAACGGAGCCGGTTGGCGAAGGGGATGGTGCCCGATCCCGCGTAGGCCGAGGCCTGGTTCCGCCAGCGGCTCAGCAGGCCTTCGTAGGCGCTCGTCCCCTGGTTCTTCATGCTGCGCATGGCCAAGGCCGAGGCATAGTTCGCGAAGGATTCGGTGATCCACTGTTCTTCGGAGGAGGGCATCTTCACGAGGTGGCCCCAATACTGGTGGGCGATCTCGTGGGCGAAGCGCTGGTTGATGCCCTTGGTGAAGAAGCTGCTGATGGTGTCCATCTTCGCGTCGAAGGCTTCGTTGGTGATGATCATCATCCCGGGAGGGGCTTGGCCGTAGCCCAGGGAATTGACCTGGATGATGTCGAACTCAGGGAAAGGGAAGGCCTCGAACAGATCTTCGTAGAAGCCGATGGTCTGCCGGGCGATGTCGATGAGCCGCTTCTGCATGCTGCCGCCCTTGTTGCCGTAGGTGGCCACGCGGATGGTGAGGCCATCCTTGGTGTCTTCGACGAGGCTGTAGGCCCCTGCGAACATGGAGAAGAACTGCACGGGCTTGTCGATGCGGACTTCGAGGAGGTTTCCTGTCTCGCTCTGGATGCGTCGCAGGGTCCGGCCTGGAGCGACCGGCACATCGTCCTTGGGCGTCTGGACGAGGGCATGCACCGTGTAGGCTTGCCCGTCCATCTCCGGTTGCGGGAACCAGGGTTCGACGCCGAGTTCCCAGTAGTTGTCGCCGCCGGGGCGGAGCAGGATCGGGCCACCGTATTCGAAGGTCAGGGCGAAGGGCTGTCCCGCCGGTTGGGGGTGGTCGAGCTGGACGAGAAGGGTGTTGTTCCGGTGATGGAAGGCGAGGCTCCGCCCCTCGGCATCGAGCACCCGGGAGACCTTGTAGAATCCCCGCTTGTAGGCCCGGTCCACGAGGTCGTAGAGATTCAGCGACAGGACGGCCAGGTCTTCATCCCCGGCGGCGAGGGTCTCGGTGACCTTCAGGTCCGCCCCCCCCTTTCCGGCCTTCATATCAATGTCGACGGCTGTAAGGTTGAGCAGCGGCGCCAGGGGCGCCTTCCAGGTCCAGCCAATGGGCTGCTCGGACAACGGGATCAGCCGCAGACCATCGTAAATGGCAGGCCGATAGGGATCCGCAATGGCCCAGAGCCACTCGCGCTGCGCACCCCCCTGATCCATGGCGTAGATGAAGGGGCTGTCCACGCCGGTGATTTCGGCCCGCACCAGGGCGACCTTCGGTGTATTGGCAAGGTGGACGGCGAAGTCCTGGCCGCGGTCGCCCAGCCCGTCCCGCTGGAAGTAGGCCCAATCGGCGGCGAATGAATCCCTGGGCACCTCCGCGGTGTTCCCTGCCGGGAAGGCGAAGTTCAGGCCGGCCTGCCAGAGGGTGAAGCTCCGGATCTCCTCCGTCAGCACCTGCTGTCCGTTCGCGTCGCTGAGAATGGCCTTGGAGGCGTGCTTCTCGAGGTTGTGCTTGTGGTTGGAGGCGAAAGCGCTGCGCTCCAGAGGTTCTTCGGAACGGTATCGGAAGGAGCCCTTTCCCTTGAAGTGGAAACCGAGGGTTCGGCCCTGGGACACCAGGGGCACCACGGTGCCGGAGGCCATGCTGAAGGTCATCCGGCCCACCGGAAGCTCCCAGTTCTTCACCGCGAGGCCTTCTCCGAGCGTGGGCTGGGCGGTGTAGAGCGCCACCCGTCGGCTCAGGTCCGGGGGGACCGGGGCGTCGGCGGCGTTCACGACCGTGGACAGGCCGGCCAGGCACAGGGACAGCGCGAGGCGCAAGACGGAAAGGATGCGCATGAATCACTCCGGATCGGGGTGGGCTGAAGGCGGGTGACTCAGCTTACCGGATTCCACCGCGCCGCGAGGCCGTGCTCCAGGAAGGGGACACCGGAGCCCGGGGTGGAATGCCGCTAGAATGAACGGGGGCCTCGGCCCCCTTTTTCGTAAGGACCGGTGTCATCCCCCATGACCGATCACCACGCCATGCCCTGGGATCGCCCCGCCCCCGAGCGGGAGGGACTGCCTTCGGCCTGGTCGCTCTTTCCAGAGGAGCTGGCGGCGCTCGGCTGCCCCGGCAGCGCCCTGGAGACCTTCCGGCGCCTGCACCGGCCCTGGACCTGGAAGGGCGGTGTTCCGGACCTGGGTTCGGGCATCCGCCGCTGGCTGGAGGGCGTGGCGGACCTGCGCCTGCCGCGCCTCGCCGAGCGTCAGCCTTCATCCGACGGATCGACCAAGCTGGCCCTGGAGCTGGCGGACGGCCGGCGCATCGAGGCCGTCCACATGCCGCGCCGGGTGCGGAACCCCCGCGTGACCTACTGCATCTCCAGCCAGGTGGGCTGCGCCATGGGGTGCACCTTCTGCGCCACGGGCAGCATGGGAATCCTGCGCAACTTACAGCCCGGCGAGATCCTGGGCCAGGTGCTGGCCTTGATGGCGGCCCTGGGGCCCGACCGGGGCCACGAGCTGACGCTGGTCTTCATGGGCATGGGCGAACCGCTCCACAACCTGGACCACCTGCACCGCGCCATCCGTCTCATGTGCCACCCGGCGGGCCTGGGGCTGGGGAAGAACCGCATCACCGTGAGCACCTCCGGCCTGGTGAGCGGCATCGAGAAACTCTCCAAGCTGGAACCCCGCCCCCTCCTGGCCCTCAGCCTCAACGCCACCACGGACGAGGCGAGAAGCCGCACCATGCCCGTGAACCGCGTGTGGAACCTGACCCGGCTGCGGCGCGCCCTGGATGACTGGGCCCCTCGGCGCGGCGAGAAGTTCTGCTTCGAGTATGTGCTGCTGGCCGGGGAGAACGACACCGAGGCCGACGCGGAGCGGTTGGCGGCCTGGCTGGGCGATCTGCGGAGCGGGCACAACCTGAACCTCATCCCCATGAACGAGCACGCCGCCAGCACCTTCCGCGAGCCGGGCGAGGACCGCGTGCAGCAGTTCTCGGAATGGCTGAAGGCCCGAGGCTGCTTCGTGACGGTCCGGCGCAGCCGCGGCCGCGATGTGCAGGGTGCCTGCGGACAGCTGGTGAAGGGCAGGGCGCTGGTCGCGGAGGACGCGGAATACCGCGGAGTGCACGGAAAAACCCACGGATGATCGGCCCGGATTCCGCGCCTTGGTACCTGCCGTGACCAGCGTTTCCTTTGCCTCGGATCCCCAAGGCATTGAATGATGGAGCATGCACATCCCGGTCCACCAGCTCCCCCACGGCCTCGGCCTCGACCTGCCTGCCGCCGCCACGGCCCATGCGGCGGGCATGGACCTGCGGGCGGCGACGCCCGCAGGTGAGACCTGGACGATCGCGCCGGGCCAGCGGCGGCTCGTGCCCACGGGGCTGGTGCTGGCCATCCCCAAGGGCTTCGAAGGGCAGGTGCGGCCCCGGTCGGGGCTGGCCCTGCGCCACGGCCTCACGGTGCTGAACGCCCCCGGCACCATCGACGCCGACTACCGCGGCGAAGTGCAGGTGCTGCTCGTCAACCACGGGGAGGCGGCCTTCGATCTGCGCCGGGGCGAGCGCATCGCGCAGCTCCTGGTGGCGCCCGTCGAGAGCTGGACCTGGGTCCCCGAGCCCAGCGTCGAGGCCCTGGGCGACACCGAGCGCGGTGGCGGCGGTTACGGCAGCACTGGGCGCTGAGGGGTTTTCCCTGGAATGCCGGTTGGAACAGCTATAGGATCGGTCTCCCACCCCGGAGGCCCCATGCGCGCAGCCGCCCTTGCCCTGTCCCTCACCGCCCTTCCCGCGTTCGCAGGCCAGCCGCTCACCTATGCGGATGGCGCCACGAAGCTGGCGGGGTATCTTTCGAAGCCGGCGGCCGCCAAGGGCAAGGTTCCCGGCGTGGTGGTGATCCACCAGTGGATGGGCCTCACGGACCATGAGCGGAAGGTCTCCGACGATCTGGCGAAGCTGGGCTTCGTGGCCCTGGCCGCGGACATCTACGGCGAGGGCGTGCGGCCCGCGGACACGGCCGCGGCCGGCAAGCTGGCGGGCCAGTACAAGGGCGACCGGGCCCTCTACCGCCGCCGCATCGCCGCGGCGCTCGAGACCCTGAAGGCCCAGAAGGGTGTGGATGCCAGCCGGCTGGCGGTCATCGGCTTCTGCTTTGGAGGCACGGGGGCCCTGGAGGCGGCGCGGGCCGGCCTACCCGTGAAGGGGGTGGTCTCCTTCCACGGGGGGCTGGATGTGCCCGCGGGCTTCGCGCCCGGACCCGTCACGGCCAAGGTGCTGGTCTGTCACGGGGCCGACGATCCCTTCGTGCCCGCCAAGGAGGTGGCGGCCTTCCAGGAGGAGATGCGCGCCTCGAAGGCGGACTATGTGTTCGTGGCCTACGCCGGGGCCGTCCATGCCTTTACCCAGAAGGAGGCGGGCAGCGACAACAGCAAGGGTGCCGCCTACAACGAGGCCGCCCACCGTCGCAGCTGGCAGCACATGAAGGACTTCTTCAAGGAGATCTTCTAGGGGTACAGAGCTGCGCCCCGCGGTGGCGGGGCGCAGCCGGGACCTTCAGTTGGCGCGGTTGGGGTAGGCGGGCTTGCGAGTGGCCGGGGGCTGCTTCTTGAGGGCGGCCTCCACTTCCTGGATGGCCCGATCCAGCTGGGGATCCTTGCCCTGGGCCAGAAGCGCAGGATCGTCCATCACCTCAATGTCGGGGTCGACGCCGTAGCCTTCGACGACCCACTGGCCCTCCTTGGAGTAGATCCCGAAGGTGGGCACGGTCACATTGCCGCCGTCGATGAGGGCGGGGGTGCCGCTGATGCCGATGAGCCCGCCCCAGGTGCGGCGACCGATGAGGGGACCGAGGCCGGCCTTCTTGAAGTAGTGGGGGAAGAGGTCGCCGCCGGAGCCGCTCCAGCCGTTGATGAGCATGGCCATGGATCCGTCGTGGGCCACCGCGGGCCACTGCCAGTCCTTGCCGTCGCGCACGCCCCAGTAGTTGATGGTCCTGCGCCCCAGCATCTCGATGAAGCGGTCGGGGATCTGCCCGCCGCTGTTGAAGCGCTCGTCGATGATCAGGCCGGCCTTGTCCCACTGGCCGCGGAACTGGCGGACCAGGTCCGTCTGGCCGCCGATGCCCGTGTCGGGCACATAGACATAGCCGATGCGGCCGTTGGAGGTCTTCTCGACGAACTTCCGTTTCGCTTCGACCCAGGCGGCGTAGCGGAGGGCATAGTCGCTGGCGAGGGTGTCCACGAGCACTTCGTGGGCGCCCTCCAGGGTGGGCTTCTCATTGACGGTGAGGAGCACGGTCTTGCCGGCCAGGCCCTGGAACGCGGCCCAGGGATCCTTGCGGACATCGAGGGGGATGCGGTTCACGGCCAGGAGGTAGTCGCCCTCCTTCACCTTGAGGCCGGGCTGGGCCAGGGGGGCGCGGGCCTGGGCATCCCACTCTGCGCCCCGGAGGATCGTCTTGATGCGGAAGGCGCCGTTCTCCAGCGCGAAGTCCGCGCCGAGCAGGCCCACACCCAGGCGGGCGGGCATCTCCTGATCGCCGCCGCCGCGGTAGGCGTGGGAGGCGTTCAGCTCGCCGATCAGCTCGCCGATGACGAAGTTCACATCCTCGCGGGTCACGCAGTCCTTGAGCAGCTTGCCGTAGCGGGTCCGCATGGCCTTCCAGTCCACGCCGTGCATGCCGGGGTCATAGAACATGTCGCGCTCGAGCCGCCAGGCGTCGTTGTAGATCTGCTGCCACTCCGACTGGGGATCGACCGTCATCCTGAGCTCGGCGGTGGGAAGCTTCTTCTCGAACTTCTGATCGGGCTTGAGGTCCAGCAGGGCGTATTCCTGCTTGCGGTTCACGAGCACCTTCTTGCCGTCGCCACTGAGGACGGCGCCGTCCACATCGGCCAGGACGGCCTTCTCCTCGCGCTCCTCCAGGTCGTAGGTGTAGAGGGTGGTCTTGGTCTCGCCCATGGGGTTCATCTGCGCGGCGCGCCGATAGACCAGCTTGCCCTTCACCGCAGCGACATCCGCGTAGTAGCCGGCCGGGGGCGGCAGCAGCACCATGCGGCTTTCCATTCCCTCGAGGTCGATCTCGACGGGCTTGGGAGCGTCCTTCTTGTCCGCATCCTTCTTGTCCCCGCCTGATTTATCGGCACCGCCCTCCTTCTTGTCATCCTTCTTCTCATCCTTGGCAGCGTCGGCATCATTGCGGGCGGCCAGGGGGGAGGGGACATCCCGGCGCAGCGGGATGGCGGCGAGCCGGGTGGTGGCGGCATAGACCCAGGTGTTGTCGAGATCGCTGTAGGTGGGGCTGAACTGCTGGCCCGAGGTGAGGAAGAGGTAGTTGCCCTCCGGGTCGAAGGCGGCGTCTCCGGCGTTGAAGAAGGGCGAGGTCACCTCGTGGCGCTTGCCCGTCTTGGTGTCGTAGAGCGCCACCACGCTGTTGCGGTTCCCGGTGTCGCGGGGATAGGCGAACCAGCGGCTGTCGGGGGACCAGGTGGCGCGGAAGTCGTCCAGGGGGCCCTCGAACATGAAGAGGCCCTTGTCCACCTGCTGCACCTTGCCTGTGTCGAGGTCGCAGAGGTTGATGCGCATGGCCTGATCGGCGAACACCACGCGTTTGCCGTCGGGAGACCAGGTGATGCGGTAGCGGAAGCCGGGGCCCATGTGGGTGACCTGCCGCTCGGCGCCGGATCCGTCCGCGGGACGCACGCACAGCTCGTATTCGCCGCTGCGGTCACTGAAGTAGGCCACCTGCTTGCCGTCGGGCGACAGGGCAGGGTGGCGCTCCGCCGCGCCGGGGGTGCGGGTGAGGTTGATGACATAGCCCTTTTCCGCGGGCACGGAGAAGATCTCACCCCGGGCCTCGAAGACTGCGCGCTTGCCCTGGGGGGAGAGGGCGGGGTTCTTGATGAGACGGCTGGCGTTCTCCTCCCGGGGCTTCAGGGTGGCGCCATCGGTCACCACTTCGACCTTCACTTCCACGAGCTTTTCGGAGGGCAGCTCGATGCGGTGGAGGCGGCCCCCGGCCTCGAGCACGATGTCGGAGGGGCCGATGGCCGGGAAGTGGGCGTCATAATCCTTGAAGAAGGTGATCTGCTTGAAGGCCTTGCCGGCGAGATCGTAGGACCAGATATTCGCGCGCTTCGTGCCGTCGCGGTCCGAGAGGAAGTAGAGCTTCCCCCCATGCCACATGGGCTGGGAGTCATTGGAGCCGCCGGCGCTGGGCAGGCGGCTGGCGGTCTTCTTCTCCAGGTCGTAGAACCAGATCTCCGAGGCCATGCCGCCGCGGTAGCGCTTCCAGGTGCGGAAGTCGGTGGAGACGGGCTGGTAGGCGAGCACCTTGCCATCCGGGGACAGGGCGCCGAACTCGGCGTAGGGCAGGGGCAGGGCCTGGGGCAGGCCACCGTCCTTGGCGACGGTGAAGAGCTTGTTGAAGCGGTCCTTGCCGGACTCCATGCCCGAGGCGAAGAGCAGGGACTTGCCGTCGGGGGTCCAGTCCACCATGCGATCGGCCATGGGGTGATGGGTGATGCGAGCGGGGATGCCACCCGCCACCGGAAGGGTGTAGAGATCGGGGTTGCCATCGTAGAACCCGGTGAAAGCCAGCGTCTTCCCGTCCGGGGAGAAGCGGGCGAAGGACTCCTCGCCCTTGGGGGTGGACAGCCGCTGGGCCACGCCACCGGTCTTGGGCACCAGCCAGAGGTCGTTGGCGTAGGTGAAGACGATCTGGGTGGCCGAGACATCGGGATAGCGCATCAGCCGGGCGTCGACCTGCGCGCTGGCGCTGACGGAGGCGGCCACGACGATGGCGGTGGAGAAGAAGGGGAGAAGACGCATGCGACGCTCCGGGCTCGTGAGGGGTCCAGGCAGCTTACGCGGGAAGGATCCGGATCGTTGAGTCAGGTCATGTGCTTGTAAGTGACAACACTTTCGTCAAAAATGATCTAGACGGCATCTATGTTCTTCGAAAGCACCTCCATGGACACGCTCTTTACCGTCTGGCCCCTTGATGAACGCAGCAACCTGAACTGGCGCCTGGGGGAACCGGTGCCCCACTGCCATGCCTTCCACCAGGTCTTCTTCATCACGGAGGGGACCGGCACCCACTGGGTGGACGGTGAGGAGACCCGGATCCACGGCCCATGGGTGATGCTGGTGCCCAAGGGGAAGAAGCACCTCTACCTGCCGGATGCTCAGGATGAGGGGTGGATGTTCGATTTCGACGAGGAGTTCCTGGACGAGGACGCCTCGTGGCTGTTCTCGGATTTTCTCGCCTCGCCGAACCTTCCGCTACCCAAGGACGAACTGTTCCAGCAGGCCTCGACCCTGGCCCGGCTCCTGTGGGATCTCGGCAAGCTCAGAAACGACGAGTCGCGCCCGGTGCTGCGCCACCTGCTCTCGGCCTTCCTTCACCTGCTCCAGGGGCGGATCCGCGAACAGGCTGCCCACAAGCAGGCCCACCGAAGTTCCGACTTCAAGCTCTTCCAGGCTTTCCTGAGGCAGCTGGACGAAAGCTTCGCCGCGGAGAAGGAGGTGGAGTTCTACGCGAGGAAGCTGCGCTGCACCGCGCGCCGCCTGAGTTCAGCCTGCAGGCTCATTCTCGGCAAGACTCCGCAGATTCTCATCCTTGAACGCTCCATGCTGGAGGCGAAGCGGCTGCTGCTCCACTCCGACCTGAGCATCCAGCAGATCGCCGCCGAACTGGGTTGCGAGGACCAGTCGAACTTCACGAAGGCCTTCCGGAAGGTCTCGGGGGAAACCCCTTCCCAGTTCCGGAAGTCGCGGATCCTGATCCAGCCTGCGCCGGGAGCGAGAAACTGAATCACGCGATGGTGCCGTCAGGGCATCTCGGGTTCCTCGGGTACGGGATTTACCAATAATTGGTCGCCGGGTACCAGGAGGAAAAGGCGTTCCGGAGCTAATCTCTGGCCATGCCGTGGGCATTGAGAACCCATGGGTAGTTATTAACTCAAAATCATATAAATGTTGCTTTTAAGCAACCGGACGGAGGTCTGTCGTGACATCGAGAACCCTTCTTTTCACCCTGGTCGGAGCGTGCGCGCTGCCGCTGGGTTTGGCGGCGCAGGCGAGTGATGTGCAGATCTACGGCACCTTCCTGCCGTTTCTGGATCATGTGAAGACCAGCGGGGCGACCGCGCCGGGCCTGTCCCCGGCCAACGGCGGCGCCACCCAGGTGGCGGCCTCGGCCTACACCGGCGACCTGGGCAACCTGCCGGGTCGGAATCGCATGACCTCGGGCACCTCGAATCTGGGCTTCAAGGGCAGCTACAAGGTGAACGAGGACCTGAAGATCATCTGGCAGATCGAGAGCGCCGTCAGCCCCGACGGGGATGCGCCCAACAGCCTCACCAGCCGCAACAGTGCTCTGGGCCTCGAGGGCAGCTGGGGCCGGGTGTTCTACGGGAACTGGGACACGCCCTACAAATATCCCCTGCTGTTCGTGGGCGCGCTGCGGGGCCTGAACCCCTTTGACAACGCGCTGACGGCCAATCCTGGCTTCAATGTGCCCGGGACCACCACCCAGAACGGTCGGGCGAATACTGCGGCAGACGCCGCCTTCAACCGCCGCCAGGGGAACAGCATCCAGTACTGGAGCCCCGTGGTGAACGGTTTCTCGGGCCGGATCGCCTACTCGGTGAACGAGGGCAAGACCACGGCCACGGCAACGGCGCCTTCGGCCAGTCCGGATCTGTGGTCGGCGCTGCTGAGCTACAAGGCCGGGGCCTTCAACATCAGCTATGGATTCGAGCAGCACAACGACTACTTCGGCCTGGCGCAGCTGGGCGGATCGGCCGGAGCGACGGCCACGAATACCGGCTCCAAGGATGTGGGCCATGAGCTGGTGGCGAGCTACGCCTTCAGCACAGGCACGCGGGTGTCGGCCATCGTGGAGCGGCTGAGCTACGACACGGACGACACCGTGGTGGGGAAGGTGAATCACTATGAGCGTGACGCCTGGTACCTGCTGCTGCAGCAGCGCTGGGGTGCCCATCAGGTGTTCGGTGCCTACGGCAAGGCCAACGCGGGCAGCGCCAAGCTGGTGGGCGGCGGTCCGACGACGACGAACGGGCTGGGCGGTTCCCAGTGGAGCGCGGGGTACACCTACAGCCTGACGAAGACGGCGGATCTCTACACCTCCGTCTACGGGATGACCAACGAGCGATCCGCCACCTACGCGCTGTTCCCGCCCGTGGGCAGGGTCGCCCCCGGCGCCTCCACCACAGGCTTCGGCCTGGGCATCCTCTACACCTTCTGACGGGACGCCGGGCGCGGGGGACTCCCCCGGTGAGGGCACCCGCGCCCCGGCTCCACGACCAGACACACCCCCTTTTTGGAGCACGCCATGGGCAATCTAGGCATGACTGAAATTCTTCTGATCGGCGTCGCGCTGCTGGTCTTCTTCGGCCCATCGCGGCTGCCCGAACTGGGCAAGTCGCTGGGCAAGAGCATTCAGGAATTCAAGAAGGCCGGCCGCGAGATCACGGACTCGGCCAAGGAATCCGTCGCCCCCGAGGCGAAGGTCAAGTAGCCAGGCCGCGGGGCGGGGAAACCAGCCTGCCCGGCGTGCTGTGACATGAACCCGTCCACTCAGGAGGAATGAGGCATGAGCCAGGAACATTTCCAGGAAGACAAGGAAACAGATCAGTACACGAAGCAGGTGATCGAAAACGGCCTCTCGCGCCGGAGCTTCCTGTCGCGGGCGGCGGGAGGCGCCGCCGCCGCGGGCCTATTCGGGCTTTCCAGCCTGCCGGCCGTGGCCGCGGGCACCACGAAAACCAAGGACCTGGAGGTCGCGACGAGCTCGGATGGCGGGGCGACGCTCTCCTTCCTGCCGAAACCGAAGCCCATCCGCGACCGCGAGATCGCGGAGACCCTGACCTTCGATGTCGTCGTGGTCGGTGCGGGCGCCTCGGGCGTTCCGGCGGCCCTCTCGGCGGCTGAGAACGGCGCCAAGGTCGCGGTGATCCAGAAGGCGCCCTTCGCCCTCTCCCAGGGGAACACGGGATCCGGCGTTGATCTGGCCACGAGCGAGAAGGCCGGTGTCGAGGCGCTGGTCGCCAGGCTCATCGCCGACAGCAACCACCGCTGCAATCCCAAGCTCATCCGGCAGTGGGCCTACCACTCGGGCGAGGCCGTTCGGTGGGTCATCGACCGCGCCAGGCAGGGGGGGTCCCCCGTCGTGGATCAGGGAAGCCCCGCCCAGCGGGCCATCCTCAAGGTCAACGGCTACAGCATGGGCTATGTCACCTCTTTCTTCGGGCCGAAACCCTACACCACGGGCGACGGCATGCGCCACCTGGCCAAGACCGCCGAGAAAGCCGGTGTCCGGTTCTTCTACCTCATGCCTGCCGTCCAGCTGGTGCAGAACAAGGCCGGCGAAGTCATGGGCGTGATCGCCAAGGGCTCCAACGGCAAATACACGAAATTCCTGGCCAAGAAGGGCGTGATCCTGGCCACGGGCGACTACCAGAACAACAAGGCCATGTCCGACTACTTCGTGCCCGATGTGAAGCACCTGGGGCGCAAGCAACTTGACAAGACCGGCGACGGCTTCGCCCTGGCCTACTGGGCCGGCGGGGTCATTGAGCCCATCGGCCACACCAAGATGCTGCACGACTTTGACGCGGGTCCGGCCTCCATGTGCGACATGCCGTTCCTGGCCGTGGACCGCAAGGGCCGGCGGTTCGTGAACGAGACCGTCGAGATGTCCCTGCTGAACAACTACCTTCGCGACGCGGAGAATGCCGGGCACTACTCCCAGATCTTCGACTCGAACTACATGACCCAGGCCGCGACCTGGCCGGGCAAGCTGGTCCCGCCCGAGGGCCTGAAGAACTACATGCCCGACGATCCGAGTCCCAAGAAGGGCGTATTCGAGTCACAGGTCAACACGCATGTGGCCGACACGATCGAGGAACTCGCCCGGAAGATCGAGGCGGATCCGGCGATTCTGGCGGCCACCGTCAAGCGCTACAACGAGGTGGTCGCCTCGGGCAAGGACAGCGATTTCGGCAAGCCTGCCGACCGCCTGATCCCGGTCGTCAAGGCCCCGTTCTACGGGATCCACCGCCGCGTCCGTGTCTCGGCCATCTGCTCGGGCATGCTGGTGGACGAAAACCACCAGGCCCTGAACGCCGAGGGCAAGCCCATCAAGGGGCTCTTCCTGATCGGCAACCTCGGTGGCGGGTTCTACGGCGGGGTGGACTATCCGCTCACCGTCTTCGGCCTCTCGCTGGGACGCTGCTACACCTTCGGGTACCTCACCGGAAGGCATGTCGCAAAGCTGTAGGCCAAGCTCCGGATGTCCCCAGGGGGCCCGCTCCCCGGGGACATCCATCCGACGATCCATTTCAAGCTGGGGAATCGCCCCGACCGCTTCCCCAGAAGCCGCCACGATGGGAGAAGACATGAAACGCACGACTGTTCCAAAGCCCGCCGCCGCACTCCTCGTTCTGCTCTTGACCGCCCTGTCCGGAGGCGGCCTGGCCGCCGCCGGGACCGCCGCGAAGGGCCAGGCTACACGCACCTCCAAGCATGCCGGCCAGGGAATCACCTGCGCCCAGTGCCACGGCAAGGCCCCCAAGAAGTCGGTGGTTGCGATGCAGCAGTGCCTCGGTTGCCATGGCGACACGAAGGCACTCGCCGCTCGGACCGCCCAGGTCAAGCCGACGAATCCTCACGAAAACCGGCACTTCGGTACCGAGGCCGATTGCAACCGCTGCCACCACGAGCACATGACCTCGGAAAACCTCTGCCTCCCCTGCCACAAGTTCAATTTCAAAGTGCCTTGATCCAGGGCTCGGGCGAGGGTGGGGCATGCACCCCATCCTCGCCCGGCGACCCAGGTGGCCATCGCCTTCCGTGACCCGGCCCTGAAGGGACGCTGATCCGGCCGATCTTCCTCCGCGGATGGACCCTCCCGCCCCAGCCTGAACCGCCACCGCCCGGCCTCCCTCGGGGTTGGGCGCTTTTCTGATCGGACACCATGCCCACGCCGGCCGCGCCGCCCGACAAGATGAGCTTCTGGGAGCACCTGCAGGAGCTGCGGGTGCGCATCGTGCGCTCGCTCCTCATCGTGGCCGTGTGTTTCGCGGCGACCTACGCCTTCCGATTCAAGCTCTGGACCTGGGCCCAGAAGCCCTTCCTCGACGCCATGGCCCGCCAGACCGGCAAGGCCGCCGCCGAGCTCCAGCCCTTCGCCTTCACGGATCTCACCGAGCCCTTCTTCAGCATGATGCGGCTCTCCCTCTGGGCCGCCGCCTTCCTCGCCGCGCCGCTCCTCTTCTACCAGCTCTGGGCCTTCATCCGGCCCGGCCTGCTGCCCAAGGAGCGCCGCCTCGTCATCCCCTTCGTGGTGGTCACCTCGGGCTGCTTCCTGGCCGGGTCGGCCTTCGCCTACTTCCAGGCCTTCAAGTTCCTGGGCGACATCCTCTTCCAGGAGGCCGCCGCCGCGGGACTGCGCGCCAACCTCCATGTCTCGGACTACCTCGACCTCTTCATCTCCACCACGCTCATCACCGGCGTGATGTTCGAGCTGCCCGTCCTGTTCTTCTTCCTGGCGAAATTCCGCATCGTGACCGCCCGCCTGATGCTGAAGTACTGGCGCCACGCCACCATGGCCATCCTGATCTTCAGCGCCTTCTTCACCCCCGGCGATGTCGTCGTCACCACCATCTTCTTCAGCGTGGTCCTCCTCGGCCTCTACTTCATCTCCGTCGCCGTCGCCTGGGCCGCTGAACCCCGCCGGCCCAAATAGGCCGCACAATGGTCGGATCTCCGGAGGCCCCGTGCGATCCCTGTTCTGTGCCGTTCTCGCCTGCCTTGCCCTGGCGGCCCAGGGGCCGGGGGTGGACGAGGCCGCCCTCCGGGCCCACCTCGCCTTCCTGGCGGATGATGTGCTGGAGGGCCGGGGCACAGGACAACGGGGCGGGGACCTGGCCGTGCGTTACCTGGAGACCCAGCTGCAGGTGCTGGGCCTTCAGCCCGCAGATGGCCTCAGCTACCGGCAGGCGGTGCGCCTCTCGGGCCTCCGGCTGGATGTTGCCGCCAGCAGCCTGGGCTTCGAGGGGGCCAAGGGCGCCCTGACTCCGGCCCTGGGCACCGATCTGGTGATGGGCGCAGCCGCGGCGGAGGACGCCCTGGCCGTGGATGCGCCGCTGGTGTTCGTGGGCCACGGCATCGCGGCCGATGGCAGCCGGGACGACTACAAGGGCCTGGATGTGCGGGGCCGCATCCTCGTCATGCTCGTAGGCGACCGGCACGCGGGGCCGCCCATGCCCCTCTGCTGCGAACCAGAGAATTTCTACGGGCGGTGGACCTACAAGTTCGAGGAAGCCCGCCGCCGGGGGGCGGCAGGCGCCCTGCTGGTGCACACGGCCGCCTCCGCCGGCTACGGCTGGCCCGTGGTGCGGAACGGCTGGACCCAGGAGCGCTTCCAGCGGGCGGGTTCGGGGCAATCCGGCGCGATGCAGGGTTGGATCACGGAGGCCACCGCGATCCGGCTCTTCGCGCTGGCAGGCCAGGATTTCCGGGCGCTGGCGGCCGGAGCCGACGCCCCGGCCTTCCGCCCGGTGCCGCTGGAGGTGCGGGCCAAGGGGCGCCTCCGCTCGGCGGTCCGTTCACTGGTGCAGTGGAATGTGGCGGGCCTTCTCCCCGGTACCGATCCCGACCTGCGGAAGGAGCTGGTGATCTATTCGGCCCACTGGGATCACTTCGGCAAGGGCGTGGACGGCGCCATCTACGCTGGGGCCGTGGACAACGGCACGGGGTGCGCCGCGGTACTCGCCCTGGCGAAGGCCCTGGTCCACCAGCCCCTGAAGCGAAGCGTGATGTTCTTCTTCCCCTGCGGGGAGGAGCAGGGCCTGCTGGGGTCTTCCGCCTATGTGGCGGCGCCCCTCTGGCCGCTGGCGAAGACGGCGCTGGTCATCAACCTGGAGAGCCTCAATGTGGTGGGGCCCACGCGGGACATCGGCCTGCTGGGATCGAAGGAGGCCGGCCTCCGCAGCCTCTGCGCCCAGGCCGCCGCGACGACGGGACTGATCATCACGCCCGCCAAGGCCGATCCGGCGGGGCTCTGCTTCCGCTCCGACCACTTCCCCTTCATGCAGGCGGGGGTACCGGCCCTGTCGCCGGGCTTCTCGCTGGATGGCGGCTGGGACTACCTGGGCGACAAGGCGGCGGCCCAGGCCCGGGCGGCGGATTTCATGAACCACTACCACCGGCCCACCGATCGCTACGATCCCGCCTGGAACCTGGAGGGCCTGATGCAGCAGGTGCGCTTCGCGCTGGAGCTGGGACGCTTGGCGGGGACGGCGTCGCGGAATTAAAAACAGACCCTAGCGCCCGGTGACCACCGCGTCGCTCGCGTCGGCTCCGGCCTTCACCTTGCCGTAGTCCAGCTGGCTGCCCCGCAGGCTGTGGGGGATGAGATACACCACGGCCATGGCGAGGGTCGCGGCCAGCACGGCCGCGCGGGGCCAGACCTCGCTCCGACGGGGTCGCAACCCGGCGACGAGGGCGGCCGCCGCCCAGGCGAGCCACATGAGCAGGGTCTTGTTGTCGGTCAGGTCGTAGCCCCAGGGAAAGCCCGTCCAGTAGGCCCCGAAGGCGGCCTTCTGCACGAAGGGCCCGAGGATGAGGCCTCCGAGCGTGAGGCAGGCCAGCGTGATCCAGAGCAGCCGGCGGGGGGCCTCGGGTCCGAACAGCGCGCCGAGCCCGGCCCGCAGGCCCACCAGCACGGCGACGAACATCATGGAGAGGTGGGCGAGGAGCAGGGGCGCCGGGACGGGGCCTTTGTAGCGCAGCACGATGGGATCGGTGGCCGGGATGCGCTGGATCGCCCCAGGCTCGCCGACCTCCACGCTGTATTCCAGCTTGCCCGCAGCCAGTTGCTTCGGCAGGTAGCCCGCGAGCTCGGCGCGGCCGTCCTTCTCCTCCCGAACCATCGCCTGCCGGGTCCAGGCCTCCTGCACGGGGAACCGCCGCCACACCAGGGTGGCGGGCACGCCGGGATCGGGCAGGGCCACGCGGGCCTCGCGCACGGTTTCTTCGCTGCGGATGAACCTGTAGGCGACGGCCTTCCCGCCGACGGTCACGGTGCCTCGCAGGGGATGCGTCGGCCCCGTGCGCCGCTGGTAGATCACCGTGGCGGCCATGAGCAGCACGGCGAGGAGCCACAGCAGGGCTGCGCGGGATCGGAGGGACGGGGCGGGGGACATATGCGACCACCCTATCGCAAGCGACTACATTCCTGGAAGCCTCGCCCAGCGCAGCTTGGCGCTGGTGGACCGGGGATTGGCGCGCCGTTCCTCCGGGGAAGCCCGGAGGGGCTCCGGGGCGATCTCAGCGTAGATCCCCTCCCGGAACCCCTGCAGGAAGGCCTTCTTCACCCGCCGGTCCTCGCCGGAGTGGAAGGTGAGGATGGCCACCCGGCCCCCGGGGTTCATGCAGCCGGGCAGCAGGGACAGGAACTGGTCCAGCACCGTGAACTCGTCGTTCACGGCGATGCGCAGGGCCTGGAAGGTCCGCTGGAGGGCCTTCTTGGTGTCCGCTTCTTCCAGGCGCTCCGGGCGCAGGGCCTCGCGCACCCGTTCCGCCAGGTCGCGGGTGGTGCGGATGTTCTGGCCATGGATGGCCCGGGCGATGGTTTCTGCATGGGGTTCATCTGCGTTCTCCACCAGCAGGTCGGCCAGGGTCTGCTCGTCCAGGGTGGCCAGCAGGTCGGCGGCGGACTTGCCGCGCTGGGGGTTGAGCCGCAGGTCCAGCGGGCCTTCCACCTTCCAGGTGAACCCCCGGGCGGGGTTGTCGATCTGCATGGAGGACACGCCGAGGTCCGCCAGTACCAGATCGAAACCACCGGCTTCGGCCTTCAGGCGCGGCAGCCCGGCGAAGTTCATGCGACGCGTCGTGAACGCTTCCTCCCCGAAGCCCAACTCCCGCAGTCGGGCTTCGGTGCGCGGCAGTTCCAGGGGATCCACATCCACGCCGAAGAGGTGGCCCCCCGGCAGCAGCAGCGGCAGGATCTCCCGCGCATGCCCCCCATAGCCCAGGGTGGCATCCAGGGCCACCTCGCCGGGCCTCGGCTCCAGCGCCGCCAGGATCTCCGCGACCATGATCGAGCGATGCGTCCCGGCCGGCGTGTGGCCCCGGGCCTTCACCTTCTCCAGCTCGCCCGCATGCTGATCCGGCGCCAGTTCCTTGTATTTCTCCTCGAAGCGCCGCGGGTGGGTGCCCTTGTAGCGGGGCCGGCGCGGGCGCGGAAGGTCGTCAGGGCTCATGGACGCATGGTAGCCGTGCGCGGCGTCCCGGGCCAAAACGCGATCAAGGCCGGCCGACATCAGGCCGGCCCAAAAAAAACGCCACCATCGGCCAAGTGCTATATATTTTACCTAAGCATCATCAAAAAAAGACAGGTGGACCATGACCCTCAAGTGGACTTCCATCCTTCCCCTGGTCGCAGGGCTCCTGCTGCAGTCTTGCGGGGGCGGTGGAGGTGGCGGGTCCACCTCCGGAGGGGCGGGCGCCACGCCCGGCGACACCACCAGGCCTGTGGTCGTCTCCACCAACCCCTCCAACTTCGGGACGGGGGTTCCGGTCAACGCGGTCATCACCGCCACCTTCAGCGAAGCGCTGGATGCCTCCACGCCAGCCTCGGCCTTCACCCTCGCCCAGGGCTCGGCGCCTGTCGCCGGGACGGTCGCCTTCACCGGCGGCAACGCCACCTTCACGCCCTCCGCCAGGCTCGGCAACAGCCTGACCTACACGGCCACGCTGTCGACCAGCGTCCGGGATCTCGCCGGGAACGCCCTGGCCAGCCCCTTCAGCTGGAGCTTCATCACCAGCGACTGCAACGCCATCACCCTGGCCAAGCAGCTCAACCTGGGGGCCGTGGTCGGCGGGGTCGGATTCAAGGCCCTGGCCACGGATGGGACCTCCATCTACCTGTGGACCCAGGCGGACTTCACCGCCACCGTCGGCACCGTCTTCAAGATCGATCCCGTCAGCGGCCAGATCCTCAGCACCACGAATGTCCCGCTGGTGCCCATGTCGCCCACCAGCACCCCCAACGGCATCCAGTTCGTGGCCGACATCACCTGGCACAGCGGCGCGCTCTGGGCCACCGGCACCTACATCGGCCCGGGTGGGACCTTCCCCCAGGCGGTCTTCCGCATCAACCTGGCCACGGGCCTGGCCGAAAATCCGATCCCGGTCTCCGCCGGCCTCACCGGCGAAGTGACCATCCTGCAGGGCCTGGCCAGTGATGGCACGAACCTCTATGTCGCCATGGATCGCGAGCAGCAGACGACCGTGCCGCCCCACCTCATCGTCAAGTTCAATCCGGCCACCAGCTCGAAGATCCCCCTGTCTCCGGCCCTGGTCACCACGACCGGCCAGGCCACGCGCCTGGATTACGGCGGCGGGGCCCTGTGGGTCTTCAACAATCCGAACTTCCAGAAGAACGATCCCGGGTCCGGGGCGATCCTGGCCTCCTACTGCAAGACCGACGGAGGGGCCAACATCCTCTACCTGAACGGCTCCATCTGGTCCATCAAGGACACCGTCCTGATGGCCTACACGCTGCCCTGATCCGGCCGCGCAGGCCTCGTCCACCTGCGCGGGCGGGGCTACTCTGCAGGGATGGATGTCCCCGCCTTCACCTACCGTCCCCTCGGGTTCGTGCGCTCGCCCTACGCGAAGCGCATCGATGCCCCGCATCAGCCCACGGTCGTGGCGGGCACGGAAACGGGTGCTCCCGCGGAGGCCACGCTGGAGCTGGACCCGGCGCTGCCCGAGACCGTGCTGCGCGATCTGGAGGGCTTCGAGCGCATCTGGCTCATCTTCGCCTTTCATCTGAGCGAGGGCTGGGCACCGCTGGTGCAGCCCCCCCGGGGGCCGAAGGCGAAGCGCGGCGTGCTGGCCACGCGATCGCCCCACCGGCCCAACCCCATCGGCCTCTCCTGCGTGGAGCTCGTGGGCATCGAAGGACGCACCCTCCGCCTGCGGGGCGTGGACCTGCTGGACGGCACGCCGGTGCTGGACCTGAAGCCCTATGTGCCCTACGCCGACGCCTTCCCCGGGGCCCGTGCCGGCTGGATCGATGCGGTGGATGAGGCCACGGGCCAGCACTCGGCGCCGGGTCCGAAGCGGCCGCGGCGCGCTTGACGGGGTGGGGGTGCCAGTCCACCCTACGGAAGCTTCCACGCGCCATCACCCCATAGGAGCCTTCCATGGTCCCGGTTTCGGTCTCGCTCACGCAGCTCTGGCTGCCGATCCTCCTCGCCGCCGTCTTCGTCTTCGTGGCCAGCAGCCTCGTCCACATGGTGTTGAAGTGGCACAACTCGGACTACCGCGCCCTGGAAAACGAGGACGAGGTCCGCGCCGCGATTCGCAAGAGCTCGCCGGCTCCCGGCCAGTATGTGATTCCCCACTGCCCCGGCATGAAGGACATGGAGAAGCCGGAGATCCAGCAGAAGTACCAGGAGGGCCCGGTGGGCTTCCTGGTCCTGAGTCCCAACGGCCTGCCGGCCATGGGCAAGGCCCTCGGCCTCTGGTTCGTCTATGCCCTCGCCGTGGCCTTCATGGCCGCCTATGTGGCCTCCCGCACGCTGGCGCCGGGCACCCACTACCTGCAGGTGTTCCGCGTCGTGGGGGCCGTCTCCTTCCTCACCTACGCCGGCGGCAGCGTGCAGATGGGCATCTGGATGGGCAAGCCCTGGCGCAGCGTGGTGAAGGATCTGGTCGATGGCCTGATCTACGGCCTGGTGAGCGCCGGGGCCTTCGGCTGGCTCTGGCCGCGCTGAGTCCGGGCCCATGGACTCCGGTTCCCGCGATGCCTATGGGCACCTCTCGTACCGCGGCCTCATCGCCTGGCCCGAGCGCCTGAAGCGCGAGGAGCCGCTCTTCCGGCGGGTGCTGGAAGCGGCGCCCTCGCGGCGGGTGCTGGATCTGGGCTGCGGGACCGGCGAGCACGCCCGCTTCCTGGCTTCCCTCGGGTTCGAGCCCACGGGCGTGGACGCCTCCCCCTCCCAGGTGGAAGCCGCGCGGTTGGCCGATCCCGAGGGCCGCTATGTGCAGGGCAGCCTCACGGCGCTGTCGGGCCTGGTGGAACCCGGCTTCGGCGCCGCGCTCTGCGTGGGCAACACCCTGCCGCACCTCACGGACGCCGACGATCTGCGCCGCTGCTTCTCCGGCCTCGCCAGCCGCCTCCTCCCGGGCGGCCGCTTCCTCCTCCAGATCCTGAACTACGACCGCATCCTGGATCGCGGCGAGCGCACCTTTCCCGTGATGGTGCGGCCCGGCGAGGCGGGTGCCGAGACGGTCTTCCTGCGCCTGATGACGCCCCGGCCCGACGGGCGGATCACCTTCACCCCCGCGACCCTGCGCTGGCGGCCGGGCACGGAATCGCCCCTGGAGCTGGTGTCCGCCGAGGAGATCCAGCTGCGCGGCTGGCGCCGCGCCGAAGTGGAGGCCCTGCTGCGCGAGTCGGGATTCGAGGTGCGGGAAGTCCTGGGCACCATGACGGGAGAGCCCTGGAGCCCGGCCTCGCCGGACCTGGTGCTGCTGGCCCACCTTTGACCCGGGCCTGACTCGGCCCCGGCCCAGGCCCAGCTCAGGCCCCGGCTCAGGCCCGGCTCAGGCCTTGGGGATCACATGGAACATCACCCCGAAGACATGGCAGGCGCTGCCGGCCACGACGAAGAGGTGCCAGAGGGCGTGATGGAAGGGCAGCTTCTCCATGCTGTAGATGGCGGCGCCGGCGCTGTAGAAGAAGCCCCCGCCGAAGAGCCAGTAGAGGCCGTGGGTGGGCAGGGCCCGCGCCAGGGGCGCGGCGGCGATGACGATGAGCCAGCCCATCAACAGGTAGATGACCGTGGAGATCCAGCCCATGCGCTTCACGAACGCGGAGTTGAGGTCCGGGCTTCCGGGCAGGGCATGCAGGTGGTCCACCGGCGGAGGGAGGAAGGCCACGCGGGCGAGCCGGCGGTAGAAGATGCTCTTGAAGGTGATGCCGAGCACGGCCAGCCCCCAGATCAGGCCGAACAGGGTCCAGCCCCAGGCCCCACGGAGCACCGAGAGGCAGAAGGGCGTGTAGGTCCCGGCGATGAGGGTGAAGATGGCCGAGTGGTCGAAGACCTTGAAGACCAGCTTCACTTTGGGGCCCCGGAAGGCGTGATACAGCGTGGACATGAGGTAGAGCAGGATCAGCGTGGATCCGAAGATCGACACGCCCACCACATCCCTGGCCGTGCCCCGGATCGCGGCGAAGACCACCATCACCACCAGCGCCGCGATGGACAGGGCCACGCCAAGTCCGTGCGTGAGGCTGTTGGCCAGCTCCTCTCCGGGTGTCTGGGGGGTCGATCCGTGGATGGAAGCCATGCGGGACATGGCTCCAAGGATGACAGACTCTAGGGACCATCTCCTGGAGCTTCCGTGCGCATTCGTCCGATCTTCTCCCTGCTCCTCGCGCTGGCGGTTTCGGCCCAGGCCCCCGTCGGCAGGCCGGGGGGCGTGGTGGTGAGCCAGGAGCGGCTGGCCTCGGAGGCCGGGGCCCAGGTGCTTCGGGAGGGGGGCACTGCGGTGGATGCGGCCGTGGCCACGGCCTTCGCCCTGGCGGTGGTGCATCCCGCGGCAGGCAACCTGGGCGGTGGGGGCTTCCTGCTGTCGAGGTCGGCCGGAGGCCAGTCCTCCTTCGTCGATTTCCGGGAGACGGCCCCGGCCGCGGCCCATCCCCGCATGTGGCAGAAGGAGGGCGTCTACGACGAGGCCCGGCACCACCAGAGCCTGGCGGCCGTGGGCATTCCCGGCACCGTGGCGGGCCTGCGCGAGGCCTGGAAGCGGGAAGGCCGCCTGCCCTGGGCGCGCCTCCTGCGGCCCGCCATCCGCCTGGCCCAGGAAGGTTTCGTGCTGACCGAGAACCAGGCTGCCAGCCTGGCGGAGCAGCTGCCCGCCTTCCGCGTCCATGCACCCACCCTGGCCCAGTTCAGCCGGAAGGGCGAGCCGTACCGGGCCGGGGACCGGCTGGTGCAGCGGGACCTCGCCCGCACCCTGGCCCGCTTGTCGAAGGACTGGACGGAGTTCTACCGGGGCCGTACCGCCGCGCTCATCGTGCGCGACATGAAGGCGGGGGGCGGCCTGATCACGGCCTCGGACCTGCGGACCTACCGGCCCGTACTGCGCGAGCCCCTGCGGGGGACCTACCGTGGCCTCGAGCTGCTCGCCGCGCCGCCGCCCAGCTCCGGCGGCCAGGTGCTGATCGAGACCTTGAACATGCTCGAGGGCTACGACCTGAAGGCCCTGGGCGCCGGGTCTCCCGCGGCCATCCATCTGGCCGCCGAGGCGCTGCGCCGCGCCTTCGCCGATCGGGCCCAGTACCTCGGCGATCCGGCCTTCAATCCGGAGCTCCCGCTGGCCCGGCTGCTCTCCAAGGCCCATGCCGCGGAGCTGCGGACGACCATCTCGCGGGAGCGTGCGTCGGCCTCGGCGCCGGACCGCTTCACCTGGCCGAAGGACCGCCCCGACACCACGCACCTTTCCGTGGTCGACCGCCAGGGCAATGCCGTGAGCCTCACCTACACCCTGGAGGACAGCTACGGCCTCAAGCGCATCGTGCCGGGCGCGGGCTTCCTGTTGAACAACGAGCTGGGTGATTTCAATGCCGTTCCGGGCCTGACGGACGCCACGGGCCGCATCGGCACGGCGCCCAATCTCGCCCAGCCCGGGAAACGGCCCCTGTCCAGCATGTGCCCCGTGATCCTCGTGCAGGCTGGCGCGGTGTTCATGGTGAGCGGCAGTCCCGGGGGGCGCACCATTCCCAGCACGGTGCTGAACACGGTGCTCCAGGTCGTGGATTTCGGCCTGGACGCCCGCGCCGCGGTGGACGCGCCGCGCTTCCACCACCAGTGGCTGCCGGATCGCCTCCAGGTGGAGGCGGACCTGCCGGTGGCCGCCAAGGAGGCTCTGAAGGCGAGAGGACATGTCCTCAAGGAGGTGGCGCGGCAGGGCTGCGCCCAGGTGATCCTCGTGCAGGACGGGGTCCCCCGGGGCGCGGCGGATGCGAAGCGCTGGTCCGACAGCGGCGTGGCGACCGAGTAGGTCCGCCCTGGAGACCCGTCCTAGGCGACGGCGCCCTTCTCCTTGAGGAAGGCGCCCAGGGCCATGTCCTCGCCCTGGATGTGCTTGACCAGCCAGTCCTCGAGGAAGCTCAGGACGGACGAGGTGAGGACCACCTTGCCGGCCTGGTAGTTCGCGATCAGGTCACCGACCTCCTTCACGAGATCGGCGTGGATGGCGCAGTGGGTGTTGGTGCCGGGATAGCGGTGGGCGATCATCATGCGCTCTTCGCCCTTGAAGTGCTCCACGGTGTAGTCCTTCAGGAAGAGCAGGGTCTTCTCGATCTCATCCTTGCCCTTGCCCTGCTTCATCGCGGCGTGCAGGCGGTTCAGGGCTTCCACGAGGGAGCGGTGCTCCGAATCGATCTTGGCGTGACCGACTTCCAGGGTGGGACGCCATTCCATGTAGGCCATGTGCTTTGCTCCATTGGTCCAAACGCCCGCTCCGGCGGGGCGGAGGTCAGGTTATTCGGTGGAGCCGATGGAAGCCTAGTATTTGGATACCAGGATGTGATTTATGTCATAAGGCGCGTCGATGCTGTCTTTAAATGTGAAATTTGCGTGAACAGAATGACTTCTGTGTGACCCCAGATGCCTCAGGAGCCGGACTCGCCCTTCAGGTGGCGATCGAACCAGCGGAGCATTTCCCACAGGGTGTGCTCGATGGATTCGCGGGCGATGTAGCCGTGGCTCTCGAGGGGCAAGGTGACATAGCGGACGGTCTGTCCGTTGCCCTTCAGGGCCGCGTAGAGCCGCTCGCTCTGCATGGGGAAGGTGCCGGAGTTGTTGTCGGCCTCGCCATGGATGAGCAGGATCGGCGCGTTGAACTTGTTGGCCGCCATGAAGGGCGACACCTTCAGGTACATCTCTGGCGCTTCCCACAGGGTGCGGCGCTCGCTCTGGAATCCGAAGGGGGTGAGCGTGCGGTTGTAGGCGCCGCTGCGGGCGATGCCCGCCTTGAAGAGGGTCGAGTGCGCGAGCAGGTTGGCGGTCATGAAGGCGCCGTAGCTGTGGCCACCCACGCCCACGCGCTTGGGATCGATGACGCCCAGCTCGTCCGCCTTGTCGATGGCGGCCTTGGCGCTGGCGACCACCTGGTCGAGGTAGGTGTCGTTCACGGTCTGCGGATCGCCCACGACGGGCATGGTCGTGTTGTCCAGCACCACATAGCCCGACAGCAGGAAGAAGAGGTGGGACATGCCGCCGAGGGTTGTGAAGCGGTCGGTGGAACCGCTCACCTGGCCCGCGGTGGCGGCGTCGGTGAACTCCATCGGATAGGCCCAGATCACGGCGGGGCGGCGCTCGCCGGCCTTGTAGTCGGGCGGCAGGTACATCGTGAAGCTGAGGGCCACGCCGTCGGGCCGCGTGTACTTCACGAGCTTCTTCTGGATTTTCCGAAGGTCGGGCAAGGGATCCGCGAAGGCGGTCAGGGCCCTCGCCCCGGCTCCGTGAAGGACATAATTCGGTGCTTCCGCGGGGCTCTCGCGACGGGTGATGAAGCGGCCGTCCGGCAGCAGGGCCGCAGGGGACTCGAAGACGCCTTCGCTGCAGTGGAAGAGCCGTTCGGCCTTCAGCGTCGTGGAGTCGAAGCGGTCCAGGAAGGGGCGGTCGCCGGCAGCCGTGGCGCCGGATCCGGTGAGGAGCAGGGCACTGCCCTGCTGCCGCAGGGCCATGTGCCCGTTGGTCAGCAGGCGCTGGGCGAAGGCCCCGGGGTCGCGGTATTTGTCGTTGCTGCTGAGGTCGAAGGCCAGGCGCGCCTCGGCGGGCTTGGATGGATCCAGCAGCCAGGTCCGGGTCCAACGGCGGTCGCGCTCGTATTCCCGCACCACGGCCAGGTGGCCGCCTTCGCCCCAGTCCAGACCGCTCAGCCGGGCCTTGAGGCGGAGCCACTCCGTGGGCGCGGCCTGGAAGGGCGCGGCCTGCAGAAGGAGGCGGTCACGGAAGTCGGCCTTGCGCTTGGGATCACCGCCGTCCAAGGCCTCGACCCAGGCCAGCGTGGCGGGTTCCGTGGGCCGCCAGTGGAGGCGGCGGGGGCCCGTGCGCACACCTTCGAGGGGAATGCCCTCGGCCAGCGGCAGGTCGGCGGCCGTGTGGACGAGCGCGCCGCTGCGATCCCAGACCTCCTCGCGCACCGGGAACTGCGAGGCCGGCACCAGGAAGGAGAAGGGCCGTCGGAGCCGCGCCACGAGGATCCATTGGCCACCCGGCGCGGGCTGCACATTGGCGTAGAGGCCGGGCTTGCCAAGGGGCGTGGCGGTGCCGCTGGTCAGGTTCACGCGCACCAGCTGGGACTGGCCCAGGAACTCGAAGAGGGTCTCGTCGTGGGCGTTCTGGAGCAGATCCTGGTAGGTGGGGGCGGGGGCGGCCTTGCCCTCGTTCTCCTGGATGCGGGGCCCCACCGGCACCTCGGGCGCCCGGGGGACGGGACCCTGGCCGGCGGGCACGGCCTTGCAGAGCAGGCTGCCGTCCGGCATCCAATCCAGGGGATCGCCCAGGGTGGCATTCAGCTTCAGGCCCTCGACCCGGTGGAGCTTGCCGGTGCCAGCCTCGCCCACCCACAGCTCCGTGGCGTCCGCCGTGGTCCCGAGCAGCACGAAGCGGGCGCCGTCCGGCGACCAGCGGGGCTGGCCCAGCAGGATGCCCGGGGGCAGGGCGATGGGCCGGGCGGGCCCGCCCTTCAGATCCTGGATGGCCAGGGCTTTCAGCCGCGTCGGGTTGTGGGGACCCCGGGTTCGCGGATTCAGGCGCAGGCCAGCCAGCCGGACCATGGGCTGGGCGAGATCCTTGATGGGGGGATGGCGGGCGACCTCGGCCAGGAGGAAGCGGTCCCCCGTCGGGCTCGCGAGGAGGGTGGGCGTCCCGGGGGCATCGAGGACAGCCTGGATGGCCTTGGGCGCTTTCTGGTAGGGCGCCGGTTGGGCAACCAGGGCGAGGCTCAGGAAAGGCGCGAGGGGTCGCAACATGCTCGGCTCCGGGGAATGTCCAGGAGCCTACCATGTCATGCGAGGTATCGGTTGAGCGCGGGGCCGATCTTGCGTGGGACCCGTCTTGGGAAGGGTTTGCCGGAGCTACTCGATCCGGAAGCGGGCGTGGCTCCCACCGGGGCCGGGCGTGACCTCCAGGCGGGCGGGGATGCGGGCCTTCACTTCCTCCAGGTGGCTGATGAGGCCCACCAGGCGGCCGCCCTGGTTCAGGTCCTCGAGGGTGCGGAGGGCCAGATCCAGGGCCTCGGAGTCCAGGCTGCCGAAGCCCTCGTCGATGAACACCGTGTCGAGGCGGATGCCGCCCGCATGGCGCTGCACGACATCCGATAGACCCAGCGCCAGCGCCAAGCTGGCCTGGAAGCCCTCACCGCCCGAAAGGGAGCTCACGGCCCGGGCACGGCCCGTGTGGCTGTCGGTGATCTCCAGCTGAAGGCCGCCGGCCTTCCGCAGGTCCGTGCTGACCGTGGCCCGGCGCAGGGCGTAGCGCTGCTTGCTCATGCGGCGCAGGCGCTCCGAGGCCGAGATGAGCACTTCGTCGAGGATGGCGCCCTGGACGAAGCGCTCGAAGGAGACGCGGTCGCCCTCCTCGCCGCGGGCCACGCGGGCCAGACTGGCCGCGGCGCGGTGGCGGCGCTCCTCCGCCTCGCGTTTGGCCTCCAGGCGGGTGAGGGCCGTCTCCAGCCGCTGCAGGGCGGCCTGTTCGGACTGGGCGCGGCCCAGGGCCTCGCCCGTGGCGGAGAACCGGGCCTGGGCGCTGTCCCGGGCCGTCTGGAGGGCGGGCAGATCCGGGGCCTCCAGTCCCTCGGCCAGGGCCTCGGCGCGGGCAGAGCGGTCCCTCGCGGCGGCGGTTTCCGCGGCATGGGTCTCGAGGGAGGCCGCCAGGGATTCCATCTCCCCGGCACTGCGCCGGGCCAGGTCGAAATCCGTCCGGCCGTGGAAGTGGGCGGCGGCCAGGGCGTCTTCAAAGGCGCCGTTGGCATTCCAGGAATCGGTCCGCGCCGCCTCCAGGCGCCCGCCGTGGGCCTTCAGCTCAGCCTGGGCCTGCATGGCCGCAGCCTGGGCCGGTTCCCGGGCGGCGCGCGCGGCCTTGAGGCGGGCCTCGGATTCGGCCAGGGCCTCCTCGGCCTCGCGCCGCCGCGTGGAGAGGGCGCCCGGCACGCGCAGTTCCTGGAGCAGGGCATCCTCGAGAAGCTGCATCCGGGCCTTGGCCCCGGCCTCCTGGACCATCAGATCGGAGAGCCGCTGGTTCGTCTCGGAAAGCTGGGCCTCCGACAGGTTCCGCGCGGCCTCGGCCTCGGCCAGCCGCTGCTCCGCCCGGGCCAGGCCCGCCTCGGCGGAGCGGCTGCGGTCCAGGTCCTCCCGGTGCCGCGTTTCGAAGATGGACAGGTCCTCCAGGCTGATGCCCACATGCTCGCCCAGTCGCTCGGCCAGGTCCTGGCGCCGGGCCCGGGCCGTGTCCAGGGCGGCCCGGCGGGAGGCGGCAGCATCCTGGGCGCGGGCCTGGGCGGTCTCCGCATCCTCCTGCTGTTCCTGCGACTGACGCATCTCCTGGTCGTCTGGGAGGTCCGCCGAAGGCAGGGCCGGGTGGGGGTGGGCTTCGCTGCCGCAGACGGGACAGGGCTGGCCGGGATGGAGGTCGCGGGCCAGCCGGGCGGCCTGGGCGGCCAGCCGCTGCTCCTGCAGGCCCCGGTGGCGCTCCCGGGCAGCCTGGACGGCCTGTTGGGTGGCCAGCAGGGTTTCCTGGGCCGCTTCCAGGGCTGTGGCGGCGCGATCCACCGCTTCGATGGCCCGGTCCAGATCCTCCCGCTGGGAGCGTCGCTGGCGGACCAGCACCAGCAGTCCCTCGCGACCCGCCAGCTGGGAAGCCTCGGTGCGCGTCTCCTGCAGGAGGAGCCGCTGCTGGGAGAGTTCCTGCTTGGAAGTCTCGACCCGACGCTTCTGCCAGCCCGCCAAGTCCTCCAGTCGGCTCCGCTCCAGGGCCGCTTCCCGGGCCTCCTGCCGCGCCTGCTCCAGGGCCTCCAGCTTGGGCTCGAGGTCCCTCAGCCGCTGGATGGTCCGGCGCAGCTCTTCGCGGCGCACCTCGTGCTGCTCGGCGTCCGTCAGGACGGCTTCCGCGCGGGCCAGATCCTGGGCCCGCTCGTCGGCGAGAGCCGCGAGGCGCGCCTCTTCCTGCTCGAGTTCCTGGATGCGGGCGAGGCTCTCCTCCAGACGGACCGCCGCGGGCGTGACGGCTTCGCAGCGGCGGGCCCGCTCCAGCTCCGTGCGGCGGGCGTCCATGATGCGGGAGAGGCCCTGGAGGCGCGTGATTTCAGCCCGGGCGGCCTCGCGCTCCGCCAGCCGCTCGGCGGCGCGGGAGCCTTCGTTCAGGGCTGTGTCGGCCCGCTCAAGGAGGCCGCTGGCTTCCACCTGCTCGAGGCCCAGGGCTTCCAGCCGGGTCGCGGTGGCCTGGAGCAGGCCCGGGAGATCCTGGGCGGCGGCCACGCCGGCCTGCGCGAGGAGCTGACGGGTTTCCGCGTGGGCCGTGCGCAGGGCTTCCTTGAGGACCCTCTCCTCGTCGGCCAGGGCCTCGCTGATGCGGGCGTAGCGGATGGTCTGGAAGAGGGTCTGGAGGATCGCCTGGCGCTCGGCGGACCCGGCGAGCATGAACTCCTGGAAGCGGCCCTGGGGCAGCAGGACCACCTGCCGGAACTGGCTGGCCTTGAAGCCCAGCAGGTCGGCCACTTTCGCATCCACCGCCGTGGGCTTCTCCGTGGCGAGCGGGACTTCGGCCTCGCCCTGCAGCTCCCACAGGTTCGCGGCATAGGGCTGTTTCTTGGTGCCCTCGCCGCGCTGCCGGGGCACCTGCTGCTCTGGCGACCGCTCCACCCGGTACCGCCGGTCGCCCAGGGCGAAGTCGAAGACCACCTGCGTGGGGATGTCGGCGGCGGCGAAGTGGCTGCGGAGGTCGCGGGTCTCGCGCAGGCCCCCGCTGGTCTCGCCGTAAAGGGCGTAGCTGATGCCGTCCAGGAGGCTGGTCTTGCCGGCGCCGGTGGGCCCGTGGATGAGGAAGAAGCTCTGATCCTTCAGATCCGCGAAATCGAGTTCCTGCCGTCCCGCATAGGGGCCGAAGGCCTCCAGGGTGAGCTTGAGGGGCTTCACTCGGCGGCCTCCCCGGACAGGGCCCGGCCCGCCACCTCCTGGAAGAGGGCCCGTTCGGCCTCGTCCATGTCCCGCCCGGCGCTGTCGCGGAAGAAGGTCTCGAAGAGGGCCGCCGGGTCGAGCTCCCGGTCCACGGAGGGCACCACCTCCTGCGGCAGTGCCGGGGTGGCCGGGGCGGGCTGGATGCCGAGGATGTTGGGGTAGATCTGGCGCAGGCGGGCCATGGCATCCAGCACCGGGCCCTCATCCAGCAGTTCCAGGAATAAATAGTCCCCGGCCTCGCCATGGGGGCCGCGCATCAGATCCTCGAAGCGGCCCCGCAGCCGGCGGAGGTCGCGGCGGGGGCTGAAGGGGAGGGGCTCGGTGCGGACCGGGCCGTGATCCGGCAGCTCCACCAGGGTGAGGGCCTTCACATGGCCCGCCTCGGAAGCACTGTATTTCAAGAGGCTGCCGGCATAGCGCACCTGGGCGTAGCCCGCCTCCTGGGGTCGGTGCAGATGGCCCAGGGCGGCGTAATCGCAGGCCTTGAACAGGGCCGCGTCCACTTCGCCCGTGCCGCCGACGGCCAGGCCCAGTTCCGAATCAGAGCCCTCGCCCCCCGCGACGAAAGCATGCGCCACGGCCACGAAGCGGCGGCCCGCGGGATGGTTCGCGCGCGCCCGGGCCAGCTGGGCGGCGAGAGCGTCCTGGTGGGTGCGGATGGCGTCGTCCTGGAACGCATGGCGGGCCGTGGCGGGATCCGCGTAGGGCATGAGATGGAAGGCCGCGTTGCCGATCAGCACCGGCGAGGCCCCGGCCCCGAGGGGGCCGGCCACATGGAGGCCCTGGGTCTCCAGGAAGCCGGAGGCGAACCCCAGGCGCTCCGGGCTGTCGTGGTTGCCCGCGATGATCAGCACGGGCACGCCGAGGCCGCGCACGAGGCGGTCCAGCGCGTCATCCAGCAGGGCCACTGCCTCCTTCGGGGGCACCGCGCGGTCATAGAGATCCCCGGCGACCACCAGAGCCTCGGCGCGGGTCTCCTTCACCATGGCGGCCACCTGGTCGAGGGCGTGGGCCTGGTCGTCCAGGAGGTTGGCGTTGCAGAGGGTCTTGCCGAGATGCCAATCGGAGGTGTGGAGGAATCGCATGGGGTTCCGCAGGGGGCGAGCAGGGTAGGTGCTGGCTCCGAGTATTGCATCCCAGGCGTGGATCGGGGCCGCTCTCAAGTTCCCCGGGGCTCCGGGCCGATAGGATGTTGACCTTCTGCACGGAAGAAGGAGGTGCCATCCTGGTCACTCCCTCCCTTCCCCCGGTCTGAGGAGGCTCATGTTCAGCCGCAGAAAGAACGACGCAACCTCGCGGGCGGCCTCCGCGCCGGCCTCGACGGTGCTGGGCGCGGGCTCCCGGTGGCAGGGGGAGATCCGCACGGGGACGACCAGCCTGCGGGTTGAGGGGGAAGTGGAAGGCACCATCCTGAGCGAAGGTCAGGTCACGATCGCCGCCGGAGGCCTGGTGCGCGGCGCCATCCATGCCCGGCGGCTCGCGGTGATGGGCCGCGCGGAAGGCGTGGTCAAGGTGGAGGAATGCCTCGAGATTCTGGGTGCAGGCTGGGTCGAGGGTGAGGTGGAACTCGGCACGCTGGTGGTGGACGAGGGTGGGACCCTGGTCGGCAGCTGCGTGCGACACACCCTCCCGCCCGTGGAGAAGGCGCCGGTGCCGCTGGTGCCGCGCAAGGAGGAACGGACCGTGGACCGCTACGGCCATCCCGCCAGCGGCACGCACGACTTCACGCCCTCTGGTCGGGGCCCCGACTGGAAGTTCTAGCAGCCCGGGATTTCGGGCCGTTGCAGAGGTGGCGATTCCGGGGCGCTTGGCGCCGGTTGGTTCAGCGCTGGACGCCGGTCAGCTTAGCGCTTGGCGCCAGTCAGGTTGGTGGCGTCGAGGTTGGCTTCATCCAGGTTCGCCTCGCGCAGGTCGGCCCCGCCCAGGTTGGCACCGCTGAGCTTGGCCCGGTTGAGGTTCGCCCGGCCCAGATTGGCGCCGCTGAGGTTGGCCCAGACCATGTTCGCGCCGTTGAGGTTGGCGGCACTCAGGTCGGCGCCATCGAGGCTGGCGTCGATGAGGTTGGTGTGGCGCAGGTCCGCACCGGAGAGGTTCGCACCGGAGAGGTTCGCGCCGGAGAGGTTCGCGCCGTCCAGGTAGGCGTCCTGCAGGATGGTCTCGCGGAGGTCCGCCCCGCAGAGGTTCGCGCCGTCGAGGTTGGCCTGCCGGAGGTCCGTGTTCTTGAGCGAGGTCTGGCGGAGATCCACGCCACGGAGGTCGGCCCACACGAGGCTGGCGCCCGTGAGATCGGCGTTCACGAGATTCGCCTCGTTCAGGTTGGCCTGATAGAGGTTCGCGCCGCTGAGGTTGGCCCGGTTCAAGTTGGAATTGCTGAGGTTGGTGCGGTACTCGCCGCGGGATTCCGTGGGCAGGGAGGCCAGATTGGCTTCGCGCAGGTTCGCGCCCTCCAGGTTGCAGGCGAAGAAATTCGTGCCGCTGAAGTCCGAGTTGCGCAGGTCGGCGCTGGCGAGGTCGCTGCCGCTGAGATCCGCACCCAGGGCCTGGGCGCCGCGCAGGATGGCGCCCTTGAGCTTGGCGCCCGTGAGGTTGGCGCCGTTCAGGACGGCGCGGTTGAGATCCATACCTTCGAGGGCGAAGCCGCTGAGGTCCACGCCCGACAGGTTGGCGCCCGTGAGGACGGCCCGGTCCAGGGTGGCCCCGCGGAGGTTGGCGGCGAAGAGGTTGGCCTCGTGCAGGTTCGCGCTGAGGATGCTGCCGGCGAGGTCGGCCCCGGAGAGGTCGGCCCCGGAGAGGTCAGCCCCGCAGAGGTTGGCGGTGCGGAGGTCGTCACCGCTGAGCTTCGCGCCGCGGAGGTTCGCACCGCCCAGGTGGGTCTCCTGGAGCTTGGCGCCGCTGAACAGCGCCCCGGCGAGGTTGGCGCCATCGAGGTTGGTCTGGGCGAGGTCCGCCCGGGAGAGGTCCGCGCCCTTCATGTTCTTGCGGGAGAGGTCCACGCTGGCCAGGTTGGCGCCCACGAGCAGGGTGCCCACCAGCACCGCGCCGTCCAGCTGGGCCCCCGTGAGGCTGGCGCCGGTCAGGTTCGCGCCGCTGAGGTTGGCCCCGCCGAGGTTGATGTCGCGCAGGTCGGCGCCCGTGAGATCCGCTTCCCGGAGGTCGGTGTTGCTCAGGACCGCGCCGCCCAGCTGGGCTGCGCCGAGGTTGGCGCCGGCGAGCACCGCGCCGCTGAGGTTGCAGCCGCTGAGGTCGGCCTTCTGGAGGTTGGCGCCATGCAGGTCCGCACCCTCCAGGTTGGCCTGGCGCAGCACGGTCTCGGCCAAGTCGGCCCGGCTGAGGTTCGTGCGCCCCAGGTCCATGGCGCGGAGGTTCGTGCCGTGGAGGTTGGCGCCACTGAGGTTCGCGCCCTTGAGCTTGGGCACATCGTCTTTTTCGTATTTCAGGATGTCGAGGTTGCGGAGGTCCGCGCCGGCCAGGTTGGCGCCGCTGAGGTTCGTGCCCTTCAGGTTGGCCCGGCTCAGGTTCGCGCCCTCGAGGTTGGCCTCGGTGAGGCTGGCCCAGTGGAGATCGGCGTCGGCCAGGTTGCTGCCGCCCAGGTTCGCGAGGTTCAGGTTGGCCCCGCCCAGGGTGGCGCCCAGGAGGCTGGCGCCGGAGAGGTTGGCCTTGGCGAGGTTCGCCCCCACCAGGTTGGCCTGTCCGAGGTTGGCGCCTTCGAGGTCCGCGCCCTCCAGCACCGTCTGGCGGAGGTCGGCCCCGCTGAGGTCGGCCCCGCGGAGGTTCTTCCCGCTCAGGTCCAGGCCCGTGAGGATGACGCCGCTGAGGATGGCGCCGGCGAGGCTGGCCCCGCGGAGGTTGGGCACGGTGGCCGGTTCGTACTGCTGGATGTCGAAGAAGGTGAGGTCGGCGCCGCTGAGGTTGGCTCCCGCGAAGTTCGCCCCCGCGAGCCGGGCGCGGCTGAGGTTGGCGCCTTCAAGATCGGCTTCGTCGAGGTTGGCCAGCCGCAGGTCCGCGCCGATGAGGCTGGCGCCGCAGAGCCGGGTTTCGTTGAGGACGGCGCCCGCGAGGTTGGCCTCGGAGAGGTTCGCCCCAGTGAAGTCAAAGCCCCGCAAATCGAGGCCGCTCAGATCGGCGCGCTGGAAGTTCTTCCCCGACTTGAGGATGAAGACTACTTCCTTCCGGGTAAGTTCGCTCATGGAGCTTCCTTTGCGGCTTGGATCGACATTCGATTAATCCCGAGTTTATCCAGCACGCTTGGGGCGCGCCACAGGATTTAGGCCCATTCCGGAATGGAGGGGGAGGCTAAATCCCGCGGCCCGCAAGCCTTTGCGGCTTGGTCCCGGGCGGCTGTGAAAAAACACCCACTAGGTCGAGAACGATGAAGCCCCCTCGCGGGGGCTCCATCCGTGGAACGGGCTGGGGACTACTCCCGCTCGGCCTTGTTGAACGCGTCGGCCAGGGTCGCCTTCTTGAACTCGGGCTGGCGGGCCTTGGCGGCCTCGAAATCGCCGCGCTCCATGTCCTGCTCCAACTGCTTGACGGAGAGGCCGATGCGGCGCTCGGTGGGATCGAGCTTCACGATCTTCATGGTGAGCTCCTGGCCGGCGGTGAACTCCTTCTGGATGTCCTCCACCCGCTTGCGGCTCAGCTCGGACACATGGACCAGGCCCTCGATGCCGTCGCCGAGGTCGACGAAGGCGCCGAAGTCGGTCAGGCGGGCGATCTTGCCGGTGATGACGGCGCCCACATTGTGGTTCTCGAAGAAGATCTCCCAGACATTGGGCTCCATCTGCTTCACGCCGAGGCTCATGCGCTGGGCCAGGGGGTCCAGGTTGAGGACCTTGGCGGTGACGCTGTCGCCCTTCTTCACGATCTCGCCGGGGTGCTTGATCTTCTTGGTCCAGCTGAAGTCGGACACATGGATCAGGCCGTCGATGCCCTCTTCCAGTTCGACGAAGGCACCGAACTCCGTGATGTTGCGCACGGTGCCCGTGACGATCATGCCGGGCTGGTACTTCTCGGCGATGGCCATCCAGGGGTTGGGGGTGATCTGCTTCATACCGAGGCTGATGCGGCGGTTCTCGCTGTCCACCTGCAGGATCAGGGCCTCGACCTGGTCGCCCAGGTTGACCATGCCCTTGGCGGACTTGACCTTCTTCGTCCAGCTCATCTCGGAGACATGGACGAGGCCCTCAATGCCGGGCTCCAGTTCCACGAATGCACCGTAGTCTGTGATCGAGACGACCTTGCCCTTGACGGTGGCCTGGATGGGATAGCGCTCCTCGACGGAGAGCCAGGGATCCGGGAACTTCTGCTTGTAGCCGAGGCTGACGCGCTCGGTGTCCTTGTCATACTTGAGCACGGCCACTTCGACCTTGTCGCCCACCTGGAACATCTCGCTGGGGTGGTTGAGCCGGCCCCAGGACATGTCGGTGATGTGCAGCAGGCCGTCCACACCGCCGAGGTCGACGAAGGCGCCGTATTCGGTGATGTTCTTGATGGCGCCCTCGACCAGCTTGCCTTCCTCGAGGCCCGCCAGGGTCTCTTCCTTCAGGCTCGCGTTGATGGTCTCGAGGAACAGCTTGCGCGACAGGACGATGTTGCCCCGGCGGCGGTTGACCTTGATGACCTTCATGTCGAAGGACTTGCCGAGGTAGGGATCCAGGTTGCGGACGGGCTTCATGTCCACCTGGCTGCCGGGCAGGAAGGCGCGGATGCCGATGTCCACGGCCAGGCCGCCCTTGACCTTCTCGAGCACGGTGCCGTGCACGGTCATGTTGGAACGGAAGGCCTTCTCGACCTCGTCCCAGATCTTCATCTTCTCGGCGCGCTCGCGGCTGAGGCGCACATTGCCGTTGGCGTCCTCGAGCATCTCGAGCAGCACTTCAACGACATCGCCCACCTGGACGCCCTGGGTGCCATCGGGGTTGTTGAACTCGTCCAGATTGACGGTGCCCGACCCCTTGTAGCCGATGTCGATGATGACATCCTTGCCGCGGATCTCCACGACGACGCCACGGACGACCTCTTCCTCGCGGAGACCGCGGGTCTCGCCCTGCAGCGCGGCCATGAACTCCTGGCCTTCCGCGCTGTCGTCCTCGACATAACCCGCGTCGAGCACGGTGATGCGGCCCATCTGCTTGGAGCCCAGGCCTTTGATGATTGATTCTAACTTGGACATGTAAGTCCACCTCGTTTGGTTGCGCCCACGCTCTGGTGGTGCGCTGGAATCCCGGCACACGAAGTCCGGCAGAACGAACAGACTACCGAGGAACCCCTGGGGGGGCCAGGGAAAAGGCTGCCATTCAGGCCCGGCCTGCTCTTACTTCGCCGTGAACTTGAACTTCCCCTTGTGGCATTCGAGGCACTTGACGACCGGGGGCTGGTGCTGCCGGTGGCATTCAGTGCAGCTGATCTCCCCCAGGTGGGAGTCGTGGGGGTTCACCGGCAGGTGCTTGGTGACTTCCTTCATGGCCGGGTAGTCGCCATGGCAGGCCATGCAGGAATCGGAAGCCACGGCCTTCTGGGTGGGCTTCTCCTCGTGGTGGCAGTTGAAGCAGTGGACGCCGGCCTTCGCATGGTGCTCGGGCAGCTTGCGGGTCGCGGGAGCCTGGGCCAGGGCGGGGATCGCCCCGAGGAGGCCGCAGAGGAGGAGGGCGAAGCAACGGGCGTGGGTCATGGCAGTTCCAAAAAAGGCCCGTCGGCGCGACGCCTCTTGGTCCAGAAGCAGTGTACAGGATGCCCGTGCCGATCGGAGCCGGCCGCCGGGGCCTTACTGCCGAAGCAGGGTCATCCCGTTGGTCGCGGTGTATTCCCGCTGGCTGTAGATGCCGTTCCAGGTGTAATCGAAGGTGCCGGTGAGGATGTCCGTCGTGAAGTTGAACACCCCGGCGGGGGTGGTCCCGTTGTACAGGGTCAGCCGGGTGGAGCTGATGACCCCGGTGAGGAACATGGGGGAGACCTCGGGGACCAGGATCGGGTTTGCGCAGGCGGTGGCGGATACGGGGGCGTAGGTCCCGCGGGTGAAGCTCATCTGGACATACACATGGTTCTCGTCGGAGCCCGCTGTGATGACGAAGGTCACCGTCCAGGGCTGGGTGCCGGCCAGCATCATCGTATTGAGGGCGTTGCTGCAGGAGTCGGTGCTGATGTTGACCGTGGTGGGAAGGGGCGCCTTCCAGGTGCCGACAAGGGGGCGGGCCGGGGTCAGGACCGGGGCGTTCTGACCATCACCGGCGCCTCCGCAGGACCAAGCCAAGGACAACAGAACCAGGGCACCCGCCGGACGGGCGAAGTGGATGGACATGAGACCTCCCTTCGAGTTCGGGATGCGCGACCACCAGGAAGGGCCATCGCGCAAGGAGTTGGGCAAGTCGGCAAGGGGCTGTGGACCCAGTCTACTCCCGCAGGGTGCAAAGATAACGGATCTTTGTGTCTTCTAAAAAGCGCCGCCCCCCTCCTGCCTGGCCACAGGGATTCTCCGGAGGGCCTGCGCTGCGGCTCCAACCCAGGGGTGCCGGGCGAACTCAGACCGAGATCACCACGATTTCGGGGTCCACTTCCTTCTGCAGCATGCCCTCGATGGCGACCAGGGTGCCGGTGAGGCTGGCGGGGCAGCTGCCGCAGGCGCCCATGTAGCGGATCATCACCTGCTTCTCATGGCGCCCCACCAGCTCGAGGCCGCCGCCGTCCGCCGCCAGGGCCGGCAGGATGGCGCTTTCCAGCACCATGCGGATGTCTTTCAGCATGGGATCGTTCTCATCCTCGATCTTGGTGAAGACTCGCGGCGCTCCCGGGGCGCTGGCCTGGCCCCCACCCGCGCCCGCGGCCGCGCGGATGGGCGCGGCGAGCAGGGGCAGCATCTCGGGCCAGCCCTTGTCGTCGGTCTTGGTGACGGTGAGGAACTTGTCCTGCATGAAGACGGAAGTGACATTCCCCACGGCGAAGAGGTTCTTGGCCAGTTCGTCGTGCTCGGCGGTTTCCGCATTGGGGAAGGACTTGGGGAAGCCCACGGCCACGGATTCCTTCAACACGAACTTCACCGCGTTGGGGTTGGGGGTGTATTCGATTTCAGCGATTTTTGGCATGGCTATTCCGTCGAGGCTTCGGCTTCGCCCTTGAGCGCGGCGTGGAGGGTGGCCCAGGGGAGGACGGCGCACTTCACGCGGCTGGGCAGATCCTTGACCCCGCTGAAGAGGGTGAGCTTTCCCAGGAGGGGCGTCTGGGCGCCGGGCTCCAGCTCGCCGCGCACCATGCCGCGGAACTGCTCGGCCATGGCCTCGGCCTCGGCCACGGGCCGACCTTTCACAGCGCCGGTCATGAGGCTGGCGCTGGCCACATCGATGGCGCAGCCGCTGCCTTGGAACTTGATCTCCTGCACCAGGCCGTCCTCGATCACCAGGGTCAGGTCCAACTGGTCCCCGCAGAGCGGATTGTGCCCCTCCGCGTGGTGGGTGCAGGCTTCAAGCTTCCCGAAGTTCCGGGGCTTCTTGTTGTGTTCCAGGATCACCTGCTGGTACAGCTCGCGGGGGTCGCTCATTTGAACAACTCGATCGCCTTCAATACGGCGGAAATGAGCACATCCACTTCCTCGCGGGTGTTGAAGTACGCGAAGGAGGCGCGGGTGGTGGCGGGGACCTTGAAGCGGGTCATGACGGGCTGGGCGCAGTGGTGGCCGGCGCGGACCACGACGCCCTCGCCGTCCAGCAGGCTGCCCATGTCGTGGGGATGGATGCCGTCCACCACGAAGGAGATCACGCTGGCCTTGTCCTTGGCGGTCCCCAGGATGCGCAGGCCGGGGATGCCCGTCAGGCGCTCGGTGGCGTAGACCAGCAGGTCGTGCTCGTGGGCGGCGATGCGATCCAGGCCGAGGGTCTCGAGGTAGTCGATGGCCGCACCCAGGCCGATGGCCGCGGCGATGGGCGGCGTGCCCGCCTCGAACTTCCCCGGGGCGGCCATGTAGGTGGTCTTCTCCCAGGAGACGGAGCGGATCATGTTGCCCCCGCCATGCCAGGGCGGCATGGCCTCGAGGAGGGCCAGCTTCCCGTAGAGCACGCCGATGCCCGTGGGGCCGGAGAGCTTGTGGCCGCTGAAGACATAAAAGTCGGCGTCCAGGTCCTTCACATCCACCTTCAGGTGAGGTACGGCCTGGGCGCCGTCCACCAGGACGGGCACGCCCTTGGCGTGGGCCCGGGCGATGATCTCCTTCACGGGATTCACGGTGCCGAGGACATTGCTGACATGGACCACGCCGACGATCTTCGTGCGCTCGGTCAGGAGCTCATCGAGCGAATCGAGGAGCAGCTCGCCCGCATCGTTCATGGGGATGACCTTGATGGTGGCGCCCTTCTCCTCGGCCAGCATCTGCCAGGGCACGATGTTGGCGTGGTGCTCCATGGCCGACAGGAGGATTTCGTCGCCCGCCTTCACCACCCTGCGGCCGAAGGTCTGGGCCACGAGGTTGATGGACTCCGTGGTGCCGCGGGTCCAGACGATCTCCTTGACGGAACCGGCGCTGATAAACCGGCGCACCTTCTCGCGGGCCGCCTCGTAGAAGTCGGTGGCCTCCTGGCTGAGGGTGCTCACGCCCCGGTGGACATTGGTGTGCTCTTCCCGCTGGTACCGCGTCATGCGATCGATGACCGGAATGGGCATCTGGCCGCTCACGGCGCTGTCGAGGTAGACCACGGGCTTGCCGTGCAGGATGCGGGAGAGCAGGGGGAAGTCCTTGCGGACCGCCGCCATGTCGAGGGTTTTCAGGTCGACGCTCATCCGAGGTCCCCCAGCGAAGTGGCCTGGGTGCGGGCCATGACAAGCTGGCGCAGGGCCCGACGCAGGCTGGCCACGGGAATGTGGGTGAGCACATCGGCCGCGAAGCCGTAGGTGAGCAGGTTCCGGGCATCGTCGGCGTTCAGGCCCCGGCTCTGGAGGTAGAACAGCTCCTCGGGATCGAGCTGTCCCACCGTGGCGCCGTGGCTGCACTTCACATCGTCGGCGTAGATCTCCAGCTGGGGCTTGGTGTCGACCCGGGCGGATCCGGAGAGGAGCAGGTTGCGGCTCTGCTGCTTCGCATCCGTGCCCTGGGCATGGGGAGCCACGCGGACCTGACCGTTGAAGATGGCGCGCGCCTTGCCATCCACGATGCACTTGTGCAGCTGGTGGCTGAGGGCGTTCGGTTCCGCGTGGAGCATGAAGCTGTGCGTGTCGGCGACCTGGGGACCGTCCAGCAGGGCCAGGCCATCGAGGCTGGCTTCGGCCCCCTCGGCCAGGCGCACCCAGGGTTCCTGCCGGGACAGCCGGGCTCCGAAGCTGAGGGTGCGGGAATGGTACTGACCGCCCTTGGCGATCTCGGCCTTCAGGGTGCCCAGGTGGAAGGCCTCCAGATCCTCCCGCTGCACGCGCTCATGGCGGAGGATCGCGCCCTCGGCCACGCGGACCTCGACCACGGGGCAGCTCAGGTAGGTGCCTTCGCCGTGGTGCTCTTCCACCAGCTCAAGCTCGGATCCGCGCTCCAGGACCACCAGCACCCGGGGAAAGGTGGCCACGGGCGCCGCGGCCTGCGTGATGAAGAGGAGGTGCAGGGGCAGTGCCACCTTCAGGTTCTTCGGCACCAGGATCACGGCGCCGTCCTCGAACCGGGCGGTGTTCAGATCCGCGAACGGGCCCATCTCCGTGCCGGCCCCCACACTGCCGAGCGCGTGGCAGGCCTCGCTGGCAGTGGACATGGGGAAGAAGCGCACGCCGGCCGGCACGGCCGAGGTGCAGCTGGCATGGGGGGCGTGGTGCCCGTTCACGAAGACCTGACGCGTGCCCACCATTTCGGGGAGCAGGTGGCCGCTGATGTCGACGGCGGCCTTGGGGGCGGGTCCAAAACTGAGGCCAGAGAGGGGCTTCAGATCCGTGTATTTCCAGTCCTCGTCGGCGGTGGTGGGCAGGTCCCGGCCCGCCAGGCGAACCTCCGCCTCCACCCGCAGGGTCTCCCACTCAGCGGGCCGGGGCCCGCTGAGCAGATCCACCAGCAGGTTGGAACCAGCGGCGACCGTGGTCATCGGGCGCCCCCGGCGGCGGCCTCTTCCAGGACCCAGTCATAGCCTCGGTCCTCGAGCTCCGTGGCCAGCTCCTTGCCGGCGCTCTTGAGGATGCGGCCGCCGGAGAGCACATGCACGAACTGGGGCTGGATGGTCTCCAGGATGCGGGGGAAGTGGGTGATGATCAGCAGGGCACGGTCCGCGCGCTGGAGCTTGTTCACGGCGTCGCCGAGCACCCGCAGGGCGTCGATGTCCAGGCCGCTGTCCAGCTCGTCCAGGATGGCCAGCTTGGGTTCCAGCACGGCCATCTGGAGGATCTCGTTGCGCTTCTTCTCGCCGCCTGAGAAGCCTTCGTTGAGGCTGCGGTCCAGGAACTCCTCGCGCATGGCCACGAGCTTGATCTTCTCGTGGATGAAGTCGTCGAACTCGAGGGGATCCAGCTCGTCGCGGCCCTCGGCCTCGGCCTTCTTGTTGTAGGCCAGACGCAGGAAGGCGGCGTTGCTCACGCCGGGCACCTCGATGGGGTGCTGGAAGCCCATGAAGATCCCCGCGCGCGCGCGGGCATCGGGCTCGAGCTCGAAGAGGTTCCGACCCTCGAAGAGCACCTCGCCGCCGGTGACTTCGTAGGCCGGATGGCCCACCAGCACCTTGCCGAGGGTGGATTTGCCCGAGCCGTTGGGGCCCATGATGGCGTGGATCTCCCCGGCCTTGATCTCCAGGTCGATCCCCTTCAGCACCGGCGTGCCGTTGATCGAGGCGGTGAGGCTTTTTATGGACAGCATGGGCACTCCGAGGGTCATCCGACACTTCCTTCGAGCTTGAGCGACAGCAGCTTGGTGGCTTCGACGGCAAACTCCATGGGGAGTTCGCGGAAGACATCCTTGCAGAAGCCGTTGATGATCATGCTGATGGCCTCCTCAGCCGGGATGCCACGCTGTTGGAAGTAGAGCAGCTGCTCTTCCCCGATCTTGCTGGTGGTGGCCTCGTGCTCCACCTGGGCGCTGCGGTTCAGCACCTCGATGTAGGGGAAGGTGCTGGCGCTGCAGGCCTGGCCGATGAGCATGGAGTCGCACTGGCTGAAGTTGCGGGCGCCCTCGGCTTTCGGCTGCACCTTCACCAGGCCGCGGTAGCTGTTGGAGCTCTCGCCGGCGCTGATGCCCTTGCTGACGATGGTGCTCTTCGTGTTGCGGCCGATGTGGATCATCTTGGTGCCGGTGTCGGCCTGCTGCTTGTGGTTGGTGAGGGCCACGCTGTAGAACTCGCCGATGCTGTCGTCGCCCAGCAGCACGCAGCTGGGGTACTTCCAGGTGATGGCGCTGCCGGTCTCCACCTGGGTCCAGCTGATGTGGGAGCCCTTGCCCTTGCAGAGGCCGCGCTTGGTGACGAAGTTGAAGATGCCGCCCACGCCGTTCTTGTCGCCGGCGTACCAGTTCTGCACGGTGCTGTATTTGATGGAGGCATGATCCAGGGCCACGAGTTCCACCACGGCCGCATGCAGCTGATTGGTGTCGAACTGGGGCGCGGTGCAGCCTTCCAGGTAGCTGACGCTGGCGCCCTCCTCGGCCACGATCAGCGTGCGCTCGAACTGGCCCGACTCCTTGTTGTTGATGCGGAAGTAGGTGCTCAGATCCATGGGGCAGGCCACGCCCTTGGGGATGAAGACGAAGCTGCCGTCCGTGAACACGGCGCTGTTGAGGGCGGCGTAGAAGTTGTCGGAGGGGGGCACCACGCTGCCCAGGTACTGCTTCACCAGGTCCGGGTGGGACTTCACGGCCTCGCTGAAGCTGCAGAAGATGATGCCCACCGTGGCCAGCTTCTCCCGGTAGGTGGTGGTCACGCTGACGGAGTCGAAGACCACATCCACGGCCACGCCCGCCAGGGCCTCCTGCTCATGGAGGGGGACGCCGAGCTTCTCGAAGGTGCGCTTCAGTTCGGGATCCACCTCGTCCATGGAGGCGTACTTGGGTGCCTTGGGCCGGGGGGCGCTGTAGTAGACGATCTTCTGGAAGTCGGGCTTCGGATAGTCGACCTTGGCCCACTCGGGCTCGGTCATGGTCAGCCAATGCCGGTAGGCCTTGAGGCGGAACTCCAGCAGCCAGTCGGGCTCACCCTTCTTGGCCGAGATGAAGCGGATCACATCCTCGTTGAGCCCGGCCGCGACGCTGTCCGCCTCGATGTCCGTCACGAAGCCGTACTTGTATTCCTGGCTGGTGACCACATTCAAGGTGGTGCTCATCGCCGTCTCCCGTGAGGCACATCCAGGCCGTGGGGGCGGGTGCGCCTACCCGCGGCTGGGACATGCTCCTCATCCATTCTGAAATCTCGACCAAAATTGTCAACTTAATAGGCTGTGGCCCTGGTCACGGCTGGGGCGGTTCGTCCAATTCCTTCATGAGGCCCCGGATCTGGGACCGGACGCCCTTGGCCTGCGATTCGTTGAGGTCCCCGGGGTCGGCCTCCAGGCCGGTCTTGAGCAGGGTCCGGGCCTCCTCCCGCTCGCCCAGGCCCGCCAGGGCCGCGCCCAGCTGGAAATGGTTGATGAGGGTGGGCTCTTTTTCCAGGAGGGGGTCCAGCAGGTCCAGCACATCCTGGTGGTGCTTCAGGGCCAGCAGGTACTGGCCCAGCAGGGTGCGGGCGCGGGGTTCCAGGCCGGGCAGGGGGTGGGCGTGGAGGCGGCGGACCTCGACGAGGTCCTGCTCGGTGACCTGGCCGTTCATGAGGCGGTAGGCCAGGCGCATGAGGGCGGCTTCCCAGGCGCCGCTGCTCTTGGGATGCCGGGTGAGGAAGGCGTCCAGGGCCCGGGCGATCTCCGGCTCCCGCTTCTGGGCCATGAGGTGTTCGAGCACCAGGCGCAGGGCCAGGAAGCACAGGCGGGGGTGGCGGTCGGAGCAGGCGAAGTCGAGGGCGGCCTTCAGGGTCTTTTCGGGCTGACGGAGGAAGGCCAGGCGCAGCTCGAGCCATTCGAGGCGCTGGCTCCGGCCCTTGCGGCGGGCGCGCTTCAGGAGGAGGGCCGCGGATTCCAGCTGGTCCTCGTCCAGAAGGGTCTCGGCCTCGTCCAGCAGGGTCTGGGTGCCGGGCTTGCCGTCCCGGGCCTCCCGAAGCTGGGAGTGGGTCTCGGCATCCAGCATCAGCAGCAGCTGCGGATCCCCCGGGTTCTGCAGGAGCAGCTCATGGAGGATGGCGAAGGCCTTGGGGCGCTCATCCTGCAGGAGGTAGGCCTCGGCCAGGGCCTCCCGCACATGCAGGTCGCCGGGCAGGTAGGCGCTGGCATCCTTGAGCACGGGCACGGCCAGGGCGCTCTCCCCGCGAGCCAAGTGGACCTGCCCCAGCAACAGCAGCGTCTCCCCGTCTTTCCGGCGGGCCACGGCCTCCTGCGCGGCCTCCAGGGCGCCCTGGAGATCCTCCTGCTCCAGGAGCAGCTCCGCGAGCATCATGCGGGGCTCGGGGTCATCGGGGCGCAGGTCCGCGGCCTGGTGCATGGCTTCGATGGCCTGGTCGGCGCGCTCGGGCAACTCCTGGAGGAGCTTGGCCAGCAGCATCCAGGCCTCGAAGTGGCGGGGGCTCAGGCCCACGGCCTTCCGGGCGAGGCTTTCCGCCTCCTCGAAGTTCTGCGCGGCTTCGTGCAGCGAGGCGACCGTGAAGATGAGTTCGTAGTTCTTGGGATCCAGGGGCAGGGCCTGGCCCAGGCGCTGGGCGGCGCCCGGCAGGTCGGCGGATTCCAGCAGGGCCGTGGTCTCCAGCAGGGCCCGCTTGAGCTGGGACATGGACTTGGGCCGGGCGATGGGGAGGATCCGGGCCCGGTAGCGGGTGAAGAGTTCCCGGGCGCTGATGAGGTTCAGGTTCTCCTCCACCAGGTGCTCCCAGCGCTCGGAGAAGGCATGGGCATCCAGCTGGCGCTTCTGCTCCATCTCCTGCACCAGGGCCATCAGGCCGTTGCGCAGCATCACCTCGCTGCGCTCCAGCTTGCCCAGCTGGTCGGAGACGGTCTCCAGGTAGGTCTCCACCCGGCGGAGGGTCTCTTCCAGGCCGGTGATGCGCTCCAGGAGGTGTTCTTCCAGATCCTCGCCGCCCTCCGCCTCCTCGGGCTCGTCCTCCCAGGTCTGGTCCCCGGCGAGGATGAGGAGCCGCGTGCCGCACTTCACACAGGTCTCCCGATCCCCGGGATTCCAGGTGAGGCAGTTCTGGCAGTAGGAGCCGGGCAGGTCGTTGGCCATGACACCAGGATAGATGGGGAGGATGGTATCCGAGGTCTGAAGGTTTTATCCTGATGGCGGCGAGGGCCTCCCATGAGCGACGAGCAGGATCGGCAGGACAAGCGCCAGGAAGCCATGGAGTGGGTGGGGAAGGCCTATCAGCTCCACATGAAGAACGAGGTGGCGAAGGCCATCAGCCTCTACACCAAGTCCATCGAGATCTGCCCCACAGCGGAGGCCTACACCTTCCGGGGTTGGGCCCGGTCCTTCGAGAAGGACTACGCCTCGGCCATCGAGGACTGCCACCGGGCCATCGACCTGGATCCCGAGTTCGGCAATCCCTACAACGACATCGGCGCCTACTATGTCGAGCAGGGCGAGCCCGACGAGGCGATTCCCTGGCTGCGTATGGCCCTGAAGGCCAAGCGCTACGAAAGCTACTGCTTCCCCCACTTCAACCTGGGCCGCGTCTATGAGGCCAAGGGTCAGCTGGACAAGGCCCTGGAGCACTTCCGCCACGCCCTGGACGAGAACCCGCGCTACATCCTGGCCGCCAAGGCGGTGGAGCGCGTGAAGGGCAAGCTGGCCGCGCAGAACCCCGAAGCGATCCGCTGAATCACCCAGGACCGGGCGGGTTGAATGAACGCGGAGAAGAGCGGCCCGACGGACTCGGCTTTTCTCCGCGTTGAACGCATCCTCAGCACCCGAAGGGCGGCTGGATGAACCTACCGGAGGGTGACCTGCTCCGGGGCCGTCAGCGAGAAGGTGACGGACTGAGACGCGGGAATGCGGATCACGGTATCGGCGGTGCCGGCCGCGAGCGCCGTTCCGGCGAGTGCACCCGCCGCCGCACCACCCAGGGCATGATCCCCCTGGTGGTTCTTGTCGGTGAGCACGCCGACCAGCGCACCCAAAGCGGCGGTGCCTCCGATGAATTTGGCGTCACGCTTGCCGAGGGCATCGCCCACCACCATGTAGGTTCCAGCGTCCACGCCGTTGCGGCCCACCGTGGTCAGGCGGATGCCCAGCCCGCCCTTGCCGCTGGAGAGGCGGCCTGCGGGCGTGCTCTGGGCGACGACGCCGCTGACCGTGGTACCTGCGGTCCAGGCCACGGTGCCGCCCACCACCACATCCTCGGACAGGGTTCCCGACCAGGGATCGCCGGCCTGATCCCGATCCGTCGCGAGGTCGGCACTCATCCTGACGGTGATGCGCGTGCCACTGGGGACTTCCACCGTGGTCACCTTGGGAAGCTGGGCGACCGGGGTCGAGGCCAAGGTGACGGCATCTTTGCGGCGATCCGACGCGCGCTGGCGGGCCTCCGTCAGCTGGCGGTCCAGGGCGCGCATGTGGGCGGCGGTCACCTGCTTGAGGGCCTCCTGGTCGCCGGAGGCGGTGGTTTTGCCGGCCTTCATGTCGGCCACCTGCTGTTCGAGCATGGCCACCCGGTCATCCGCGGCCTTGGCCTGCAGCTGGGCGGCGACCTGGGCCTGGACGGCGGGATCGTTGGCCTTGGGTTGGCAGGCGGTGAAGCCGGCCACCAACAAGACCACCAAGGACCCATGGACGAATCGATCGTAGGTGTACATGTCTGCTCCTGATGAGGCCCCCGGGGAAGGCGGTGAGGCCTGGCCCGGGATCGGCCGAAAGGGAAAGGGCGACCCAGGCGTCCGGCATCTGCCAAGGGCAGGTACCCAACAGGTCAACCCCACCAACCACGCAGATTCCGGGCCAGTGTTTAAATATTTGATAAATAAAATGTTGAATTCGTTGTCGTTGAGGGACCAATCATTTGATCGATCAATATGAAGCAGAGTCTTGTTCAATTCGATCAAGAGCCCCTGGCTCCATGGGCGCCCTCGAGCTTGGTGTTCGTAGGGCCGTCAAATCTATGCTGAACTGGAGGTGAGGTTGCCATGAAGTTCACCATTGCCCACAGTCCCGATTCCGATGATGCCTACATGATGGCGCCGCTGGCGCTGGGCTGGCTGGATCCCGAGGGCTTCGAAATCGAGTTCATCCGCAAGGACATCGAGACCCTGAATGCCGAGGCCGTGGAGGCCCGGTACGATGTGACGGCCATCAGCTTCGGCGCTTATCCCGAATTGAACGACCGCTATGATCTGCTGACGGCAGGGTCGAGCATCCAGGAAGGTACGGGCCCGCTGGTGGTGAGTCGCGCGCCCCTGGAGGTGGCGGCCCTGAAGAGCCTGACCATCGCCATCCCGGGGCGCCGCACCAGCGCCTACCTGGCCATGCGGAAGTGGTGCGCCGAGCATGGCTTCGAGGCCGCGGTCGAGCTCGTGCCCTTCGACCAGATCCTGCCGGCCGTGGCCGAGGGCCGCTTCGAGGCGGGCCTGCTCATCCACGAGAGCCAGCTCATGTACCGGGACGCGGGGCTGCGCCTGGTGGTGGACCTGGGCGCCTGGTGGAAGCATGCCTACGACCTGCCCCTGCCCATGGGCGGCAACGCCATCCGGAAGGACCTGCCCGCCGAGGTGAAGCAGCGCTTCGCCGTCCTGATGCGGAAGAGCGTCGAGATGGCCCGCGCCCGCCACTGGGAGAGCGTGGACTACAGCCAGTCCTTCGGCCGCGGCATGGATCGCGAGATGATCGGCCGCTATGTGAACGCCTGGGTGAACGACTTCACGGTGGACCCCGGGCCCCGGGGCCGGGAGGCCGTCACCCGGCTGCTGGGCCTCGAGCCCGTGTGGATCCAGGGCTGATCCATCCGCCCGCGGGCCCCCCGCGGGCGGAGTCGCCTTTTTCTTCCCCGAGACGGTTCAGTCCCGCGCCGCTTCCAGGCGGATGGGCACCCGCAGCTTGCGGCCTTCGCGCTGGATGTCCAATTGGGCGCTGCTGCCCAGGGGCAGGGCCTCCACGGCATCCAGCAGGCCGTCCCAATCCTCGACGGCGCGGCCGTTCACGGCCTGGATGAGGTCGCCGGCGACGACCTTGCGACCGTCTACGCCGACCCCCTGGAGGCCGGCCCGGGCGGCGGCGCCGCCACGGAAGACCTTGCCGACCATCACACCCTTCTGGGGGCCGAAGGCGCGCTCTACCAGCCGCGGCGCCACGGGCTCGAGGCCCAGGTCCGGGCGCTCCAGCTTTCCCCGGGCGATGAGCTGCGGCACCACGCGGTTCACGGTATCCACGGGCACGGCGAAGCCGATGCCCGCGCTGGCGCCGCTGGGACTCTGGATGGCGGTGTTCACGCCGATGAGGCGGCCCGCACTGTCCAGCAGCGGCCCGCCGCTGTTGCCGGGGTTGATGGCCGCATCCGTCTGGATGACCCCTGCGATGCGGCGCCGGGTGACGCTCTGGATCTCGCGGCCCAGGGCCGAGACCACGCCGGTGGTGAGTGTCTGGTCCAGGCCGAAGGGATTGCCGATGGCCAGCACGGCCTGGCCCACCTGCAGGTCGGCGCTGGTGCCCAGGGGGATGGGCCGCAGCTTCGGGGGTGTCTTCGCCAGCAGGAGCACGGCCAGGTCCTTGTCCGGGGCCCCGCCCACATAGGCGGCCTCATGGCGGCTGCCATCCGCCAGGGTGATGTAGGCCCGTGCGGCGCCCTGGATGACATGGAAGTTCGTCACCACATGTCCTTCCGCATCCCAGATGAAGCCCGTGCCCGAGCCCGCGGGCACCTCCACCACATCGAGCCCGAAGAAGTCCCGGCTGCGCTCCTCGGTGGTGGTGATGTAGACCACGCTGGGGGCGGCCTCCTTGAAGCGCCGGATGGGCACCTGCTCCCACTCGGGGAGGGGACCGCGGGGCTCCACGGGACGGGGCCTGGCGAGGCTCGGGGTGAGGGCGTGGCCGCACCAGCCCGCGAAGACGCCCGCGGACAAGAGGCCGAGGATGAGAATGCTCCGGCGCATGGGACCTCCAAGGCGGGACCCAATCTACCGGGTCGGGTGGATAGGTCAACCCCTTGAGAACGAATAATTATGATTTCTTGAAAATCGAGGCTTGACATATGATGTTTAAGCACTAAGATTTTATTCGGTAACAGCATCATGGCCTGGGACTCAGGCTCATCGATGGCTGAGTGCCCCATTCACAGGAGGAATCATGACCATCCTTCGCACCCGCACCCCCCAAGTGACGCCGGCCACGGCCGCGACCCTGGAGCCCTTCCGCTTCATGCGTGATTTCATGCGCTGGGATCCGCTCCGCGACTACGACCTCGGTGCCCCGACCGCCGCCTTCATGCCCAGCTTCGATGTGAAGGAGAGCCCGGATGCCTACCAGTTCCGGGCTGACCTGCCTGGCATCCTCGAGGCCGACCTCGAGATCAGCCTGGAGGGGACCCGCCTCACCGTGGCCGGGAAGCGCGAGGAAGAGGTCCTGAAGGACGGTGAGCGCATCCATTTGTCCGAGCGCAGCCACGGTCACTTCAGCCGCACCTTCAGCCTTCCCGAAGATGTGGAGGGGGAGAAGGTGGTGGCGGAACTCCGCAACGGCGTCCTGACCCTCATGGTGCCGAAGCGCCCGGAGGTCCGGCCGCGCAAGATCAATGTCAGCCTCGGGTGAGCGTTCCGCTCCCGAAAAAAGGCCCCGGAAACGGGGCCTTTTCGCGTCAGTTGTAGAAGAACAGCGGGGGGCCGAAGGTGCCTGGGGCGGTTGGGCTGTTGAGGCGCACGGTGATGTCGCCGTCCGCCACCACCAGATCCGGGAAGCCATCGCCATCCATGTCGCCGATGGCCACGCCCATGGGCCCCCAGCTGCCCCGGTAGCTGGTGGGTGCCAAGAGGGCCCCGGGCGTGGTGGGATCCTGGAGGAAGACGGAGAGGCCGCCCGGATCGCCCGGAAGCCCCGAATCGGCCACCACCACATCCACCTTGCCATCGCCGTTCAGGTCCCCGATGGCCAGGGCGGTCGAGCGGTAGCCGGTGGCGTAGTGGACAGGTGCCAGGAAGGTACCGGGTGCGCCCTGGAGCAGTACGCTCAGGCCCTGGGCGGTGGGGCCGACCGCCGCCCCGTAGTTGGCGGTGAGCAGATCAGGTCTGCCGTCCCCGTTGAGGTCTACGGCCTTGATGGCCACGGGCTGGGTGCCCGTCGCATAGTCCACGGCGGGGGCGAAAATCCCGGCGCCGGTCTGGAGGAGGACGGACACGGTGTTGGCGGTGGTGGCCACGGCGAAGTCGGTCCGGCCGTTGCCGTCGAGGTCCGCCGCGACCACGGCCTGGGGATCGCCCCCAACGGCGTAGGCCAGGGGCGCATTGAAGGCACCGGTGGCGGTCTGCGTGAAGACGAGCACGCTGTTGGCCCCGCTGGCCGCCACCACGAGGTCCATCCGGCCGTCGCCATCAAAGTCCCCCGCGGCCACATCCAGGGGGCGGCGCCCCGGCGTGGCGAGCACGGTGGCGGGCTGGAAAAAGCCGGGCCGGGAGGGATCCGCCAGGCGGACCGAGAGGCTCTGGTCCCCGGCGTTGGCCACAATGAGATCGGGGCGACCGTCCCCATTCAGGTCCGCCAGGATCAGGTTGGCCGGACCGCTGCCCACGCCGAAGCGGGTGGGCAGGACGAAACTTCCGGCGGACCCCTGGAGCCGCGTGGACACATAGCCCTGGGTCGCGGCCCCGCCGAGGCTCGTGGAGACCATGCCGAGGATGTCCGGCAGGCCGTTGGCATCGATGTCGGCCACCGCGATGGCGTTCACCAGGTAGCCGGAGGCGGGGCCGTCAGCGTGATCCGAGCTTGAACATCCCAGCAGGGCGAGGATCCCGAGTGAACCGGAGAGCAGGGCGGGAAGGCGCATGGAAGCTCCTGGAACCTGTGAAAACAAGGATGCGCGGCGGGCCCGATTCCGCAAGGGCAGGCTCAGGCCCGGACACCCCTTGGATGCCGCGGACAGCTGGATGGTTGAGCCCTCAGATCTCCTCGACGCTCACCTGCCAGGTGACGAGTTCCCGGGGCAGCAGGGCGGGCCAGTAGGCCACGATCTCCTGGGCCTTGGGCCGGCCTCCGGCGAAACCGGTGACGCCCGCCGGGCCCGCTGTGACGAGCGGGGCGATCTCCCGACCGAAGCGCTCCACTTTTTTACGGTCGGGATCTTTCACGCTGAGGCGCAGGACGATCTCGGCGGGATCCGCCGGAGCGGGCGCGATGCCCGCGTGCACCGTGCTGGCGCCCAGGAATTCGGCGTCCGTGTGCTCGTAGTCGAAGCCCGCGGCCTTCAGGCGCTTCCAGACGATGTCCGCGCAGAGCTGCGCTTTTTCCAGGGCCCGGGGGCCGCAGAGGGTCAGCTGGCCCGTCGCCTTGTAGCCCTTGAGGTAGGCCCCGCTCACCTTGAGGAAGGGCGTGCGGGGTTTGCCGGTGATGCCGCTGACGCGCACCCGGTCGGGTCCGGCCGGTTCGAGGTGGATGCTCGTGAAATCCGCCACCACATCGGGCGTGATGTAGTTCTCCGGGTCGCCCATCTCGTAGACCAGCTGCTCGCTGACGGTATCCACGGTGACCAGACCACCGGTGCCCGCGTGCTTGGTGATGACGAAGGTGCCGTCCTCCGCGACCTCGGCGATGGGGTAGCCCACATTCCAGAGCTCGGGGACCTCCCACCAGCGGCTGAAGTTCCCGCCGGTGCTCTGGGCGCCGCACTCGAGGATGTGGCCCGCCACCGTGCCTGCGGCCAGGCGGTTCCAATCCTCCGGGGCCCACTTGAACTCGTGGATCAGGGGCGCGAGGGTCAGGCCCGGGTCCGTGCAGCGGCCCGTCAGCACGATGTCCGCGCCGGTGTCCAGCGCCTCCACCATGGCCTGGGTCTGAAGATAGACATTGGCGCTGAGGATGGTCCGCGGCGCGTCGAAGAGCCCCTCGCCGGTGTCCATGTTCGCGAGCTTCAGGCCCTTCGCCTCGAACTCGGGAAGCCGGGCCAGCACATCGTCGCCAGTCACCGTGGCGACCTTCAGGCCCGTGATGCCCAGCTGGCGGGCGACTTCCAGCACGGCGGCGCGGCAGGCCTCGGGGTTCACGCCGCCGGCGTTGGCCACCACGCGGATGCCGGTGGCCTTGAGCTGGGGGAGCACGCGCTTCATCAAGTCCACGAAATCGGTGGCATAGCCCAGCTTCGGATCCTTCCGGCGCTGCTTCTGCATGATGGAGAGGGTGACCTCCGCCAGGTAGTCCAGCGTCAGGTAGTCGATGCCCCCGGCCTCCACCAGGCGCACCGGGGCGTCGATGCTGTCGCCCCAGAAACCTTGGCCATTGGCGATGCGGACGAGCTTCGGCATGTCTGACTCCGATCGAGACGGATGACCAGTCTACTCGTAGCGCAGTGCCTCGATGGGATCCAGCTTGCTGGCCTTGGCGGCTGGGTAGAGGCCGAAGATGAGGCCGATGGCTGCGGGCACGGCGAAGGCGCTGACGATGGCCCAGATGGGGACCGAGCCCATGGTGCCCAGGAGGGCCTTGCCCAGGGCCGCGCCCAGGATGAAGCCGAGGCCCACGCCGATGGCGCCGCCCAGAACGCAGAGGAAGGCGGCCTCGATGAGGAACTGCAGCATGATGTCGTGGCGTTTCGCCCCCACGGCCTTGCGCACGCCGATCTCGCGGGTGCGCTCGGTGACGCTCACCAGCATGATGTTCATGATGCCGATGCCGCCCACCAGCAGGGCGATGGAGACCATGCCGCCGGCCACGGCGGTGATGGTGCCGGTGATGCCGCTGATGATCCCGGTGATCTGCTTGGGGCTGAACACCTTGAAACCGCTGAGTTCCTTGCCGCGCAGGCCCTTGATGCGGCGGAGGGCATCCTCCACCAGGGCGGCCCCGTCGTCGGCGGTGAGGCGGGGGTCGATGCGGGCCTGGAAGAAGAGCTGGCGGCGCTGGGTCTCGGACAGCTGGGCCAGGCCCGTGCTGAGCGGAATGAGGATGTTCTGATCCGGGTCGTTGCCCAGCTGCGCGCCCTGCTCCTCCAGCACGCCGATCACTTCGAGGCTGAGGGTGGGCGTGGTGAGGATGTGGCCGAGGGGGTTGCCCTTCAGGCCCAGCTTCTCGATGACCCGGGGGCCGATGATGGCCACCTTGTTGCCGAGCCGCAGGTCCGAGGGGACGAAGTTGCGGCCCGCCACCAGGTTGATGCTGTTGAGCTCCAGGTAGCTCTCGTCCGTCATGATGAGGTTGGCGTTGGCGGTGCGGCCGTCGGCCTTCACCTCCGAGCCGTTGAAGAAGATCGGCGTCACCTGGGTGATCTGGGGTACCGCGTGGGCCAGGGCCCGCATGTTGTCCAGCGTCAGGTCCTTGTTCTTGATCTTGGTGAGCTCGGCGAAGGGCATGTCGCCCGGCATGACGGGCCGGATGAAGATGGTCTGGCTGCCCGCGCGCTCCACCTGCTTCAGGACGCTGGTCTGGAGGCCCTGCACCAGGCTCACCACCACGATCACGGCCGCCACGCCGATGATGATGCCGAGGGTGGTGAGGGCGGAGCGCAGCTTGTTGGCCTTGAGGGCGCGAACGGCGGCGGAGAGGGGCTCGCGGATGTCCATTATTTCTTCGTGTCCTTGACCTTCGCCAGGTCGCTGTCCGACCGGGCGCGCAGCGTCACCGTGGCCTTGTCCTTCAGCTCCTTCAGCTTCCGGATGGGCCCCGTGAGCACTTTGTCGCCCTCGGCCAGACCTTCCTTGAGCTCGAAGAACTGGGTATTGGCGATGCCCACCTGCACGGTCCGCTCCTGGGCCTTGCCGCCCTTGAAGACCATGACGATGTTGCGGGTCATGGGGGCCAGGAGGCCCTGCTTCTGGGCCTCGTCGGGGCTCCCCTCCCGCTCGAGCACGGCCTGCAGGGGGACGCGCAGCACGCCCTTGGCCTCGCGGGTGAGGATCACGGCGCGGGTGCTCATGCCGGGCCGCAGCTGGCCCAGGTCCGAGGCTTGGCCCTGGAGCAGCACCTTCACCTTGTAGAGGTTGGCGTCGGTGCCCGTCTTTTCCGTGCCCGTGGCCACCTCGATGACCGAACCCGGGAAGACCTTCCCCGGCAGCGACTCCACGGTGACCTGGGCGGTCTGCCCCACCTTCGTGCGCACCACTTCGCTTTCGTTGACCTTGATCTCCGCCTGCATCTCGCTCATGTCGGAGATGACCATGAGCGTGGCCCCCGGCAGGTTGCTCATGCCGGGAATGGCGGTCTCGCCCTTTTCGGCCTTCAGGCTCGTGACCCGGCCCGTGATGGGGGCGCGCAGCGTGGCCTTGGACAGGCCGTCCTGCATGGCCTTCAGGTTGGCGTCGCTCTGGGCGACATTGGCCCGGGCGCTGTTGTAGGAGAGGACGGCGCTTTCCTTGGCGAGCTTCTGCTGGCGGAAGTCCTCGTCCGACATGAGCCCCTGCTGGCGCAGGGCTTCATAGCGCGGGAAGCTGTCCACGGCGCGGCGCATGGCGGCCTCGAGGCGGGAGGCGTCCTGCCGCGCAGCCTCAAGCAGGCCCTGGGCCTGGGCCAGGGCCTGCTTGAGGCGCTCCTGGTCGATGCTGACGAGCAGGTCGCCCGCCTTCACATCCTGGCCGTCCTTCACATGGATGGCCTTGATCTCACCCGCCACCGAGGTGCCGATGTTGATCTGGGTCTTGGCGCGGATCTCGCCGCTGGCGCTGATGGTCTCGCGGATGTCGCCGCGGCCCACCGCATCCCAGGAATAGGCGCTGTCCTCATCCTTGGCGCCGCCGAAGGCGATGCCGAGGGTGACCAGGATGACGAGGGCGGCGGCCCCGCCGAGCAGGAGCTTGGTGTTCCGGGACGCCATCTACTTGGCTCCGAGGATGCGGAGTCCGATGCCGAAGGCCATGGGCACGAGGACGCAGATCAGGGCGCCCGATGTCTTCATGCGGACGAGGTGGCGCAGGGCGAGATAGGTCAGCACGGCCTCGGCCAGGTAGAACAGGTCGATGCTGTAGAGGAAGGCGTGGAGCTTGAGGCTCTCCACATGCAGGAAGTAGCCCAGGGAGGTGGGGGCGAGCTTTTCGGGAGTGAGGCCGCCGATGGGGCGCACCAGGCAGATGACGATCAGGAGCAGGGTGTGGGGCAGCCGCACCAGGGTGGGGACCACCGCGGCGCTGAGGGCCTGCGGATACGAGGGGGCTTCGGCCTCGGGCAGGGCCTTGCCGATCAGCCAGTAGAAGAGCCCCACCAGGGCCATGGCCGCGGCGGTGCCGAAGAGGGCGCCGATGATGCCGAAGGGCAGGACGAACTTCTTCTGCATCTCGATGATCATGTCGATCTGCGAGGCCTGGATCTGGGGATTGCGCTCCAGCATGGGCCGCAGCATCTCCTCCACATCCACCCGCAGGCCCCAGATCACCGTGACCACCAGGGCGGCCACGACGAGGACCCCCAGGGCCCAGCCCCAGCTGGGGGCCTTGTTGAGCTTTTGGAAGAGCTCCACCGGGGCCGTGAAGACGCCGACGATCTGATCGATGAGTCCGGGGGCCTTGGGGCGCGGCGCCTCGGGCTGGTCACCGTACAGGGAGGAGGGCTGATCGCTCATGGGAATCTCCGGAGGCAACACCGTACTGGATAGGGGACCCCATTGTCCCATCCTTCCGCCCAGCGGCGGGAATCCACCGCCGGCCGGGTGGAGAGCTCCGGGGGATGGCCCCTGACACTTCGTCAAGGAAGCCTTGAGAAACCTGACAATCAGAGCCCGCCGGCCTACACTGGCCCTTTCTCATTCGGCAGCCATCCATTCCCACCTCGCCAACCCATCCCGGAGCTCCCATGGCCACCCTCGCCGCGAAATCCGAAGCGCTGATCCAGCAGGAAAACCAGTACGGCGCCCACAACTACCATCCCCTCGATGTGGTCTGCACCAAGGGCGAGGGCGTCTTCCTCACGGATGTGGACGGCAAGAAGTACATGGACTTCCTGGCCGCCTACTCCGCCGTGAACCAGGGGCACAACCACCCGAAGATCGGCGAGGCCATGATCGCCCAGATCAAGACCCTGGCGCTCACCAGCCGCGCCTTCCGCAACGACCAGTTCCCCCCGCTCCTCGAGAAGCTCTGCAAGCTCACCGGCTTCGACAAGGCCCTGCTCATGAACAGCGGCGCCGAGGCTGTTGAAACAGCCTTGAAGGCCATGCGCAAGTGGGGCTACGACAAGAAGGGCATCGAGTACGGCAAGGCCGAGATCATCGTGGCCGACGGCAACTTCCACGGCCGCACCACCACCATCGTGGGCTTCAGCACCGATCCCGACAGCACCAGCCGCTTCGGCCCCTTCACCCCCGGCTTCGTGATCGTGCCCTACGGTGACCTGGAGGCGGTGAAGAAGGCCATCAATCCGAACACCTGCGCCATCTTCATGGAACCCATCCAGGGCGAGGGCGGCGTGGTCATCCCGCCCGACGGCTTCCTCAAGGGCCTGCGCGAGGTCGCCACGAAGAACAACTGCCTCCTGGTGCTCGACGAGATCCAGTCCGGCCTGGGCCGCACGGGCAAGCTGTTCGCCTTCGAGCATGAGGGGATCCGCCCTGACGGCATCACCATCGGCAAGGCCCTCAGCGGCGGCTACTACCCCGTGAGCGCCTTCCTGGCCAACGATGAGGTCATGGATGTGTTCACCCCCGGCATCCACGGCAGCACCTATGGCGGCAACCCACTGGCCTGCGCCGTCGCCAGCGCCGCTCTCGATGTGCTGGTGGACGAGAAGCTGGTGGAGCGCGCCGCCGAGCTGGGCGAGTACTTCGCCAAGCGCCTGAAGGGCATGAAGTCCGACAAGGTGGAGCTGGTGCGCGTGCGTGGCCTCTGGGCTGGCGTGCAGCTGAAAGAAAGCGCGGGGAAGGCCCGTCCCTACTGCTACCAGCTCAAGGACCGCGGCATGCTCTGCAAGGACACCCACGAGCAGATCATCCGTCTCGCGCCGCCCCTTGTGATCACCAAGGAGCAGATCGACTGGGCTGTGGATCAGCTGGAAGCCGTGCTTCAGGGCTGAATTGCCGCACAAGTCACAATCTGATTACCCCATCCGCCCCTGGGTGATGGGAAAATGAAGGATATCGGCGGGAATTTCATAATCCCCGGAGTTCCTTCATGTTGAAAACGATCCTGACTTGCCTGATGGTCCTGGTTCCAGGGGCGGCGCAGCCGCCCCTGGAACCAGCCGGCGTCCGGGCCTCCGGGGCCATTCCCGGCTTCCAGGCCGATCCGGCGCCCCCGGCTTGGCTGCGCCTGGATTCCCATCTTCTGGCGGATCCCGATTGCCGCCACTACAGCTACGAGGCCTATGCCGCTCCGGACGGGTGGCTGGTGCGCTACATCATGTTCCCGGAGGACCGGGAGGATTTCCGGGAGATCGAGCAGGTCTTCCTCTATCCCAAGAGCCGGGGCAAGGCGGAACGGATTCCACCGGCATCGGTGCAGATCGAACCCCAGGCGGCCCAGTGGAAGGGGCGGACCTTCCGGCTGGTGGACCGCCGGGATCTGATCCGGGATTGATTCCGCGCCTCCCGCGTGGCTGACCGTGGCCGTTTCCTGGACACTGGAGGAGGAGGCGCCCATGACCCCTGGCCGAGTCGAGTCCATCCACCTCGCCATGGAGGCCGGGGCCTCCATGCGCGGCGTACCCGAGGCCACCGCCCTGCCGGGGGTCGGCCTGGAGGGCGACCGCTACGCCACCCGCATGGGCAGCTTCTCGGCCAAACCCAAGCCGGGTCGCCAGATCACCCTCATCGAGGCGGAGGCCATCGAGGCGCTGGCCTTGGAGCTGGGCCTGGTCCTCGCTCCGGGTGAAACGCGCCGCAACCTCGTCACCCGCGGGGTGGCGCTGAACCACTTGGTGGGCCAGGAGTTCACCGTGGGCGAGGTGCGTCTGCGCGGCCACGAGCTCTGTGAGCCTTGCGCCACCCTGGCCCGCGTGACGGGCAAACCCCAGATCCTGCCCGGTCTCATCCACCGGGGCGGCCTGCGCGCCGAGATCCTGGGCGGGGGCGTGATCCGCGTGGGAGATTCGGTTCGGATTTGACGGTCACCGGATTTTCGAACCACCCGGTTCAACCGGCCAAGGGTTCACGGCCTCCATGGAGGGGTTGGGGGACGCCGCCATGATCAGACTTTTCATCCGAGGGGACCTGCGCCTGGCTTTCGCTGGAGGGCTCCTCCTGGCCTGGGCTCCGGCCCGGGCCCAGAACCCGACCCCCCTGGTTCCGGTGAGTCGCCGGGTGGCCACCGCGCCCGATCGGGTGCTCGCGGCACCTGAGGCCGCGGTGGAACGGCTTGCGGCCCGGCTGGGCCTGACCGACGCGCAGAAAATCCAGCTGAAGCCCATCCTGGCGGAGCGCCAGGACCAGATGCGGGTCATCCAGGGCGATGCCTCCCTGCGCCCCCACCATAAGCTCCGGAAAGCGAAGGCGGTCCATGAGGAGTACGACCGGAAGATCCTCGCGATCCTGAATGACGAGCAGAAGCGCCAGTACGAAGCGTTGGAAGCCCAGGCCAAGGAGGCGCTGAAGCGCCGACGGCAGGCCCGGAAGGAACCCTCGGCGCCTGGCTACCCGGCGGACTGAAGAGGCTGGCCCCGGGGCGTCCGGAAGCGGGCCAACAGCAGGCCGGCGCCCAGGGCGATCCCGAAGGCGGAAAGCCACACCGCGCGCGGGCCGGCCTTGGCGTAGGCCAACACGCCCAGCCAGGGTCCCAGGGCCAGACCGGCGGCGAAGCAGAGGGAAAGCAGGCCCATGTACTCGCCGCGCCGGTCCGGGGGCGCCAGGGTGGCCACGGCGTCGCTCATGGCGGGGAACAGGATCATTTCGCCGAAGGTCCAGATCACCGTGGTGAGGATCAGCGTGGTGCGGCCCGTGGCCCAGGCCGTCAGGCCGAAGCCCGAGGCCAGGCAGAGCGCCCCGACGAAGAGCTGCCGGCCGTGCGGCCAGCGGGCCATGGCCAGGTTCAGCGAGACCTCCAGGGCCACGATGATCAGGGTGTTGACCGTGAACAACAGGCCGTAGAAGCGGCTGCCCAGGCTCAGGTCGCGCACCACCCACAAGGGCAGGGTGCCCTCGATCTGGAAGAACACCATCAGCAGGGGGACGAAGGGGAGCAGGAGAAAGGCCAGGTGGCGGTCCCGCCAGGGGCTGGCGCCCCGCGCCTGGTCCTGGTGGGGGGAGGGCCGGGGCGGCGTCTTCAGCAGCAGGCCCAATAGCGCGGCCCCGGCCAGGGTGCTGAGCCCGTCGGTCCAGAACACCCAGGTGTAGCTTCGATGGGCGATGAACCCGCCCACCGCCGGCCCCACGGCCATGCCCAGGTTCACGGCCAGCCGATGCAGGGCATAGACGGCCTTGCGCTGCTCGGGTGGGGCGAGGTCCGCCAACAAGGCCATGGCGCTGGGCCAGAAGGCCTGGGTGAGGCCCGCCCAGAGGAAGATGAGGGCGAAGAGCAGGGGCTTGGTGGTGGCCAAGGGTAGGAGCAGAAGCAGCGTCCCCGACGACCAGAGGCTGGCCTTCAGCACCTGGACATGGCCGAGCCGGTCCGCCAGGCGGCCCGAGAAGGGCCCGGCCGCCAGGGCCCCCGCGCCGTAAACCATCATGCCGAACCCCGCCTCCCCCGGCGTCCAGCGGCGGCCCTCGGTGAGGTAGAGCACCAGGAAGGGCAGGGCCATGGTGCCGAGGCGGTTGACCAGGGTGCTGGCGCACACCAGCCAGACTTCGCGGGGGAGGCCTCGGAGGCCCTTCCATGGGTTCATGCCTTTCACTCTAGCGAAAGACCGGGGGTTCCTTCCGCACCCGGGTTGCCGGGCTCCCGCTAGCCCCGGGCCCGCTCCCGGCCGCTGCGGCACCACTCGCTCCAGCTGCCCACATACAGCGAGGCCCCGGTGAGGCCCGCCACCTCCAGGGCCAGGAGGGTGTGGCAGGCGGTGACGCCGCTGCCGCAATGGACGGTGAGGCGCGCGGGCGGCACGCCCCCCAGCAGGGCCTGGTACTGGGCGCGCAGGTCCCCGGCGGCCTTGAAGCGGCCATCGGGGCCCAGGTTGTCCGCCCAGGGCAGGTTCAGGGAGCCGGGAATGTGGCCGGGGATGGGGTCGAGGGTCTCGTTCTCCCCGCGCCACCGCTCGGAGGAGCGCACATCCAGCAGCCGGCGGGTGGGATCCTGCCGGATCGCGTCCACCGCCTCCGCATCCGCCAGGGGAAGGGCCCAGCGCTCGGCCGGGTAGGGCCCGAGGGGAGTCACGGCAGGCACTTCGACAGTCACTGTCAAGCCGGCGTCGAGGGCCGCCTGGAGACCGCCGTCGAGCACGAGGACGCGCTCGTGCCCGAGGGCCCGCAGCATCCACCAGAGGCGGGCCGCGGCATTCCCTCCGCCGCTGGCATCGTAGACGACCACCTCCGTGCCGGGATCGATGCCCCAGGCGCCCACCTGGGCGGCGAAGCGGGCCAGGGGCGGCAGGGGGTGGCGTCCGCCCCGGGCCGGATCATGGCCGGCGTCGGTGGCGGTGCTCAGCTGGCGGTTCAGGTCCGCATGGAGCGCCCCGGGCAGGTGGCCGGCGGCATAGTCGGCGGGCTCCTGCCGGGCGTCCAGCAGGCGGACCCCGGGCAGGCGGAGGCGGAGATCGGAGGCGGACAGGATGGGCATCCCCCCAGTATGAAGCGGCTGCCGGCGGCGGTACCCTCGAGGCTGATCCTGGAGCCTCCATGTCCGATGCCTATGTTCCCGAATCCCGCTGGCGGACCCTGGCGGCCGCGGTCCTGGTGGGCGGGGGCCTGCTGCTGGCCGGGGGGGTGGCGATGCGGGGCCTCTTCGGGGGCGGGCAGGAGGGCGCAGCCTCCGCCGGGGTCGATGTGAGCCGCGTGGCCTTTCGCGATGCCGAGGGGAACCGGCACACCCTGGCGGACTACCAGGGCAAGGTGGTGCTGGTGGATGTGTGGGCCACCTGGTGCCCCCCCTGCCGCAAATCGCTTCCGGAGGTGGCCGAACTCCAGAAGGCCGGTGGCGACCGCTTCGTGGTGCTGCCCATCTCCGTGGACCGGGACGGATGGAACGATGTGAAGCCCTTCCTGGCCCAGAACCCCCGGTTGGGCCTCACGGCCTACCTGCCGGACGGGGAGCGCGGGCTGGAACCGTTCGGCGAGATCAGCGGCATTCCCACCACGCTCGTCGTGGACCGGAAAGGCCGCCTGGTGCAGCGCTGGGCGGGCTATGCGGAGGGTCGGGCCCGACGGGCCCTGGACGAGGCCCTGAAGGCGCACTGAGCATGGCCGCCCGGCCTGCCGCGCCAGCGGCCCCCCGGCCGGCCGCCGCGTTGGCGGGCTGGCCCGTCTGGGGCCGGCCGCTGGGGTGGCTGGCCGTGATCCTGCTGGGGCCGCTGCTGCTGCTCCCGACGCCCCTGGCCCCGCTGGCCGTGGGCTGGGCCATCCTGCTGGCCCTGGTGATCTGGGGCATCGGCGTGGCGACGGTGATCGGAGCCATGGTGGGGACCACCACGCCGGTGCTGATGCACCTGGAGCGCGGGGTCCGCCGCTGGGCGGCGCGGTTTGCGCCGGATCCGGAGGCCCTCTGGCTCCAGTGGGCGAGGGAGGCGCACCGCTCCAGCCAGGCCCACTGGTGCCTGGAGCGGGCATCGGACCTGGGTGGGGCCGAGGCCCTATTCCAGGAAGGGCTGGCCTATTTCGAGGGAGGATTCGGTGCGGGCGGACAGATCGCCGGTCGCGAGCGCATGGCCCGGGCCGCGCACCAGGGGCACCCCGAAGCGGCCTACTGGCTTGCGGAAGCCCTGCGCACGGGCCGCGGGGGGCGAGGCGACGCGGCGGGGGCGCTCCATTGGTACCAGGCGTCGGCCGCGGCCGGATTCGGTCCCGCGGCGGTCTGGCTGGCCGAGGCCCACGCGATGGGAGACGGCGTGGCGGTGGATCCGGACCGGGCCCGGCACTGGGCCGGGGTCGCCGGGCGCCTGGCCCCGCACCCGCCCCTGAGCCGAAGCCTCCTGCGGCATGACGCCGCCCCGGAGGATCCCCTGGTCCAGGCCGGGGCCAGCCTTCTCCAGAGCCTGGAGGACCTGGCGGATCGCGGACTCCAGCACCGGGCGGGGCGCTGGGCGCTGGGCGTGGGCGCGGTCCTGCTGGCGGGGCTGGGGTTGGGCACGGTGGTCACCTTCTTCCTGGTGGGCGCATCCGGGCTCTTCTTCCTGCCCCTGGTGCTGGTCGCCCCGCCCGGCATCATGCTGGCCTGGCAGGCATGGCAGCTGCGCCGGGATCGGCCGCGGCAGGGCCGGGATCGCCTGCGCGAAGCGGCCGAGGCGGGAGATCCCGAGGCCTGTTTCCGCCTGGGCATGGCCTACCGGAAGGGCACGCCGTCGATGCCCCCGGACGATTCATGTGCCGCGGTCTGGTTCCGCCGGGCCGCCGAGGCCGGCCACCGGGAGGCCATGGGTGCCTTGGCCCAGGCCTACCTCGGAGGCCATGGCGTGGTCAGGGATCCCCGGGAGGCGGCCCGCTGGACCGAGGCCTCCCGCCAGGGCCCTGCATGAAATGAATCAACTTCTCGACCGGCTCGTCCGATGACAGGTCAGGGAGGTGTCATGCTCCGCAGCTCGATCAGCCTGGTGGCCCTGCTCGCCCTGATGGGCTGCAAGGACGACCCGCGCCGCATCGAGAACGAGAACCTGGGCGTCGCCGCCACCTTCCCGGGGCCGCCGAAGCTGCACCGGCACACGGATCCCGGTCCCTTTGGGGAGGTGGAGTGGTTCGACCTGGCCATGAGCCCACCTGGGCGGCTGGACGAGACCTTCAGCGTGGCCGTGGGCAATCTGCCGCCGGGGGACAAGGGCGGAACCACGCCGCGGGAGATCCTGACCACCTTCCAGAACTTCCTGACCTACCGCCTCGGAGCCCTCCGGCGCGCGGAGCTTCCGGCCGCCAAGGGGCCCGGGTTCCGCTACAAAGTGAAGGGCGCGAACGGCGGCTTCATCGAAGGCGTGGTGGTGCTGCGCCGGGGCCGCCTGCACCATGCCCAGGCCGTCGTCCGCCGAGAGGACGATCCGCGCACCTTGGCCTTCCTCGACGACTTCGAGGTGAGGACGAGGTAGGGCCTCACCGCATGAGGGCGGCCACGGACTGGACCACCTGCTCTGGGTCCGCGTCGATGGGCAGGCTCGGATGGGCGCCGGGCACGGCCCCACCCACGCCCAGGAAGGGCAGGCCGGCCGCCTGGGCGGCGTTCAGGTCGTGAGGGCGGTCGCCCACATAGAGGTGGGGCCCGGGACAATCCTGCAGGGCCCGCCGCAGCAGGGCTGTCCGATCGTGGCGCGGCAGGGAGCCCAGGCGGGGGATGGCCGGATCGATGCCCAGGACCTCGGCCTTGAAGGCCAAGAGGTCCGGCGCGTTGCCGGAAACCACCCAGACCCGGTGATGGGCCGCCAGGCGATGCAGGGCGTCCAGGATGCCCGCGTAGGCAACGGCCTCCCGCCCCCCGGGGGCGAAGACGGCCCGGAAGCGCTCCACGCAGGCCGCCTCGTAGGCCTCGTAGCCCGCCTCGTCGAGCGCCGTCCCGAAGCGCATGCGGTGCAGCTCGTCCACGATCTCCCAGTCCGTGGAGCCGGTGCAGCGGCCCAGTTCCTCCGCGCTGGGGGCGGAACCCCAGAGTTCGCCCAGGGCCTCCCGCAGCAGCACGAAGCCGGAGCTGAAATGGCCCAGGGTTCCATCGAGGTCGAAGCAGAGCGGCATGGCCCAGGATCTCACGGGATGGCATGCTCAAAGGAGGACGGTTCCTTGATGCACCTGCGAGCAGCGTTTCTACTGGCCCTATCTCTTCCCGTGGCGGCGCAGGAAGGGCTGCGGTACCGCATGCAGGTGTGGATGCGCGGCGAGGCCGCGCCGCTGGAAACCCGGTTCCGCCTGGTGGCCACGGCGGGCACCGTCAGCCACAACCGCGTGAAGAAGCCCCGCATGGGCGGTTGGCGGCTGGAGGCTGACCGCACCCAGGGCACCCCCTACGCCCAGGCCCTGCTGCTGGGGCGGGCCGAGCGCCTGCTCTACCTGGCGGGCCCCTCGCCCCAGACGCGCCCTGAACCCATCGCCCTGCGCTTCGGTGCGCGCAGCTTACCGGTGTGGAGCCTGGAGCTGCCCAAGGGCCTGCATGCCTCCACCGCCTTGGTCGAGGTCGGCCCCCGGCTGCTGGCCCTCTGCGACCTCAGCGCCCGCTTCGAGCGCGGCGACCTCGCCCGGCTGGAGCTGCACCTCGAGGGCCTGGACGCCACGGAGTCACTGGCCCCCGCCGAGGCGGGGACGGTGCTCCTCAGCACCCTCCAGGCCTGGTCGCAGGAGCAGCAGGCGGAAGCCGAAGACGGCGGCACCGTCCGCTAGCGGTGCCGATCAGAGCAGGCTCAGGGTCGTGACCTTCTTCGTCAGGGTGGAGGTGCCGAATCCGGCATTGCGGTCCTCGCTGGTGGCCCGGCTCACCACCAGGCGGCTCCCGACCCGGATGAACTGCCGCTCCTGGCTGCTGCCGCCCTCGAAGCTGATGAACATGCGGCTGCCCTTGTAGGCCACGGTGGTGGCGAAGGCCAGGGGCTGGCCATCGGCACCCACCCAGACCTTCGCATCCACCTTGAGTTCCTTCAGGTACTTCCTTTGGTTCTCCGGGATCTTCGGGGTGAGCTTCAGCACCAGCAGCTTCGCCGGTCGGCCCTGCCAGGCCTCCGGCCGTTCCTCGAGGAGTTGGGCCTGTCCCAGGTCGCGCAGCAGGGCCTCGGCGTAGTCCAGGGCCTCGGTGGCTTCCAGGGGGTCCAGGTTCCTCAGGGCGGTACGGGTGGGTGCGGCGCGTTCAGGCTCACGCTCCTGGGCGGCCAGCTCCCGGACGGCCTGCTGAAGGGTGGGCCGCGCCCAGGTCACGAGGAGCCCCCGGGGGCCCTCCTCCAGCTGGGCGGAAACCTTCCCCTGGCTGACGATGGGCTTCTTGTCCTCAGTGGTCTGGCGCCAGAAGCTGTGCTCCAGGGTGGCCTTCACGGCCTCGCCCCCGTGGGGCTTCTGGAGGGCCGTCCGCAGGTCGTCGAGGCTGTTGGCGCCCAGGGGCAAGGCCGACGACAAGGTCAGGGCAAGCAGGAGGATGGGTAGGCGCATGAGGGCTCCGGAGTCGACCAGGGATGCGGAAGCTACGGGTTCCGGTTCCCGAGGGTTATTCTGGAGGACTCGGAGGAATCATGCCGTTCAGGGACGAATGCGGGGTGTTCGGGATCTGCCCCCAGGCGGAAGCCTCCCGTCAGACCTACCTGGGCCTCTACGCCCTGCAGCACCGGGGGCAGGAGGCGGCGGGTATCTGCTCCGGCGACGACCAGGGGCTGCACCTGCACAAGGCGCTGGGCTATGTGGCGGATGTGTTCACCGAGACGGTCCTGGACGGCCTGCCCGGCGATGCCGCCATCGGCCACACGCGGTATTCCACCACCGGCGGCAATGTCGCCTCGGCGGCGCACCCCTTCCTCATCCACGGCCGCTTCGGTCAGGTGGCCCTCTGCCACAACGGGAACCTGACCAACACCGAGACCCTGCGCGCCGCCCTGATCGCGGATGGCCACACCTTCACCAGCCCCTCGGATTCCGAAGTGCTGCTGGCCCTCATCAACCGGGCCCAGGCGGACACCCTGGAAGATGCGGTGGTCTCGGCCCTCCGTCAGGCGCAGGGCGCCTATTCCCTGCTCATCCTCACGGAGCACACCCTCATCGCCGCCCGGGATCCCCATGGCTTCCGGCCGCTGGCCATGGGCCAGATGAACGGCACCACCGTGTTCAGCTCCGAGACCTGCGCCTTCGATCTGGTGGGCGCGGCCTATGTGCGCGATGTGGCCCCGGGCGAAATGGTCGTCGTGCCGCGCCGGGGCGGGGAGCTCCGCTCCCTCTTCCCGTTGCCGAAGGTGCAGGCCAAGCCCTGCGTCTTCGAGCACATCTACTTCGCACGGCCCGATTCCCTGGTCTACGGCCAGAGCGTGATGGTGGCCCGGCGCGAGATGGGCCGCCGTCTGGCATTGCGGCACCCTGTGGAGGCCGATCTCATCGTGCCCGTGCCCGACAGCGGCGTGAGCGCGGCCCTGGGTTATTCCGAGCAGTCCGGCATCCCCTTCGACTTCGGCATCATCCGCAACCACTATGTGGGCCGCACCTTCATCGAGCCCAAGCAGAACATCCGCAGCTTCGGCGTGAAGGTGAAGCTGAATCCCGTGCGCCACCTGCTGGCAGGCAAGCGCGTGGTGCTGGTCGATGACAGCATCGTGCGGGGCACCACCAGCAAGAAGATCGTGCAGATGGTCCGCGAAGCCGGGGCCAAGGAAGTGCACATGCGCATCGCCTGCCCGCCCACCACGCACTCCTGCTTCTATGGCATCGACACGCCCAAGCGGCAGCACCTCATCGCCTCCTACATGTCGATGGCGGAGATCACGGCGTTCGTGGAAGCCGACAGCCTGGGCTACCTCGACCTGAAGGATCTCGAAGCCTGCATGGGCGACGATGGCCAGGGCTTCTGCTATGCCTGCTTCACGGGCGACTATCCCGTGGCGCCGGGCGCAAAGGGCTAGGAGCGGGCCGGGGAGCCTTCTTGGCGCTTATCATGGGCCATGTGCCTCATCGCGCTCGCCTACCGCGCCCATCCCGCCTTCGAACTGGTGGTGGCCGCCAACCGTGACGAATACCACGCTCGGGCCACGGCCCCGGCGGGCCCCTGGGAGGATGCGCCCGGGGTGTTCGGGGGCCGCGATCTGGCCCAGGGGGGCAGCTGGCTCGCACTGTCGAAGCGGGGCCGCCTGGCCTGCGTCACCAATGTGCGGCGCATGGAGGCCCCGGATCCGGCGGCGCCGTCCCGGGGGGCGTTGGTGGCCTCCTTCGTGCGGGGCCACGAATCGGCGCAGACCTTCTCCGAAGGGATGGCCACCCGGGCGATGGCCTACGCTGGTTTCAACTTGCTGCTGTGGGATGGTGGGGATCTGCGCTACCTGAACAACCACCCGCGGTTCCTCTCCCGCCAGGTGTCGCCGGGGGTGCATGTCGTCTCGAATGCGGACCTGGATACCCCCTGGCCGAAGACTGAGCGGCTCCGGGCGGTGATGGAGGCCTGGGTGGCCGCGGGGAAGGACGACGAAGCCCCACTGCTCGCCGCCTTGGCCGATGCGCGGCCCGCCCCCGATGCCGACCTCTCCGACACGGGCGTCGGGCTCGACCTGGAACGCCTGCTCTCCCCGCCCTTCATCGTGAGCCCGCGCTACGGAACGCGCTGCACGACCCTGGCGGCCCTGGGGCGGGATGGGGCCGTCCGCTTCACCGAGCTGCGCTTCGACCCCTCCGGCCAGCTGTCCGGGCGCACCGATGCGCGGTGGACCCTCGAACCGGAGGGCCGGTCGTCATGACGGGCTCCGGCCCTTCCGGGGCGCCCCAGGCCCGCTTCGAGGATGGCCTGCGCTTCCTGGCGGCCGCCCTGGCGCTGGACCTCGACCACCGCCACAGCGCGGCCATCGTGAGCACCGCTTGCGACGCCATCCAGTGCTTCCTGGTGGCCTTCGAAGCGGCGGCGCGGCGGCGCCTGCCCGATCCCCAAGGCGAAGTGGCCCGGCTGCGGGGCCAGCTCGAAGCCCTCCTCACCCCCCGGCAGACCCCCGAGGATGCCGCGCGGAATGCCCTGGTGGCCGCGCGCCTGGCCCGGGATCAGGCCGCCCGGCTGCTGCCGCGGCTGATCGATTAGGCCGGTTAGAAGTTGGCCCGGCCCAGGGGCACATTGCGGGGTACGGGATTGCCGCCGAAGCGGTCCACGGGCAGGGTGGCCGAGGCCAGGTTCGTGGGCTCGAGTCCCGCGCCCCCGCCGATGGCGCGGAGGAACTTCCGAAGGTCCTGGCGGAACCAGACGACGAACTCCTGGAACGCCACCTGGCGGAGCTCCTCCTTGGAGAGTTCGCCGACCACCTCCACCACGGCCGAGGCGGAATCCGCCGGAGGGGTGAAGGTGCGCCACGGCCGGACGCCGCCATCGGTGTCCCCCATGATCCGGGCCAGGAAGGCGGCATTTTTCCCCGGTTCCGGAAGCTCGGGACGGGGCTCCTCCCCGGCCAGAAGGCTCGAGGTCCCGGCCGTGAAGCCCGAAACGAGGCAGAGGGAGAGCAGGAGGCGCATGGTCTTGGAATGAGGGCATCGGAACGGAGGTTCCCGGCACCGGGCCTCAGTAGACTGGACCCATGCCCATCGCGATCCTCGGACCCACGGCCTCCGGCAAATCCGCCGTGGCGGTGGCCGTGGCCCGGCGCATCGGCGGCACCATCGTGAATGGGGATCCCTACCAAGCCCTCTCGGGCCTGGCCATCGGCACCGGCCAGCCGGACGAGACGGAGCGGGGCGGCGTGCCCCATGTGGGCTACGGCGAATGGCCCCTGTCGGCCCGCCCCAATCCTGCGGACTTCGGGGCCTGGGTGCGGGAACGGCTCTCGACCTGCCGCGAGCCTGTGCTGGTGACGGGGTCGGGCCTCTATCTCCGGGGCATCTGGGAGCAGCTCAGCGGCCTGCCCCCGGTGGCGCCCGGGCTGGTGGACCGGGTACGGCGCTGGGGCGTGGCCCTCAGCATGCCCACGCTGCACCGCTATCTGGCCGCAGTGGATCCAGTTCGGGCCGCCGCTCTGCATCCCAACGACGCGGCTCGGATCCAGCGGGCCTTGGCCCTGCATCTGGCCTCCGGGAAGGCCCCATCGACGCTGCTCACTGGCCCCGGGACGGGCCTTCCGGAGGGCTGGCGGGTGCTGGTGGTCTCGCCGGGCCGCGAGCGCCGACGGGAGCGCGTGACGGCCCGCGTGGCGGCCCAGGTGCGGGCCGGCTGGCCCCGGGAGGTGCGGGAGCTGGTGGCCGCGGGCCATGGCCCCGACCTGGTGGCGCTGCGCCCGCTGGGCTACACGGCCTGGATGGCGGGAGGGGACCCGGCCCAGACCCAGGCCACCGTCGTGCAGGAGACCCAGGCCTATGCCAAGCGCCAGGCCACCTGGTTCCGCAACCAGCTGCCTGCGGCGCCCCACTGGGATCCGGACACCGAGTCGCTGGAAACCGCTTTCGCCCGCTTGGGGCTGGCATGACGCCGACCGTCTGGTACGAGGGCCGTACCTCCCTGGAGCTGCTGGGCGGCCCCGGCTGGGCCTGGATCGGCCTGCGCTCGGGCGATGGGCTGAATCGCCTGCACAGCGACCTTCTGGTGGCCCTGGACCGGCTGTTCATCGAGCTCCGATGGGCTGGCGTCCGCCGCGTGGCCCTCAGCAACTCGGGATGGATGGGGGACCGCGGCCATCATTTTTCAGCCGGAGCGGACCTGCACGAGGTGGGCTCGCTGGATCCCGTGGCCGCCGAGCCCTTCGCCCGGCGCGGCCAGCGGGTGATGGCCCACCTGCTCTGGCCCGGCTGGCGCACGCTCACGCTCCTGTCGGGTGTGGCCATGGGCGGCGGCTGCGACCTGGCCCTGCACGGCCAGGAGCGCTGGGCGGTGGATGCGGACGCCACCACCGGCAAGGGCGGGCTGCGTCTGGCCCATCCCGCGGCGAAGCACGGCATCCTCACCGGCTTCGGCGGCACCGTGCGGCTCCCGGAGATCCTGGGCCCGGAAGGGGCCGATCGCCTCTTCCTTCATTTCGAGACCTGGGGCAGCGCCGAAGCCCTGGCAGCCGGCGCCGTCCACCGCACCCTGCCGCCGGAAGCGGCGGGTGCGGCCGTGCTGGGTTGGCTGGAGCTTAGCGCCCCGCCGCGATGAGGGCCGGGATGGCGATGGCGGCGGCGATGCCGCAGCAGCAGAGCAGGAAGATCGGCGTCAGCGCCGCGCAGACGCCGCGCCAAGTGTCGGTCCGGTGCATGCGCGCGAGGCCCATGCCGATGACCACCATGCCGGCGATCTGGATCAGGAAGCCCAGGTAGGGGATGAGGCCGCCGATCTGGATGAAGGCCGAGGCGTACCCGTAGGCCCGGATGGTCTGGCCGGTACCCACGCCGGGCTTGAGGCCGCCCCACATCCACAGGAAGAAGTGGTTCAGGGCGCCGCCGACGACCATGCCCAGGAAGCTCACCAGGGGCATCAGCAGCAGGATGACGCCGAAGATGATGGGCATGATGGCGGCGAGGGTCTTGCCGTCGCCTTTGCCGGTCTGCTCCAGGGCCGCGAGCATGATGCCCATGCCGACGAAGAAGAAGACGGCCGCCATGATGAGGAACACGGGGATGGAGAGGAGCAGTAGGAAGCGCCAGGGGGCGCCGAGGCCTTCTGTGACGGGCACGCGGTCGAAGAGCTCCATCGGGTTGCTGAAGACCAACCGGAACATGCCGCCCACCCGCGACCCGAAGGAGGGGAAGGCCTCTGTGTCTTCGAAGGGGATGGGCCGCAGGGCCGGGGTTTCCGGCAATGCATGGCCGGACGGAGGCGGGAAGGGTGGCGGCGGGATCCTGGGCGGTTCGTCCAGTTCAATGACCGGCGGCGGGGGCATCGGCTGAGTCAGGGGCTGAATCGGCGGCGGAACCCGAGGTGGAATGGGGGCTGGGGGCAGAGCGTCGTGCGGGCCAGGGATCTCGGTCATCCTTCGCTCCGGGGAAGTGCACCCACGCTATCACGCTTCGCGGAAGTCCTTCGGGCGCAGCCCCAGCTTTTCCAGCCGCGACAGCAGGGTGGAGGGGGCCAGATCCGCCAGGACCGCTGCGCCGTCGGCGCCGGAGATCTTGCCGCGGGTGTGACGGAGCAGCCGCTCCAGATAGGCGCGCTCCTGGGCCTCCCAGGTGAGGGGCCGCCCGGTCCGTTCACTGCCACTTCGGGAGGGCAGGGCGCCCGGAGGGAGTCGTAGCTCGTGGCCGGCCGAGAGGATGGCGGCGCGCTCCAGCACATTGTGTAGTTCGCGCACATTGCCGGGCCAGGCGTAGGCCTCGAGCTGGTCGCGCACGGGCTCCGGCAGGCGGATGGGCGGGCGGCGGTTCTCCCGGGCGAAGCGGTCGAGGAACCCCTCGGCCAGGGCGGCGATGTCCTCGGGCCGCTCCCGGAGCGGGGGCAGGTGGATGGGGAAGACGCTGAGGCGATAGAAGAGATCCTCGCGGAAGCGCCCCTCGGCCACGGCCTTGTGGAGGTCCGCGTGGGTGGCGGCCACCAGGCGCACATCCACCTTGCGGGACTTCTCCGAGCCCAGCGGATCGATCTCCTTCTCCTGAATGGCCCGCAGCAGCTTGGGCTGGAGGTCCAGGGGCAGGTCGCCGATCTCGTCGAGGAAGAGGGTTCCCCCATCGGCCAGCTCGAATCGCCCTTTGCGGGCCGAGGCGGCGCCACTGAAGGCGCCCTTCACATGGCCGAAGAGCTCGGACTCGATGAGCGAGGCGGGCAGGGCGCTGCAGTTGACCTTGATGAAGGGCTTGTCACGGCGGGGCGAGAGGTGGTGGAGCGTCTGGGCCACCTTCTCCTTGCCGGTGCCCGTCTCCCCGGTGATGAGCACCGTTGCGGCGGTGGTGGCCACCTGGCGCAGCTGATCGAGGATGCCGAGCATGGCGGGGCTCCCGGCCCGCAGGGGCTCCTGCAGCACATCCCGGCGCTGGACCTCGCGGAAGTAGCTGACCTCCTCCGCCAGGCTGCGTTCCCGTTCGGCCAGCCGGGCCAGGTGTTCAGCCTGCTTGAGGCCCAGGGCGAGCAGGGAGGCGAAGACGCCCACATGGTGGAGCACGCTCTCGGGGTACTGCCGGCACACCATCGCATCGAGGGTCATGAGGCCGAAGGTCTCGCCGCGGCTGCGGAGGGGAGCCACGAGGCAGCTGTGCCCATGGGGCATCTCGAGGAGACCGTGGAAGGTGTCCTCGCCGGGATCGTCCTCCTCGAAGGTGGCGGGCCGGGAGCGGGCCTTGAGCGCGTTCTGCAGGCGGAGATTGCCCCGCACGGGGATCCGGGCTTCGGACAATTGGGGCGTGGCCAGGGGCCCCACGGCGTAGGCGACCCGCAGACCTTCGCCCTCCCGCAGCAAGACGGTGGCGAGATCATAGGGCACCAGCTGACCGAGGCGCTCGAAGGCGTGGGCGACCATGCGCTCCGGCTCCTCGCCCAGGGTGAGCAGGGCACCCGCTTCTTCCACCAGGCGGGCTCCGGTGAGGGCGGTCTCGAGATCCGGCGTGGGCACGGCTACCTCCACTCCGATTCTCGACATTTCGAGATGGTGGTCAAGCCTCCAGCAACATAAACGCTTCCCTAGGTCGAAAGGTATACTTCATTCCTGCCACCAAGGACCTGCTTGCTCTCCGACGCCTCCCACTTCGGTTCCTACCGTCTGATCTCCCGGCTCGGGGAAGGCGCCATGGGCGAAGTCTGGAAGGCCCTCGACCTGCGGCTCGAGCGGGAGGTGGCGCTCAAGATCCTGAAGGATGCCGATGATCTCCGGCGCAAGGCCCTCATCGGCGAGGCCAAGCTGGCCTGCCAGCTCAATCACCCGAACATCGCCCATATCTATGACGCGGGCGAGGTGGAGGGGACGCCCTACATTGCCATGGAGCTGGTGGTGGGCCGCACGCTCCGCGCCCTGGTGGGCCGCCCGCTCGAAGGTGAGGCCCTGCAGGACCTGGCCCGCCAGGCCGCGGCCGCCCTCTCCCACGCGCACCAGAAGGGCATCGTCCACCGTGACATCAAGCCCGAGAATCTGCTGCTGACGGATGAAGGCCAGCTCAAGATCCTGGATTTCGGCATCGCCCGCCGGGGGGCCGACGACCTTCCCGCGGGGCCGACCTCCCATCACATGACCCTCGTCGAGCACACGGCACCCGGCTACAGCCAGGGCACCCCCGCCTACATGAGCCCGGAACAGGCCAATGGCCAGCCCCTCACGGGCCAGTCGGACCAGTTCAGCCTGGGCGTGGTGCTCTACGAGCTGGCGACGGCGGTCCACCCCTTCCTGCGCGGCAGCCTCGTGGACACGCTCTACGCGGTGACGCGCGATGAGCCTCGGCCTCTTTCGGAGGCGAGGCCGGATCTCCCGCGCACCCTTCAGGACGCCATCCACCGTCTGATGGCCAAGTCCCCCAAAGACCGGTTTCCGAACCTGCAAGCCCTGGTCGCGGGGCTGTCCGAGAACATCCCCACGGCCACGGTGCCCCACCTCAGCCGGCCGGTGGCGCTGCTCCGTCGGCCCCGGCGGACCTGGCTCCTCGTTTCCTCGGGCCTGGTCCTCGTGGCGGCCGCCGGGCTCGGCGGCTGGCTGCTCCGCAGCCGCGACGGCTCCGGCCTGGGGGAAGCCCGCCGGGCCTCGCGGCTGGACTTCACCCGGGGGCGCCGGGTGGTGGCCATCCTGCCCATGGAGCAGCTGCAGCCGGATGCGGAGCATGCCTGGCTGAGCAACAGCTTCGCGGATGCCATGGCCTACGGGCTGGTGCGGCGGGACGACATCCTGGTGGTGGACCGCCTGCGGGTGGTGGAGGCCATGCACCAACTGGGCGACACCCCCGGGCAGGCCCCCCGGGCCCTCGGCGAATTGGGCCGCCAGCTCAAGGCGGAGCTGCTGGTCCTGGGCAGCTATCAGGTCGTGGGGGGGCAGCTCCGCATGGGGGTTCGCGTGGTGGATGTGGCGCGGGGGGCGACCCGGCACCAGTTCCAGCTGGACCGCCCCGTGACCGACCTCCTGAAGCTGGAGGACGAGCTGCAGCAGCGGCTGCCCCAGGAGATGGGGCTGGGCAGCGATCCAGGCTCGCTTCGCTCCCAGGCCAAGAACCCCCGCACCCGGGAGCTCTACACCAAGGCCCTCCAGGTCATCACCGATGGCAACCAGGATGCGGTCCAGCTGGCGAACTCCCTGCTGGCCTCGGCCATCGAGATCGAGCCCGACTACGCCCCGGCCCGGGCGGAATACGCCTGGACCCTGGCGGAGCTGGGTGCGACCCGCGCCTTGAGCCAGGGACGCTTCGCCGAGGGGCAGGCCCTGCTCCGCCAGGGCAAGGCCGCTGCCGAGCAGGCCATCGCCCTGGATCCCAGCGCCTCCCAGGCCTACCGGGCCCTGGGTTCCATCCTGCTGCGACTGGGCGATCTGGAGGGCGCGAGCCGCTCCGCGCTCCAGGCCGTGCGGCTTGATCCCGCGGACCACAAGGCCTACGATGTGCTGGCGGATGTCTTCGCGGGCCTGGAAGGCGAGGACAACCACCAGACGGCCCGGCGCTACTTCGAGAAGTCCCTGGCGCTCTTCCCCGAGGGTTGGCAGGCCCACCACCGGTACGGCGTGCTGCTGCAGAATGACGGCGACCTCCTCCAGGCCCTCGAGCATGCGGACCGGGCCATCGCCCTGCGGCCCTCCGCCGAGTACGCCTATGTCACCGCCGCGGATGCCCTGCTCTGGATGGGGCGCGCTCCCGAGGCGGAAGTCCGGCTGAAGGCCGGCCTGCGCGAGGTGCCGACTTCCAATGTGCTGCGCAGCCTCATGGCCTACACCGCCTGGGACCGCGGGGATCGCGCCTCCGCCGAAGGGTATCTCCGGGAGCTGGAGAACGCCTGGCCTCCGGACCACTCCAACACCGTGCTCCTGGTGGCGGTCAAGCAGGCCGTGGAGGGCGAGGCGGCGGCCGCCCGGGCGCAGATCGAAAGCTACCGGCAGAAGCTGCTGGCCTCGGATCTCGCGGCCAAGAAGCACAACGAGAAGCGGGTGCTTTCCGTGAACCTCTACTTCATGGCCCGCATGGCCGCCCGGCTGGGTGATCCGACGGGCGCCAGGAACCTGCTCGACTTGGCGGACCGCCTGCACACGGGCAAGCGCCGCGTGGCCCAGCAGGATCCGGCCTTCCGGTAGGATCTTCTAAGATCTGTTTTCAAATTCCACGACACCGCGACGAAGTCGCGGCATTTGAAAACAGACCCTAGCAGGCCGTTTCGTGGGCCTGGGCCACCAGCTCTTCGATGCGGCGGCGCACTTCCTGCACGAGGGCTTCGCGATCCGGGTGGTCGGCCGGGTGGACGGGCTGGCCCATCAGGAGGGTGTACCGTCCCGGCCGGATCTTCAGGCTGCCCGGCGGGAGCACCTGATGGCCCCCCACAGTGGCCATGGGCACGATGGGCACGCCCGCATCCTGGGCCAGGGCGAAGCCGCCCTTCTTGAAGGGCAGCATCTGGCCGGTGTGGCTGCGGGTGCCTTCGGGAAAGATCACCACATTCTTGCCGTCGCGGATCTGCTGGGCCGCTTCGAGGATGCTGCGGCGGGCCCGCTCCCGGTCGCCGCGGTCGATGAAGATCACCCCTGCGGCCCACCCGGCCCAGCCGATGAAGGGCACATACTTCAGCTCCTTCTTGGCGATGTAGACCGCGGGAAGCGGAAGGGCGGCCACCAGGATGGGGGGGTCCATCTGGCTTTCGTGGTTCGACATGAAGATCACGGACTGGCGGCCTTCGCGGATGGCATCCGGCATCTGCTCCCAGCCATGGAGGGTGTAGGGGATGTGGCAGAACCAGGCCATGCCGCGGGCGAACATCGGCCCGACCGTGAAGAAGGCCCGCTGCCGACCGAGGACAGGCACGGCCAGCAGGATGCCCAGGACGGTCAGGGGTACCGTCGCCAGGGCCCAGGCCACCATCACAACTCCGCCGAATCCCGTGTCCCGCCAGTTGGCCACGACGCCTCCTCGTGCTATTCAAGCTAGCAGTTCTGGAGGTCTCCCGTGGGCATCACTGAGCAGATCCTGACCGACCACGCCACGCGAAAAGACGGGGAGGGCGTCACCTGGTTCACGGCCGCCGATCTGGCGCGGCTGGGCATCCGGGACGCGCTGTTCACCGTGATGCAGACCGTCCAGCACACCCTCCGCATGCGGAGGGCGCGCCAGATCGTCGAAAGCCACGGCTGCACGGATCGCTGGAGCGTGCAGGACGCCCACTGACCCGAAGGGTCAGACGCGGACACCCGCCTCCATCGCCGTGGCACGGGGGTGGAGAATCTGGTTTTCCAGGTAGATGTGCAGGTGCAGGTCGCGCTCCATGGTCTCCAGGCCGTCGTAGAGGGCCCGGAAGGTGGCGCAGCCGTCCGCCGGCGTGGTGTAGGCACCGGTGAGGTCCCGAAGCTCCGTCAGTAGGGCCCCGACGGCCTCGTGTTCCATTTCCATGACGCGGATGGGGCTCTGCACCGAGCCGAAGCAGGAGGAACCCGTCTGCCCCTGTTCCATCTGCCGGATGAAGGGGAAGAGAATCTGCTCTTCCTTCATCATGTGCGGCATGAGGTCGGCCACCAGGGCCCGGTAGAGCTGGCCCACGCGCTCCAGTTCAGGGTGCCGCTCGCCGTGGGCCCGGAGAACCTTCTCGAGGAGCATCTCGAGACGGGGCATCTCCTCGCGGAGGTAGTCGTGGTGGGTGACCACGATGTGCTGGATGAGGTCTCCGAGCGGGGCGTGAGTCCAGTCGCGGAGCGAGGGGACGCCTGCGGTGGGAATCTCCACGGTGGCCAGGCCCTTCAGGACTTCTTCAGGATCCTGGTGGGCGAGCTGACAGGCTTCTGCCAGGCTGCGGTGGCCACCGCAGCAGTAGTCGATGCCCAGGCGCTCGAAGTAGCGCATGGTTTCGGGCCGCGCCATCACCAGCTCGCCCACCTTCGTGTCCAGTTCCGTGTTCATGTCGGCTCCTCGGTGGGGACGGTCCCCCGGCACCCAGGATGAGGTGGTCGGGCCGTGAAGGGCATCACATCTTGACTAAAAAGGTCATATTTTCTTTAATTCTTTCGATGAAAACCTATCTACTTGATTTCACGATTTTTAATCTACGGTAATGGACTTCGATACATTCTTGGGGGCGTCTGGATGGACCCCATGGTCGGCCACGGTCAGTCGGTCCAGGTATTCCATCTTCAGCACGGACATGCGGAAGGCCAGGCGCTGGAGGGCCACGGTCGCGGCGAAGACGAAGAGGTTGGGATCGCCGCTGAAGGGGACCTCGATGTACTTCGACCAGTAGCGGTCCTGTCCCATGGGCTTGCCCGCCACGGCCAGGGCCAGCTCGGGCTGCTTTTCCGCGATGAGCATGATGTCGGCACCGCGGATCTTGTGGGTGTGGATCTGGCTGATGGTGATGCGGATGTCGCGCTCCTCGCTGGGGCATACGAAGAGCAGGGGGTAGTTGGAGAACCGGGTCTCCACCAGCTCCGGCCAGGCCTGGAGGGCCTCGATCCCCCCGGCGAAGGGGCGCCCGTCACGGTGCTGCTCGTAGACTTCCAGCAGGCCCGCCAGGTCCTGGATGGAGAACAGGGTGTTCTTGCCGAGGATGGTGTTGGGGCCGTGCTTGAACTCGGCCGCATCGTAGCCTTCGGCGTGGTTGAGCACGACTTCCCGGATCTTGAGGGCGCCCTCGCGGGCCAGGCCGATGAGGCCCGTGCCAAGGATGTGCAGGGAGGGCTCCAGGTAGAGGCGCTTCGCGGCCTCCTCCACATCGCGCTCGCACATCCGGAGGGTTTCGGCGATGAGTTCCTTGGCGCGCTCCAGGTTGGCGGCGATCTTCCGCTCGGTGAGCGAGAAGGAGGCGGCCAGCACATACAGGATGGCCACCTGGTTGAGGAAGCTCTTGGTGGCGGCCACGGCGATCTCGGGACCGCAGAGGATGGGCAGGTAGAACTCGGACAACTCCTGCGGGATGCGGCTGTTCTCGTTGTTCACCAGGGAGATCCGCCGCAGCCCCGGCACCCGGGCGCGCACATCCTGGAAGATGTCCACCAGGTCCTTCGTCTCGCCGGACTGGGTGATGCCGAGGAGGAGGTCGCGGGGCTGGAGTGCGTTCAGGTACATGGACCGGAACATGCCCGGATTGCACGGGAAGACGGCCACGCCTGAGAGGTTGTTGAAGAAGGTGGCCGCCACCAGGGCCGCGTGGTACGAGGTGCCCGAGGCGACCAGGAAGACGCGCCCGCCCTCCTTTTGCGTCTCCCGGATCGCCTGCACCAGCTCCATGAGATGGCGCGTGACCCGGCGGCGCTTCTTCCAGATGAAGAGCAGGTCGAAGAGGGCCAGAGCCTCGGAGGCCTGGGGATCGAGGCGTTCCAGGTCTGCAAGCAGCTGACGCTCGTCCGACAGGGGGCGCCCGCCGTGGGCCCGCAGGACATCGGCGTGGGGCTTCACCCGGGTGGTCAGCTCCCGATGGACGGGATCCGCCAGGAGCCCCTTGAAGGCCGCCACCAGGGCGGGTTCGTGGGGGGCCTCGTAGAGCGCGAGAACCTTGCCCAGCAGGGCCTTGCAGAGGTCCTTCCGGTCCTCGAAGGCGGCGAACAGGCCCTCGGTTTCGGGCGAGCGGAAGTAGTAGCGGAGCACCTCGTCCAGGTTGTCGGGCGCCGAGGCGATCTCCTGCTCCATGAAGTAGCGGAAGGGGGCCCGCAACCCCGTGTCGCGCACATTGAGCTTGGAGCGTTTGGGCCGCGGCACCGAGAACGCGAAGTCCTTGCCCAGGGTGAAGACCAGGTAGTCACGCTCCGTGAACCAGAGCCCCTCGCCCTCGGAGAGGGGGATGAGCATGCGGGTCTTGGAGAGCACGGATGTGAGGTCGCTGGACACCACCACGAAGTCGCCGTGGGCGTCGGTGCCGATGCCCGCATAGAGCGAGGAGCCGGATTTCACGGCCACCACGCCGGGCACCTTCGGATCCGCGAAGGCCGCGGCATAGGAGCCCTCGGCGCGGGCATCGGCCTTGCGGGCCGCATCCATCAGGAGGAAGGCGCCGTCGGGAATGGCAGCCTTCAGCCCGGCGGCCGCGTAGGCGGCCCGGCAGGCCGCCAGGGCCGAACTGGGGTCAGCCAGGTTGGCGGCGTAGGCATCCTCGGTGAGGTGCGTGATCATCTCGCCGTCGTTGTCGGAGACCACGGTGTGGCCCTGAATGGTCAGGGCGGGCTTGAGCGCATCCGTGTTCGAGATGTTGCCGTTGTGGGCCCCCACCATCTCGACCTTGCAGCGCACGAGGTGGGGCTGGCTGTTCACATCCGTGACGGCGCCGTAGGTGGCCCAGCGCACCTGGCCGATGAATCGCTGGCCGGCCTGCCGGTCGATGCCCAGCTCGGGCACCACGCGGCTGGGGGCGCCGACCTTCTTCAGGAGCTTGATGGCCCCGTCGTCCCCGATGAAGGAGGCTCCGGTGGAGTCGTACCCGCGGTATTCCAGGCGCTTCAGCAGCTCACCGGCCTCCCGCCCCATGGCGGAAACCTCGGATCCATAGCACAACGACACGATTCCGCACACCGCCGGACCTCCCCAAAGCCTTCATCAGCATTCATCACAGGCCAAAGCCACCCTCCATCCTGGGATAGAAGGGTGGTTTATGGAACCGGGTCGATCCCGCCCTGGGTCAGGGGTGAACAGCGGAGCAGGCGCCAGGTGGTGAGCAGGCCGCCGCGAAGGGTGCCGTACCGCTGGATGCAGCCCAGGCCGTAGTGGCTGCAGGTGGGGGTGAACTTGCACTGGGTGGGGAGGTGGCTGGACAGGGTCGCCTGGTAGGTGCGGATCAGACCGCGGCAGACCCAGGCGGTGGGCTGGAAGCGCACGGGCAGGCAGGCTTCCAGCACCAAGTAGAGCCCGAGGGCCGCCAGGGGGTGGGCCGCCAGCCAGGCCACCACCCTAGGCCTTCGCCGCATCCGCCTCGGCCTTCACTTTCCGGGCTTCCTCAAGGAAAGCGGGGACCAGATCCTCCTCCTTCACCTTCCGGATGAGCTCGCCCTTGCGGTAGATGAGACCCTCGCCCGCGCCGCCGGCCACGCCGAGGTCGGCGTCCTTGGCCTCGCCGGGGCCGTTCACCACGCAGCCCATGACGGCGTAGGTGATGTTCTCGTGGTTGATGGCCTTGAGGCCTTCTTCGATCTCATGGGCCACCCGGTTGAGGTCGATCTGCACGCGCCCGCAGCTGGGGCAGCTCACCATGCGGAAACCACCGGTGCGCAGGGCGAGCGACCGCAGCATCTCGTGGCCCACGCGGCACTCGTCCTCCCCGTCACCCGTCAGGGACACGCGGATGGTGTCGCCCAGACCCTCGGCCAGGAGGATGCCCATGCCCACACTGGAGCGGATGGTGCCACCGAAGGGCGTGCCCGCCTCGGTGATGCCCAGGTGGAAGGGGTAGTCCACCTGCTTCGCCAGCAGCCGGTAGGCCTGCACGGTGCGGACCACATCGCTGGCCTTGAGGCTGATCTTGATGTCGCGGAAGCCCTCGCGCTCGAGGACCTCGATGTGGCGCAGGGCGCTCTCCACCATGGCCTCGGGGGTGGCGGTGCCGAACTTCTCCAGCAGGTCCTTCTCGAGGCTGCCGCCGTTCACGCCGATGCGGATGGGAATGCCTTTCGCGCCGGCCTTGTCCACCACGGCCTTGACTCGGTCCTGGCCGCCGATGTTGCCCGGATTGATGCGCAGGCAGGCGGCGCCCCCGTCGGCGGCCACGAGGGCCAGGCGGTAGTCGAAGTGGATGTCGGCCACCACGGGGATGGGGCTGCGGTCGCAGATCTCATGGAAGACTTCGCCGGCTTTCTTGGTGGGCACGCTCACGCGGACGATCTCGCAGCCGGCGTTGGCGTAGCCGTAGATCTGGTTGACCGTGGCCTCCACATCCCGGGTGTCCGTCTTGGTCATGCTCTGGACGCTGATGGGGGCGTCCCCGCCCACCGGCACCTTGCCCACCAGGATCTGGCGGGTCTTCCGACGGGGGGCGAGGGGCTGGAGTTCCTGATCGGACATGGGGCCTCGGTCAAAGAATCCAGTTTACCCGCCTATGGATGGCTGTACGCAGCGCGCGGCCCGGGTGGGCCGCGCGACGAACGGGAAGTCCTGTTACCGCTTGAGGTTCAGGGTTTCCTGAAGCAGCTCGTCGGTGGTGGTCACGATGCGGGAATTGGCCTGGTAGCCGCGCTGGCTGAGGATGAGCTTGGTGAATTCGCCGGCCACATCCACATTGGAGAGCTCGAGGTTGGAGCCCAGCACGCCGCCGCGACCGCCCTGGTTGGCCAGGCCGACGGTGGGGGAACCCGAGGCGAGGCTCTGGCCCCAGTGGTTGTTGCCGGTCTGCACGAGGCCGTTCACATTGTTGAAGCTGGAGAGGGCCACCTGGGCAAGGGAGATGACCTGGCCGTTGGTGAAGGTGCCGCTGATGATGCCGTTCTGGTCCACGGTCAGGTCGCGCAGGGTGCCGGCCGCGTAGCCGTCCTGGAAGCTGCTGCTGGTGGTGCTGGCCGCGGAATACTGGGTCAGGTTGACGGAGTTGTCGGGGTTGACGATGTTCCAGGTGATGTCCTGGGAGGCGGTCCCGTTGTTCCAGTTGATGGCGGTCAGCTTGGGATTGTTCCCGGCGGTTGGGGCCGCGCCATTGATGGTCAGCAGGGTGCCGGCCGCGCTGAAGGTCAGCGTGCCGGTGGCGCCGCCGCCGATGGTGGCCGGGGCGGCGACAGAGGCCGCGTAGTCCCAGGTGTTGGGCCCCGTCTTTGTGTAGGTGACGATGATGTTCTGCGCATTGCCCTGGCTGTCGTAGACCTGGATGGGGGTCGTGAGCGAGGACACGGGGGCGCTGGGGGGGACCGTCGAGGTCGGGTCGAAGGTGGAGGCGTTCAGGTTGATGCCCAGGCGCACATTCTGGGTGGCGAAGGCGCTAGCGGTGGTGCTGGCGTCGATGCGGATGGGGGCCAGGGAGGCGGAGGTGTTCACCAGGCCCGTGGCCGTGTCCCGGTTCCAGCCCATGACATTGGCACCATCGCTGGCCACCAGGAAGCCGGCGTTGTTGCGGGTGAAGTTCCCGGCCCGGCTGAAGACCTGGCGGCCGTCAGAGGTCTGGAGGGTGAAGAACCCGTTGCCCTGGATGGCCATGTCGAGGGCGTTGCCCGTGCTCTGGAAGGAGGACTGGGAGAAGTCCTGGCTGACGCTGTTGGTCTGCACGCCCAGGCCGAACTGGATGGGGTTGCCGTTCCCCTGCGTGGACACGCCGCCCAGGCTCGTGCTGAAGATGTCGCGGAAGGTCGTGCTGGAGCCCTTGAACCCGACCGTGTTGATGTTCGACAGGTTGTTGCCGATCACATTCAGGGCACTGGCGTTGGTGGACAGGCCCGAAAGGCCGGAGTAGAAGGCGGAGTAGAGGCTCATGGGGTTCTCCTGGGGTCTGGGGTCGGGTTCAGGCGGTGATTTCGAGGACATCGGCGAGGGAGAAGATGTTGCCTCCCGAAGCCAGGTAGATGCCGTTGTCCTTGAAGGTCACGGCGTCCACCTTCAGGGTCAGGCTGGTGCGGAAACTCACGGCTTTGCCATCGTCGCCGGTGGCCGAGACCTCCACCTTGTAGGCACCGTCCGGCAGCGGCGTGCCCGAGGCATCCTTGCCGTCCCAGGCGAGGGTCGAGGCGCCCCGGTTGAGGTGGCCCTGGGGCAGGGTGGCCACCACATTGCCGGTGGCGTCGCGCACGGTCACGGTCACATTGGCCGCGGAGGCGAGCTCCAGGTTCATGGCGGCCTGGCCGGACTTCAGGTTGAAGCCGGAGCCGTCCACCTTCACAGTCTTGCCCACCAGGCCCGCAGTCTGGGCCTGGAAGAGGCCGGCGGTCTGGGTCTGGAGGCCGGTCAGCAGGGTGTTGGTCTGCTGGCTCTGCTCCAGGCTCGAGAAGCTGGTGAGCTGCTGGACCATCTGGTTGGGATCCTGGCCGGCCCCCGTGGGGTCCTGGTTCTTCAGCTGGGCGACCAGCAGCTTGAGGAATCCGTCCTTGTCCAGGGCGTTCTTGGCCGTAGCCGTCTTATTGGTCGTCGTGGTGGCGGCGGTGGTCGCGCTGATCATGCCGGTTTCCATAGGGACCTCCAGGGGGGTGAGAACAGGAAGCGTGCCGATCAGGCGTAGAGCTCGACATGGTGCGGGTTCAGGATGGACGGGGCGGCGGCTGCGGGTGCTTCTTGCCGGGCTGCCAGCCCCGCGAGCGGGGAACGGTCCCGGAAGGCGGGCGGCGGGGGCGCCTCCTGGAAGGGGCGGTGGCCCTGCTGGAGATCGAAACTGCCCAGTTGTAGACCTTGTTCCCGGAGGGACTGCTCCAGGTGGGGACGACCTTCCTGGACGGCCTGGACCGAGGCGGGCTCGGTGACCCACAGACGGGCATGGACCTCGCCGCCTTCGACGCGGAGATGGATGGTCACCTGGCCCAGGGACTCCGGGTGCAGCTGGAGGCGGGCTTCCTGAGCCCCGCCCTTGAGCATCCAGCGGAGGCTCCCATCGATCTGGGCGATGGGGCCGGCGGGGGGCGGCGGGGGGGCACTGGGGGGCGCGGCCGGAACGACCGGGGCTGGCGCAGAGGCTCGATTCGACGGTGAGATCGGAGCTCCGGCGGCGGTCAGGGCCGAGGTTTCGGCATGCGTCGCCGCCCGCGGCATCACCGTCTCGGGCGGCAGAAGGCCCGCTTCCGGTTTCAGGGGCGAGGGCTCCGCCGCTTGAACGGCTGAAGATGCTGCGGCCACGGGAGGGTCGATGGCGGTCTCGGAAACGGCAGGGCCCGGGGTGGTGCCTGAAGCCTTGATCCGGTCCTGGCGCAGATCCGCGGTGCGCAGTCCCGGCGTGGGCGGGGCGCTGGGTTCAGGCGTCACCAAGGGGACCGCCGACTCAACAACTGACTTCTGAGGGGCGAGGGGTTGGGGGCCGGCGGTCTTCTTGGAGGCCGGGCTGGCCTCCTTGGGATCGGGCGGGGCCGGTTGGGCTGAGGCCTGAGGCGTTGGGGGCGGAGTCACGGCAAGGACTGCCGGGGCCCCGGCACCCTTGGCGGCAGGGTCCGGCACCGAGGGGCCTTGAATCACCTGGATCGGCAAGGCGGTCTGGGTGGTGGAGGTGGTCGGGTCAAGCTGGCTGGGGAGGTTGGTGGTGATGGGAGAGCCGGTGGGAACCGGGGTCGGGGGCGTCTGCGTGGTCGAAGCAGAGGCCGGGGCTTCCGGGGCCGCCTCACCCTTCGAGGGGGCGGGAACGGGAAGGACGGAGTCCGCCGGAAGGGCGGCTGGGACGGGGGTCGGGGCGGAGGTCGGGGGGGTGGCCGCCGGCACTTGAGCGGGCGTTCCCAGGCCCTTGGTGGGCTCGGTGGTGGCCGCTACGGAGGGGGCCGGTTGGGGCGCCACGGCGGCGGCCAGCGTCGCTGGGGGAAGCGCGGGCGGGGCGGTAGCTGCGGGCGTCACCGCCGCGGGAGCAGCTGCGTCCTGAGTGCCCTCGGCCTTTTCGCGCGCCGCCGGGGCCTTGGTGGGGGGGGTGGTCGGGGCTTCGGGTTTGGTGTCCTGGGCCTGGGGGGCTTGGGCTCGAGCCGCGGCCTCGCGACGCGACGCCTCGGGCCCCGCAGGCTCAGGCCGTGCCTGGCCGCCCTCGTTGGCGGTGGCCTCCGTCCGGTCTGCCTGGCCTGAAGCCTGGCCAGAGGTTTGGGGCGACCTCTGGGAGGGCGTCTGGACGAATTGGGCCATCAGCCCGGCAAACTGGCCGTCGGAAGCCTCGAGTTCCTTGGCTTCCGGGCGCTCCGCCAGGGAGCGTTCGGGGACTGCAAGGACTGCTGTCGCACCGGCTGGAAGCATGGAAACTCCGCACCCGGACCTTCCGGGTAGGCTTCCAGCGCGAGGACCGTGCCGTGACCATCGGGCAGAAAATGACTAATGCTCCGCGGGGACCCGCATGCCCCGCCAACCCTCTCAGGCGGCAGGATCCTTCGGCTTGCTCAGGCCGACCCGCTCGGACAGGCGGCCCGCCAGCTTCGCATCCAGGGGGGCCAGCTGATCCATGAGCCTGGCGGCCTTCTTGGGGGTCATGCCCGCGAGGAGGGCCACGGCCACATCCATGTTCTGGCCGGCCAGCTCCTTCATGGCCTGGGCTCCGGCGGCGGGTTCCATGGCCTCGTAGGTGCGGATGATCTGGGTATCGATGACCGGGCGGACTTTAAGCTGTTCCAGCTTCGCCAGGGCATCCTGGACGGCCTTCTCCCGGGTGGCGAGCTCGCCGCGGTCCTTGTCGAGGGTGGTCTGCAGGGTGTTGAGCCGCTGCTCCAGCTGGCGCAGGTCCGCCTCCTTCTGGGCGATGGATTTCTCCCGGGCCTGGAGCTGGGAGGCCAATTCGGCCACCTTCACCCCCTCGGCGGCGGCCCCTTTCGGGTCGCCCTTGGGTTCCTGGGCGGACAGCCAGATCACGCCCGCGGACAAGACGACGGGCGCCGAGATCCAGAGAAGGTAGCGGGCGTTCATGGGGGACTCCTGGGGTCTAGGCGCTCTGGCGGTGGTGGCGGAGGACGGCCAGCTCGTCCATGTCGAGGATCTCGCGGAGCTGCTGCTCCCGGGCATGCAGGAGGGCCCTGCGCTCCTTGAGGCGCACCAGCATGAGGTGATTGCGGTGGGCCAGCACCAGGGCCGCCCGGGCGGCGGCCACCTGGGCCACGGCCTCCCGCAGGCGTTCGTAACCTTCGAGCTGGCGGCGCTCCAACACGACCAGGAAGCGCTCTCCGGCCCGCCACAACTCCAGGTCGAGGGCCTGGCCCGAGGCGGTGCGGCGGGATTCGAAGATGGCGCGGTGCTGCCGGGCCAGGTCCTCAAGGTGCTCGCGCACCTCGCGCTCTGCCTGGAGGGCCCGGGCCAGACTGCGTTCGGCCTCGCGTTCCAGAGCCTCCCGCAGCTTGCGCAGCGGCTCAAGACGGAAGTGGAACCGGGCGGCCATCAGGCGCGTCCCTTCAGGAACGGCGCGAGGTCGATGCCGAAGATCTGGCCCATGGCGAGCATGGCCTGGTGATGATCGGAGGCCTCGGCGGTGGCCTGGCGGAGGAAGGCCTGGATGGCGGGCTGGAACTGGATGGCCTGGTCGATGGCGGAGCTGGAGCCCTTGGTGTAGGCGCCGATCTGGATGAGATCCTCGGCATCCTGGTAGGTGGCCATGAGGTCGCGCAGCTTGCTGGCCAGCTGCTTCTGCTCCGGGGGCGCCAGGGCGCTGAAGAGGCGCGAGAGGCTGGCCAGCACATCAATGGCAGGGAAGTGGTTCTTCGAGCCGAGTTTGCGCGAAAGCACCACATGGCCGTCCAGGATGCCGCGCACGGCGTCGCTGATGGGCTCGTTCATGTCGTCGCCCTCCACCAGCACCGTGTAGATGCCGGTGATGGAGCCCATGCCCTCGAAGGTGCCGGCCCGCTCCATGAGACGCGGCAGCAGGGCGAAGACTGAGGGCGTGTAGCCCCGGGAGCTGGGCGGTTCTCCGGCACTGAGGCCCACTTCCCGCTGGGCCATGGCGAAGCGGGTGACGCTGTCCATCATCAGCAGCACATCCTTGCCCTGACGCATGAAATACTCGGCCACCGTGGTGCCGGCCATGGCGCAACGGAGGCGGAGCAGGGGCGTCTGGTCGCTGGTGGAGACCACCACCACGCTGCGGCGGAGGCCCTCCTCGCCCAGGTCGTTCTCGATGAACTCGCGCAGCTCGCGGCCCCGCTCACCCACCAGCGTGATCACATTCACCTCGGCCGAGGTGTTGCGGGCCACCATGCCGAGCAGGGTGGACTTGCCCACGCCCGATCCCGAGAAAATGCCCACCCGCTGGCCCTTGCCCAGGGTGAGCAGGCCGTCGATGGCCCTTACGCCCGTGGACAGGACCTGGTCGATCCGCTTGCGGCGCATGGGGTTGGGCGGTGGGCCCTGGAGGGGCAGATGGGCCGTGGCTTCGATGGGCGGTCCCCCATCCAGGGGCCGGCCCAGGGGATCGATCACGCGGCCCAGCAGGTCCTCGGACAAGGGCAGTTCCGATTGGTGGCCCGTGCCCTCCACCCAAAGGCCCGGGCGGATGCCTTCGGTCTCTTCGATGGGCATGAGCAGCACGCGCTGACCGGAGAATCCCACCACTTCCGCATGGATAAGCCGCGGGCGCCCCGCCTGATCCAGGCCGTGGATGAGCATCTGCTCGCCCACGGAGCACTCGGGGCCCGTGGATTCGACCACCAGGCCCACCACCTTGGTGACCCGGCCCATCCAGTCGGCCTTCGGGAGTCCCCGCATGCGGGCCGCGAGGGCCCCGGGATCCAGGAGGACGGGGCTCATGGAGCCTGGCCCTCGCGCATGCGGGCGATGAGCTGGAGGAGGCGCTCACGGCGACCCTCCAGGCTGCCGTTGAGAACACCCTGGGGGGTCTCGGCCCGCAAGCTGCCACGCGACAGGCTGGCATCGGCCGTCAGATTCAGGCCCCCGTGACCGACGAATTGATCGCCGACCTGGCTGAGGTCCTGAGGGTTGAGGAAGACCAGCAAGGGCGCTTCCCCCTCCCGGCGGCCGTGGGGCAGCGGAAAGGGAAGTTCCTCCAGCACCCCTTCCATGAGCGCCTTCACCGCCCCGGGGGAACGGTCGATCTGCTGGACAGCCAGGTGTTCGCCCACGGCCAGGGCCAGGGCCACCATCTCCTCGTTCAGGGCTTCGCGGAGGGCGAGGGTCACCTGGGACAGCTCGTCCAGGTGCTCCACCAGGCGCTGGATGTAGCCCTTGTACTGGCTTTCGCCGAAGGTGCGGCCCTCGGCCTCGCCCGAGGCGAAGCCCTCCTCGTAGGCCCGGCGGGCGATGTCTTGGGCCTGGCGCTCCGCTTCTTGGAGGCGGTCCACGAGGCGCTGCTCCACGGGCACCTGAGAGGCGGCTTCGTCGCCCAGGTCCGAGGCGACGGAGCTGCCACCCTCGTCGAGTCCGCCATGGCTAAGCGTCGCGTCCACGGGGAAGTAGGGGAAGGCCTCCAGGCGCGTGCCCTGGATGTCCTCGGACCGGATGAACCCCTTATGTGACATAGTCCTCGCCCCCGCCACCGCCGATGCTGATGACGCCTTCCTCTTCCAGCTGGCGGACGATCTCCACGACCTCGTGCTGGGACTTTTCCACATCCTTCAGCTTCACGGGGCCCATGAACTCCATCTCTTCCTTCATGAGTTCCACGGCGCGGCTGGACATGTTGCGGAAGAACTGGTTCTGCAGTTCCTCGCTGGTGCCCTTGAGGGCGATGGTGAGGGTCTTCTTGTCCGCCCGCTTGAGGATCTCGGTGATGCCGTTGTCGTCGATGAGCAGGATGTCGTCGAAGACGAACATGAGGTCGCGGATGCTGGCGGCCAGCTGGGGATTCTCGGTCTCGATCTTCTCCAGCACGGCGCGGCCGGTATTGCGATCCATGCGGTTGAAGAGCTCCGCCACGGCTCGGACGCCGCCGTAGGCTTCCGTTGCGAACGAGCCCAGGGCCTCCAGCTTCTGCTCGAGGATGAGGCTGATGCGGCGCACCACCTCGGGGCTGATTTCCTGGAGGCTGGCCATGCGCATGGCCACATCGCTGCGCAGGGCTTCAGGCAGGCTCGAGATGAGCTCCGCGGCCTGCGAGGCGTTCAGGTGGGCCAGGATGAGGGCGATGGTCTGCGGGTGCTCGTTCTGGATGAACTTGGAGAGCTGCTGGGGATTGGCGCGTTCCAGGCTGGTGAAGCCCGCGCTGGATTCCAGGGCCTTCACGAGGCGGTCGATGATCTTGCGCGCCACTTCCGGACCCACGGACTTGATGAGCAGCTTCTTGGCGTACTCGATACCGCCCTGGCTGATGTAGCTGCGGGCCTGGGTCATGGTGTGGAACTCCTCCATGACCTCTTCCGCGACTTCGGGTTGCACATGCTTGGTGATGGCGATCTCGCGGGAGATCGTCTGGATTTCATCTTCTTCGAGGTATTTGAAGATGCTCGCGGCGGTCTCGTCGCCCAGGGAAACCATGAGCACGGCGGCCTTCTGCATGCCGGTCAGCTTCGCCATGGCCTACCTTCCTTCTTCGAGAAGCCAGGACCGCACCAGCGAGGCCATGGTTTCCGGATCTTCGTGGGAGCCCTCCTGGAGCCGCTTCCGGATGAGCTCGCGGCGCCGGGCCTCGGGGGCGCTGAAGGCCGCATCGGCATTCAGCTCAGCCTCGATCTCGGCTTCGATTTCCGACATGGACTTCACCTGGACGGGCTTGCGGGGGGAGCTGCTGCCCGTGGCGCCTTCGCCCTCGGCACTGGCGACCCGCAGGGGGGTGGGCCGGTTGATGGCCGCGGACATGCGCTTGAGCATGGGCAGGATGATCATGAAGAACACCGCCAGCCCAAGCACGGCGTAGATGATGCTGGGGGCGAATTGGCGGACCAGGTCGACCCAGAACTGCTTCTTCGCCTCGGCCTCCTCCTTGGGATTCACCTGCAAGGTGGCGAAGGCCATGTTCTCCACGGTGAGCTCGTCGCCGCGCTTGGGTTGGATGCCCACGGCGGCGGCCACCTGGTCGCGGATCTTCTTGAGCTCGTCCGCGGACCGCGGCGTCTGCTTGAGCACGGGTTCGCCCTTGGGATCCTTCTCCCAGGTGCCGATGTGATCCACGATCACGGCCAGGGTTACGCGCTTCACGGAGCCCGTGGCCCGCTCGGTGGCAGACACGGTCTTGGTGATCTCGTAGTTGGTGGTGGTCTCCTTCTTCTCGGAGCTCTCCACCACGCCGGCCGTGGCGGTGGCGTTGGCCGGGGCCACATTGCTGGCGGTTCCGGGGACGCCGGCACCGGAATCGCGCTTCTGGACCTTCTCGTCCTTCTGCTGGACGCTGCGTTCCACCTGGCCCTGAGGGTCGAATTTCTCCTCGTTGATCTTCACCTTGTCGAAATCTAGGTCCACATGGGCGGTGGCGCGGACCTTGCCGATGCCCACCACGGGTTCGAGCATGTCGGTGACCCGGCGCACGAGGTGGTCCTCCTCCTCGCGGGCAACTTTCTTCTGGGCATCGCTGGCGCCCACCATGGGATCGCGGCCGGTGCGGGAGAGGATGCGGCTGTACTGATCGATGATCACGACCTGTTCGGGCTTGAGGCCCTCCACGCTGGCCGCCACAAGGTTCACGATGGCCTGGGTGTTCTCGTCGGGAAGGATGCGGGCGCCGCGCAGCTTGAGCAGCACGCTGGCCTTGGCGTCCTCCTTGTCGGTCAGGAAGGGGCTGTCATTGGAAGGGGTGATGTGGACGGTGGCCTCGGAGACCTGTTGGAGGCTCATGATCGTCTTGGCCAGCTGGGCTTCCATGGCCCGCCGGTGGATCACCTTCTGGGAGAAATCCGTGGTGCCAAGGCCGGCGTTCTCGAGCTTCTCGAAGCCCAGCTTGTCGCCCGACAGCAGGCCATCGCCGGCAAATTTCAAGCGCAGCTGGCCGACCTTGCTCTCCGGCACGAGGATGGTCCGCTGATCGGAGCTGAGCTCGTAGGGGACCTGCATCTTGTCGAGCTGGGCCACGATGGAGCTGGCCTCCTGGGGCGAAATGTTGGCCGCCAGGATGCTCTTGGATTCCTGGCCCGCCCAGATCCCCAGGCCGCCGAGGGCCATGAGCACTGTCAGGGAAATGGCGGCCACCATGACGCGCTGGGTGGCGCTCATGCCCTTGAAGGCGCTGGTCAGTTGTTCCGCGAGGTTCGTTTCCCCGGCCATAGGCGTTCCTCAGTCAGGGGTGAGGCCGCGCCGGAAAGCTCGGCCAGCGCTACATCTGCATGCGCATGACCTCGCGGTAGGCGTCGATCAGCTTGGATCGCACGGCCATCATCATCTGGAAGCTTAAATCGGCCTTCTGGACTGCCAGCATGGCCGTGTGCATGTCTGCACTCTCCCCTGTCATCAAGTTCCGTGCCTCACCTTCAGCCTGGGCTGAAACCTGGTTCACCTCCTGCATGGCCTGCTTGAGGAGGTCGCCGAAGTTCAGGTTCTCTTCCGTTCCGCCCACGCCGCCCTGGCCGGGCTTCGTGGTTCCGGAGACGGGGCTGAGGGGGGACAGCTGGGGGAGGTTCTGGAGTGGGTCCATGGGGTCGGCTCAGAGAGATAAGGCCATTCACACGATCGGTCGGGGGCTGGAAAGGGGCAAGTCGAAAATCCGACAGGCTACTGCACGCGGAGGATCTCCAGGGCGGAGGTGGCCATGGTCTTGGCGGCGCGGACCACGGCGATGTTGGCCTCATAGGCCCGGCTGGCCTCGGTGAGGTTCACCATCTCCTCCACGGGGTTGACATTGGGGTAGCTCACCACGCCGTCGGCGTCGGCATCCGGGTGTCCGGGCTCCAGGCGGGTCAGAAAGGGCTCCTGGCTGGTCTGGATGGAGGCGACCTTCACGCCAGCCGCGGCCAGGGCGCCTGAGAAGCCGAGGTTCTCGGACTGGAAGACCGCGTCCTTCCGGCGGTAGGGTCCGCCCTCCTTCGTGCGGGTGGTCTCGCTGTTGGCGATGTTCGAGGCGATGAGCTGCACGCGGAGCCGCTGGGCGGCCATGCCGGTGCTGGCGATGTCGAGAATCTGCGGGATGCTCATCAGTGCGCGCTCGCTTCTCGGATGAGGGAATAGAGCTTCCGAAGCTCGACCTGCATGAAGGTGGAGGCGCTCTGGTAGGTGGTCTGGGTGCGGGAAAGCAGCATGTTCTCCCGGTCCAGACTCACATCGTTGCAGTCGTTGCGCTCAGAACTGGGCCGCAGGGGGTCGGTGCTGGGCGGCAGGGACTCGCTCCCGCTGCCCTGGAGGTGCATGGGGTGGGTGGTCGCCATGGTGTTGGGCGAAGATTGCCCATCAAGAGCAGCCTTCATGGCACCTTCAAAGCTAAAATCCCGGGTCCGGTACCCGGGGGTATCCAGGTTCGCCAGGTTGGAGGCGATGAGCGTCTGGCGCTTGGAAGCCAGCGTCAGGCCTCGATCCATGGTCTGGATCATGCCGTTACCGCTGATGAGATCGAACATGGCGCACCCTGCAGAATGGGCCGGGCGGACCCGGCTTCCGAGGAGGAGGATGCAGACCCCGTGCCGGAACCTTTCCGGGTGCCCCTGGGGATGGGCTTGCGCCGCACCTTGGCACCTTTGCTACACTTACCGCTCACCTCGAGGCCCCCATGATCATGAACACGCGCAAGCACAACGACGTGCTGATCCTCTACCCCGAAGGCAAGATCACCCTGGGTGATGGCGACCAGGAACTGGGGGAGGCCGTTCGCACCTCCCTGACGAACGGCGCCCGCAAGATCGTGATTAACTTCAGCAAAGTAAGCTACCTGGATTCTTCAGGCGTGGGCGAGCTGGTGGGCTGTTTCACCTCCATCAAGGGTAAGGGCGGTGAGCTGCGCATCTGCGGCATGAGCTCCAAGATCTTCAGCCTCATCAAGATGACCAGCCTGCACTCGGTTTTCGAAGTGAAGGACACCGAGGACGAAGCCCTGGCCGGATTCTGAGCCGGTGCGCGTCCGCGCCGCCCTGGGTTGCAGCCTCCTGATCCTGGCACCAGCCGCGGGTCAGGAGGCTGCAGTGTCGTCTCCCGTGGCCTCCATCCGGATCGAAGGTGGCGATGAGGATGATCGCCGGTTCGCCCGGGCGGCCCTTGGTCTGCAGCCGGGTCAGAAGGTCGATCCCGAGGGCTTTCAGCGGGCCCTGGCGGCAGTGCGTCTGGTGGATCGCTACCGCACCGTGGAGGGCAGTCTCGGGGCTGGCGGGGAGGTCATCCTGCGCCTTGATCCCCTGGTCCCGGTCGCCGAGTGGCGCTGGGAGGGCGACCCGCTTCCGGCGGACCTGCGGAAGACCCTCCCGGCGGACCTGCGGAAGGGTCAGCGGCTGGGTGCCCAGCGGCTGGAGGCCCTGGAAAGAGACTCCGAGCAACGGCTGCGGGAGGCGGGGTATCGCCGCGCCAAAGTCAGCACCGCGCTGGAGGCCGGGGGGCGGAAGCTCCGGCTGATCCTGAGCCTCGGGGCGCCCCGGGTCATCCAGGAGGTGCGGCTGGAAGGCGACCCCGCGCCCTACGCGCGGGAGGCTCTGCTGAAGATCGCGGGGATCGCGCCGGGGCGGACCCACTGGACCCCCGCCGTCCAGCGGGAAGCTCAGCGCCGCCTGCGCCAGCGACTGGTGAAGGACAAGCGGCTGGAGGGCTCGGTCCGTCTGCTGCCGGTGGAAAACGAAGACGGCGTGATGATCCTGGAGATCAAGCCCGGGCCCAAGGTCACGCTGAAGGCGAAGGGGCTCAGCCTCCTGGGTCCCTTGTGGGGCGGCCGTCCCCGGCTGTCGGAATTCGTGCCCATGGCCCGCGCCGAACGCTATTCGCCGAGCCTGCTGGACGAAGGCGCCGGGCGGATCACGGGCTACTACCGCGACCAGGGCCACCCCGAGGCCCAGGTGACCTATGTCCGCGAGGTCACGGCCGGGACGCTGGAGCGCCCCGAGGCCGTGGTGATCACCTTCACCGTGGTGCCCGGACCCCGCAAGATTCTCGGTCGGGTCACCTTTGAAGGGAATCGGGAACTCTCCGACGACGAGCTGCAGGCGGCCGTCCGCCTGCCGAAGCGCTTCCTGCTTCTCCCCCCGCACGCCAAGACCGAGGCCATGAAGGCCCTGGAGGATCGCCTCACCGCCCACTACCTTCAGCGCGGCTTTCCGGAGGTGCGGGTGCGGCGGCGCGTGGAGGTCGGCAAGGATGGCTCCGTGGATGTGCGCCTCATCATCCGCGAGGGCCAGCGCCGCTTCCTCGATGCGCTGGTGCTGGAACTCCCGGCTGATCCCGCCTTCCCCCGGGATCAGCTGGCCAAGAGCCTGCTGTTGGCGCTGTCGGACCAGCCCGCTCCGGTGCGCGGTACGAGGGACTACCATTCCGATCGCCGGCATCTCCAGGGCTTCGAGGGGCACCTGGAAGCGACCGCCGACGGAGCCCGGCTGGCGTTCAAGCCTGCGCTGCCCCTGGTGCGGAACGACCTGGCCCTGGTGGTCTCCGACCTCCGTCGGCGACTCGCTTCAGCCGGGGCTGCCAACCCTCAGGTGAGGCTGGCTTTCGAGGATGACGAGACCCAGCCGGTGGTGCGGGTGCAGGTGCCGGCCCAGCCCCTGGACCGCGTCCGCCGCCTGGTTGTCCAGGGCGCCGATCGCACCCGCGCGGAGGCCGTACTGCGCGAAACAGAGCTGGCTCCCGGCAGCCCGCTGGATCCCGCGAAACTCGATCAGGGCCAGATCCAGCTGGGCGGCCTGGGCGCGTTCCAGCGCGTGGATCTGCTCACCTTGAAGGATCTGCCCGACCAGGAACAGCAGCCCTGGCAGCGGGGGGACCTGGCGGTGCGCCTGCAGGAGCGCAGCCCCTGGGTGTTCTCGGAATCCTTCGGCTACGACAAGACCCAGGGCTATCACTTCGGCCTGAACGCGCAGCGGCTGAATGTGGGCGGCATGGGGCGCACCCTGGATGCCGGCCTGCGGGCCGGCGACCAGACCCTGGACAGCCCCTTCCTGCGGCGGGCCTTCCCCACCGGCGAGATCAAGCGGTCTGTGGACAGCTACAGCCTCGGCTACACCGACCCCTGGTTCCTGCCCGGCTCCCTGGATGCGCTGCTGGCGCCGAAGACGCGGTTCCGGGTCGAAGGCGCCTACATCGAGGAGGCCCGGGCCGCCTTCTTCGCCCGCCGCCGGCGTTTCACGCCGAGCCTGGAGTGGAAGATCAGTCCGGTGCAGGTGGTGCAGCTGGGCTACCGCTTCGAGCGGGTGGAGGTGGCCGCCAACACCGACAGTGACGGGCATCCGCTCTACCGCAAGGAGGATCTCGTCCTCATCGCGCGGACGCCCGACCGGAGCATCATCTCCGCCCCGTATCTCCAGGTGGCGGTGGACCGCCGGGATCGGCCCTACGATCCCACCCAGGGCACCTTCTTCCTCGGCAAGCTGGAACTGGCCAACCAGGTCTTCGGCACCTCCACCAACAGCAGCTTCGTGAAGTTGGACCTGCGGCACCAGTGGAACTGGCCCGTGGGCTTCCATGCGGAAAACGGAGTGGTCATGGCCAGCGCCCGCCTGGGGCTCGCGCGCCCCACGGCCCAATCCGCCAAGGACCTTCCCCTGTCGGAGCGCTTCTTCGGGGGCGGCTCCTTCACCGTCCGCGGCGTGGAACCGGACATGCTGGGTGACATCCAGCGGACGGATTCGCTGGGCCACGAGCTGGCCCAGCCCATCCCCCTGGGCGGCCAGGCCTTGGTGGTCATGAACCTCGAGTACCGCTTCCCCCTCTTCGGCATGCAGAGCGTGTGGGCGGAGATCTTCGTGGACAGCGGCCAGGTCTACCGCAGCCTGACCACCGAGACCGACCCGACCGACCCCCAAAAGAGCATCCGCCCATCCTTCCCGGCCCTCCGCACCACGCTGGGCGCAGGCCTGATCCTGAAGCTGGGTTTTCCCCTCAAGCTCGAGTACGCCGCCGACTGGAAACGCATCATGGGCCGCCCCCGGACTCAGAACGAGCGGGACACTCAGCTGAAGAGCCTGCTGATCTCGGCGGGATTCCAGTTCTGACCAAAGGGCCCCTACCTGCCCGCCGGACTTGCCGGGTGGTCCGGGACCGTCCGATTTTTGGGACATGAAAAAAGGCCGCAAAAGCGGCCTTTGGCTGGTTGGCGCGGGCGGTCTCGAACCGCCGACCCCTACCGTGTCAAGGTAGATAGATGAGTCTGATGCGGTGTTTCATGGTACAATTTTGCCTTGAAATACATGAAAAACAGGGTTTGTTGGCCCGGTTTGTTCCGCGTCGTCCCGAAACATCTGTGCAAGATATATGCAAGACAGAACTCTGATCCGTTCTTTCGTCTGGGAGATGCCTGATGGCACGAGCCAAGAAGGACGCAACACTCGACAATCGGACAAACCGTTTGAAGGTCGCGCCCCGGAAGGCGCCGTACTGGACCTCTCTCGCCGAGGGGGAGCAAATCGGCTACTACCGGCCAATGTCCCGATCTGCGGGTACCTGGCAGGCAAAGTGGCGTGACAAGACCACCGGCGAACGCAGGGCCAAAGCCCTCGGTACCGCTGATGACTATGAGGACGCGGACGGCATCCGAATCATGAATTGGGCTCAGGCGCAGTCCAGGGCTCGGGACTGGTTTGCTGAGGTGGCGAGAGAGGCCCGCCGAAAGGTCGATGGGGGAACGGTTCACGAAGGACCGTTCACCGTGGCCGCTGCGCTGGCTGACTATAAAAAGGACTGCGAACGGCGGGGTGTCAAGGGAACCCAGACTCAGACCTATCAAGTGGAAGCACACATTCGCCCAGCCTTGGGGGATATTGAAGTCGGGAAACTGACACGGAAGAAGATTGAGAAATGGCTGGAGGTCTTGGCGACCTCCCCACGTCGTGTCAGGGCCAAGAAGGTTCCCACTCCGGATGTTCTAGGGCCCAAGCCGCGCAAGTTCAAACACCCCCGTAAGCCCCCTGAACCCCTTCCACCCCCAGCTCCTCCATCCACCGACAAAGAAAGGCGGGCTCGAAAGGACACCGCCAATCGCATCCTTACCATCCTGAAAGCTGCTCTCAACTACGCACACACGTCGGGTGCCTACAGGGGGGATCCGATCTGGCAGGAAGTAAAGCCATACCGAAACACCTCCACGGCACGTGTGCGCTTTTTGGCAATCGAGGATCAGGTTCGTTTTGTCCGGGCATGCCAACCCGACTTTCAACGACTGTCGAAGGGTGCCCTCTATACGGGCGCTCGTTACGGCGAACTCACCAAGATCACGGTCGCCGAATTCAACCGGGAAGCGAAAACCATTTTCATACCTGGCCACATAGCCAAGAGTGGGAAGGATCGGCACATCTTCCTGACTGAAGAAGGCACGGTGTTCTTCGAGGCCGTCACGGCTGGGCGGAGAGCCGACGAGACGATGTTCCTTCGAGATGGAGAGGTAAAACGACGGACACGGGAGGGTGGGCAGGTCTGGCTGCATGGAGATCAAAGACCAAGCATGGAAGTAGCATGCAAGGCTGCCGGGATCGCAAAACTTACATTCCACGAACTCCGGCACACTGCTGCGTCCACTTGGATCGCCGCAGGGATGGACCTCATCCTGGTCGCACGTCAGCTGGGTCACAGCGACACACGCATGGTTGAAAGACACTATGGACACCTCTGTCCAGACGCTGCGGCAGCGCGGTTCCGCTCGATCGCCCCAGCACTGGGCCTGGAGGGCTCTGAACGAGTGGTAAGTCTCAAAATACAGTCGTCCTAATCGGAGTTTTATCTTTTTGGATCGCGTAAAAAATAAGGATAAACATGCTTAAAAACAAAAAAATAAAAGAAATAATTAAAAAATTTACTGTTAATAATGATGTAGTATTTATGGAATATTCGCGTTTAAATAATAAAAAAATAATAATCAAGAATGAGTTAAAACAAAAAATGTTAGATTTATTTGATTTAAAAAATAAAAAAATAAATAAATTAGAACTTGTCGATGCATTTATTACAATATTGTCTTGGTATATGTTTTATTTAAAAAGATTTAACGAATTTCCAAAAGCAAAACAAATATTAAAAGAAATGAGAGATGTCGAAAATTTAATTGATGAACTACTCGTAAAATTCAGTAATTTGAATGAAGTTTCGAAATATATTTTAAAAACCCATAAAAATAAGAACGAACGAATTTTTGCAAGTAATTGGCTGCGACCACCTCATAAGCTGTATAGGTGTGACTATAGAGAACAGTATAAGGAAATGAAATTTAAAAAACGTCGCATTGTGAGGCCAATTGGACATGTCGTAGAGGGCCTACATTCCAAGAAGCAATTCAAAGAGTATTGGTATGCGATTCTTTGGAATATTTATTTAACAAAGCATATGAAGAGAGGGCGAAATTATGTAATGCCATTTATTGATAGGGAATTTATTGAAAATCTTGCCGCGATTTCATCAACGGCACACATTCGGCATGGCCAACTGGAAGCTGAACGGACAAGGTTTTTAAATGGTGGTAGGCCAGGTGAGCACTCACTAGCAGAATTAATATGGCCTTCCCCCCAGATTTTTTTGATGAGAGAATGTGGATTACTTTTGGCTATTAATGGTTGCAATATTGAAAACCATTTTGAATTAGCCAAATTAATCCATGCGCAATCAAAATTATTATATGTTTGTTCAACAAAAGGCAGCATTAGTAGTTGGGGAAAAAATCATAAAAAAGAAATCGAAGATTGGTTAAATGAAATAAAACCATATGTTGGTAGTTGCATACGTACTGGGCCAAATGGGGAAAGAATTAAGTGCGTATTCCCGTCTATTGACCAATTTCCGACATTTTTAACCCCAACCCTTTCTCGCTGCCCTCGAATACAGGACGACAATGATCCGCCCTACCCGGAGATGCCCTTTCCCAGCCACCCCAAGTCAGCGGAGCTCCTGAATGGTCCAGGTTGGGAAAGGGTCGGCCTAGCACATATTTGATTCACCTACCTCACTAAACATATCTACAGGTTGGCGTTGGACGAAAATCAGATCCTCCTTGCATCCGGCCGTGCTCCGGACCGTGCGAGGAGGCACCAATGCATGCAGCGATACCACCATATACACTGCGCGTCGCGCAGGCTGTTCAGTACAGCGGGGTAGATCGGACTTCCCTCTACCTAGCCATGAAAGATAAAAAGCTGGCCTACCTGAAACGGGGGAAAGTCCGGTTGATCAGAGTCTCGGACTTGCAGAGATGGCTCGACTCTCTTGAGACCTCTGAGGGAGAGGGGAAGTGATGAGCACTCTGCTGTCGGGGGCGGGCACCCGTCAAATTTGTAGCTGGCCGAAGGGAGACCACGACCAAAACCGCAATCCGCAGGTGTGCGCTTGGAGAGCACATGCATAGCGGCTACGGTTCAAACGCATTTCAATCGAGAATCATAAGTGAATACATAAGAATATATATAAAAGATATTCTGTACAATCCTGTATTAATTCAAGCTCCTCCAGAATTCCTTGCGGAAGCTATCGGTGTTCTGATTTTGTGCTCTGTGCATTGCATGATTTCAGAAAAGATTCCACAGGACCTATGCATTCTTGCTCGCCTGTTGCGAGTAACTGAAAAAACTGTTGTCCGATCGTGGCCTTTCATTCGCTTCGAATTTGAACCGATTGGAGAGACGCACTATGTCCATCCTCGCATCGAGGCGGAGCGGCAAGAGGCAATGACACTTTCGGAAAAGCGACGTCGGTCTGCCTACGGAAGATGGAACCCAGACACAGATCCCGAAGGTGCTCCAACGACATTGGAAGCGGAACTACCATGCGAAAAACCAAGGAATCCGTACTCAAAACATCGGAGGAAGCAACACCAGGCGATCGACCTATCCAACCATCCAATAGCTATGGAGATCCTATCCGTTTGGAATTCAATGGCAAATGGCACTAGTGGCGTGATCTCTCAGGGAACGGCGAGGGATCTCCCTGGTGGAATTGATGCAATCGTCGAGGAAATTGGAGGCCTGGAACAGATCCTTGAGGCCATCCGACGCATCCCAAAGTTGCCGTTTTACCTTGGTTCGGGTCCTCATGGATGGCGGGCAAGTTTGCCGTGGCTATTTCAGAAGAAAAGCATTGCGAATCTTCTCGCACAGACGCTGGATACGAAGCCCCCGATTCGATCGAGGGACGACCTTACAGATTCGGACCGAGCACTCATTGATCAGTTTCGAGAGGGCGACTCTCATGGCACGGAGGTGTGATCCATGCCTGAAGAGCTTTCATTCGATACAGCTCCGCGTTGCAATGCATCTTCTATTCGGATGCTTCTAGAAAATGCAGGTGTAATGCCGGCAGAGTTGGCTGCCGACATTAGCCAAATTGAAGAACCTCTCCGAAATACTTTGGAGCAGATACCCTTCCAGGCGCCGCCAAAGGTTCGACCCAATGGAGTGGTGTTGGCGGGCACAACAGGTGTGGGTAAAACCTACGCTATGGCTGCACTTGCAAAGCATCAACTCCTTAAGAAGTACGCATATGGAATTCCGAACCAATTCGATCCTGCTAATTCACCAGCCATTTGGAGGAGTGTCCTAGATCTTGTCACCGAGTGGCGCAGCATGGCTCTCCATCCTGCTGATCAGGAGCGCCTCTTTCGTCGACTCGCACAGGCAGATTTTCTGTTCTTGGATGACCTCGGCGGGGAGATCAAGGAGCGTGGGGGGCGAGAATATGACCGGGGCATTGCATTCATTGACCGGTTAATCCGGGCTCGGTATGACCACTACCGTTCCACCAGCTGCACGACCAATTGCACTGCCGAAGCGCTGATTATGCGATACGGCGCGCCATTCTTCAGTCGCCTCCAACATATGAGCATGTGGATCGAGTTTCCAAGGGGCAGCCGTGATCGGCGTCTACGAGGAAAGCCGTAGACCCAGGGATAGCGCTCCCGTCAATGGTGTGGAGCGAGCAAGGCAAACCGAATACATCGGGTCGCTTCGCTCGCCTCTGTATCCGATTCGCTGCTCGCCAGGGGCTTTGCCCCTGAACCCCCTTGTGGCTACCGCCAGGAAAGGAACTCTCTAATGTGTGCCGCCAGTAATCATCGAAAGCAGCGCGTCGAGGAGGCTCGACGCCGGGCTGTGATACTCACGGTTCGTCTGACCGGCGCTGAACATGTCCAACTCAGGAACGCCGCCAAGAATCACAACACCAGCCTGTCTTCCCTTGGCCGAAATCTGTTACTTGGGCAGATTCCCCCACCAATGATCGACCGGGAATTCGCTCAAGAACTTGGCCGAGTCGGTAACAACCTCAACCAGATCGCCCGAAATCTCAATTCCGGGGAGTCGTCATCATCGGACGGAATCCTGGTAGAGCTCTGGAATATTAGGGAGCTCCTCCTTCGGGTACAGGAGGAACTTCGACATGATCGGAAAACTCACGAAAGGTAATGGGTTTGGCCCTCTGCTGAGTTACCTGTTCCGAAAAACAGCCTCCGGGATGGAACGAGCCACACTTCTTGGTGGCACGTTGGCTGGCGAGTCAATTGCCGACCTACGGCGAGAGCTGGAAGCCATATCAAGACTCCGTAGGGCCATCCAAAAGCCTGTCCGCCACCTCTCGATCTCGCTTCGACCGGGCGAGCATCTTTCGATGGAAGAGTGGTTGCTAGTGGCTCAGCGAGTTGTTCAGGAAATGGGGTGGGATAGCTATTGTGTGATCCAACACCATGATCAGCCCCACGAGCATATCCATATCGTCGCCAGTCGCATTCGTGCCGACGGATCCCTCGCGAGGGAAGTCCTACGGGATTTCCGCAAGATCGAAGGTGCATTAAGGGTTCTCGAAGAACAATTCGGATTGGAGCCCGTGGCCAGTCCCACCCGGTCGGGCCGAATCCACCAGAAGGAACGCTTGAACTCAACACGTCCCCGCGGGAAGGAACGTGCCCTCGCCGAACGGACCGGACTACCGACAATCAAACAGAAGATTCGGTTGGTTGTGGACCAATCCATTGAAGCCGCAAACGAATGTTGGGGCGTTCGTCCTTTCCCTCGATTCTTAGAGGAATTTCGAGCACGTGGCGGCAGTGCCTCTCTAAACATCCGGGGCGCACGCATCACAGGTATTACATTCGAATTTGAAGGAGAACTCATGAAGGGTTCAGACCTCGGCAAACCGTACGGCTTTGCCAACCTCGCGAAGGTTCTTAAATATGACCCGGCCCTTGATCTGACAGCGATCAGTCCGGATACCGCCCTTGATCGGGCCAATCAGCACATACGGAGAATCAAGGATGAAGGCGCTGGAAATTCAATCGCCCCATGGTCGTCTCGAGCGACTCGAATCACCGAGCCAAGTCCCGAGCTGGGAGGAAGAGTGGCTGGGGCTCCCTCCTCCAGGGAGATGGAACCATCTCCCGGCGTGGGAAACCTGGAAGGGCACGGTCGCGGATTTAATGCGCGAGGCAAGGAGGAAGATCTGGGAGACTGGCGAGGCCCACGGGAAGATCCCCAAATGGGTTCATCTGCCTGGCCTAATGCCCAAAGGCTTGGAGTTCCCGGGAGTGCCGAGGCCGCTGCCATACCTGGACGAACGCCGGATCTTTGTGTTGGGAACTCGGATGGGGCCCATCTTGATCGAGGCAGTTCCGGAAGCGTTACTCACATACCTGGAGAACCCGATGGCCCTAATCCCGGCCTACATGGTGGACCTGGACGGGATGCATCCACTTCCTCTTTCGACCATCACGTTGTTAGGAGACAGCGATCCATTGCATCCGAAGCAAGCCAGGCTCTGGGGTTGGGGGGCTCTATATCACCAGTGTCTCTACCGCCTTTGGCCTCCAGATCCTTGCGAGCCTTAGCCCTTGTATATCTGCCAAAGCTAACGAGATGGTTCACCCTTCGTACACGGCTGAAGCTCTCTCCCGAGCCTGAAAAGTCTCTGATACATGCTAACGATGACTCATGGTCCATGCGTCTCACCCCATGCCTTCCAGATGAACTACCTGCTCGGGTCGAGAGGTTGGCTGAGACGAGTCTGGCCCATGGAAGTCACGAGGATCGGGGTGAGGCCTATTGGGCCGCCGATGATGCGATTCGCGAAGCCTATAACCTACATGAAAATAGTGATCCTTTGCCTCAGGAGCAGGGGTTTGCTGGATGGTTGGATAACCGACTGAGCCTGGTTCGCAGTGGGTGGAAAAGACTGGTCGAGTTGTCAGAGGCTCTGGCCCAAAAAATTGGCGACCCCCACGCAGACATTGAGAGAGAAGATCGGGCCAAAAGCCGAGCACCCTTCGGCGATCGTTGGCGCCGGGCCAGCAGTCTTGAACCGGAACTGGAAGACAACCGTGTGCGTGATTCCATCGAGAATCAGCCACGCCAGCCTCCTGCTGGACCAAAGGGCTTCTCCCGTTGATGGGCTTGCCTCAGGCCCATACCAGTTCCAACAAGCTTTAGGGAGGGCGTCCTTTGATGCAGTAACGACAAACAAAATCCACGAGAAGAATGTCTACATTCTTCTCGTGGCAACAGAGGGGATGCCGAGGTGCGAGTTGACGAAATCTTTAGGCCGTTGCCTTATTTTCGATTGGCAAGCCCCCGCCACATATCGTCGACTCGCTCCTCATCCATTCGCTCCACCAATTTGGTCGTGCCCTTTCGTACAAGATTTTCCAGAGAGGCATTCACTGCTGATATGAATTGAGGGAATTTCATCAATTCTGTTCCTGGGTAGGCCTTATAAAGTGAAGTGAATCCACCTCCAATGGATGGCTCGATTGATTGTGAAATATAAACATCAACCGCACCTATTTGAGCATTATCCGCTTGGAGATAAGAGGCTAGTGCCGTCTTTGCTTTAATGGCCATGGTCGCGTCATAGCTTACTTTTTTGGCAGTTGGAAACAACCAAGTAGAACCATTTTCGGAACGATGGCCCTCGGGTTGTACACCTTTTCGACCTAAGTAGAGGTGAAAATAGAGGTCAACAATCACCGGTGCATCTTCCTTCGGCACAACTTCCATGCCTAATTTTGTAAGCAGGCCTGATAAAACACGCTGAAGGCCAGGTTGAAAGACATCAGGGTGATCTGTGATTTCCCGGAAATAATATTTCACCCAGTGGCCACGCAGAAGTTCGTCATTGAGCCCTTCCACATTGATGACCACCGACCCCACACCTACTCGTCGCCCCTTGGTTGGGCGCGAAGGACCAGGAACCTCAAATTTGGACAGGTCGAGCTTGATTACTTGGTGGTAGTCAAAAGCCGGTTGCACTTCTTGCCCAAAAACGGAAAGGGCCACCAAGCAAGTAGCCAAAAAACAACGAAGGTTCATCGCATCTCCTATTGGAAACAAGGACGGTAATCACAGCGGGGTTGTCATGCTCTTGAGAAGGTTGCTCTGCATGGGTTTGGTAACTGACGAATGGAGTTGACCTGCTCCAGCCTGCGGCCGGGTGATGAACGAAGCGTAGAAAGTCGGAACATGAGAGGGGGAAGCCGGCAGCCTAGGTTGGCAACCATCCTTCTGGTTTGTCCTTTCACGCTGTCCTTCTCTGCTGAACCTGGATGGATTCCCTTATTTCATTGCCGAGATTGCCCTCATTTGGGAAATGCTACTTTAAGTCTGTAGATCCAAAGTCATCATAAGGCAAACGATGGCTGGTGCCAACAAAGCGCAGCCACTCCACAGCACGCTTGCTCTTCGCCTCCAATCTACGAAGGGCTCGACTTCAGTGCCGACTTTCTCAGGAAGGCTTGGCCGAGCTCTCGGAACTCCATCGCACCTATGTGGGCTCCGTCGAACGCGGCGAACGAAACGTATCCATCGATAACATGGAACGGTTGGCCAAGGCGGTTGGGTGGGAGCTTCGGGATCTACTGTCCCCGATGGACGGGGAGTAGCTGAGGCAATTCATTACCTCAGGCTGTCGAACAACGACCTTCCGGTCCGTGGGTCCGAGCCTACGCCGCTTCGTCCGCTCCTGCCCCGCTCCCTTCGGCTCGCCCAACTTGATGCCTCAAGTCGGGTCCCAACTCGCCTCCGGTCGCTCCCCGCTGCGCTCGTCCGGCAGGGGGCATAGCCCCGCCGGGCGGCTGAGCGTGGGGCAGGTGCTCCTACGCAGCTCCGGTTCTCCCCCCTACCCGAAAGGGCTTCCATTGAAGCCGAAAATCAATCAGGCGCTACCTGCTGCGATCACCCCTCCTCTATGCCTAGGGATCCTCCTGGAGAGAACGGATAAGTGCCTAATTGTAGTATTATTTATTGCTGATTTCGAATGCGGTTAATTGGAGCTGGTCACCCCGGCATAGGGTTACCCCAGATGATGCGATTACAACGCCTAATCGCATCATCTGGGGACGCTATTAGGGATGCCCTACTGCTTGCGTCACCTGGTCATTCAGGCCTCGCCCCCTTGCACATGATGTGATTAGAACCCAAAATCACATCATGTGGAGATGTGATTACCGTGAAGCGCACGCGCCTTTCACCTTCAAAGCCCGTAGCTGTCCACCACTCAGGGGAGGGCCTGGACCAAAATCTCTTGGATTCCCCATCGCCGAAGGTCCTCTGTCGCGCCTCCGGCATTCTTATCCCCAAGGAACAGATTCAGGATCGCTGGATTTGGCAGCACGCAGACTGGCCTGCTTTTACCTGGCAGTGGGATCAGCTGGTGGGGCCGCTTGGAACAGCACACCAGGCCCTGGGGCGCCTCCAGATGGCAGGCCGTGTTCTCTCCCCCAAAGCCTTTCAGGAAGTGCTGGCTGAAGTCCTCACCCAGGAGGGGGTGAGCACCAGCGCCATCGAAGGAGAGCACATCAATCCTGCCTCCATGGCTGCCTCCGTCGCCCGCCACCTCGGGCTTCCGGTGGACAGCAACGCTCCATTCGATCGCAAGGCGGAAGGGGTGGGTGCAGTCCTTTCGGATGCCATGCAGAACCCAAGCACCCCGCTCTCACTGGATCGTCTCTGCCGCTGGCATCGAGCGCTCTTCCCTAAGAGTCGCCCTGACATTGCCATCGGGATGCTCCGCCCGGGACTGGTCCATGTAGAGACCCGCGTGTCGGAGGAGGAGTCCATTGTCCATTTCATGGCGGTGCCCCGTGCTCAACTGGAACCGGAGCTTGACCGCTTCCTAGAGTGGTTCAACTCGAGTTCATCCACGGATGGATTGGTGCGTGCTGGCGTGGCTCACCTCTGGTTCGTCACCATCCATCCCTTTGACGATGGCAACGGCCGCATCACGAGGGCACTCACAGACCTGGCCCTCTCACAAGCTCACGACAGCGATCCAATCGTCCGCATGTCTAGCCGGATTCTCCAAGTTCGTCCGGACTACTACGCGGCCTTGGAATCCGCCCAGGCGTTCCGCCAGGGGCTGGACATTACTCCATGGCTGCAATGGTTCCTCACCCAGGTAGCGGAGGCCTGCACGCAGCCCGAGCAGATCATCCAGCGCTCACTCGCCAAGGGAACCTTCTGGGCCCGTTACAACGACAAGCAGATCAACGAGCGCCAGCGGAAGGCCCTCAACCGACTCCTGGATGCCGGGCCCGGCGGCTTTGAGGGTGGTATGACTACCCGGAAATTCGCAGCGCTGACAAGCTGCAGCCCCATCACCGCCTCCCGCGACCTCGCAGATCTCGCAAGCAGTGGATGTCTTATCGTGGTGGGTGCTGGCCGCAGCACGAGCTACATCATCCCCTGGGATTCCCTCATTCCCTCAAAGTAACTAGGTCTTCGCTGGATCTCGTCTACCCCAATTGGGCACGTCGAGCATGCCCAAGTAATGCCGAGCCAACATCCATAACGAGCTCGATTTCGGCTGGCGACAAGCGCGAGACGAACCACAAGAGCTTTTCGACCGCCCGATCTTTAAGGCTGTCCGTTTTCGGCAGCCGGAAGAGTTCATGCAACTCAATATCGAGGGATTCTGATAGAAGGATGACCAGTCTAAGCGAGATCACCCTTCTTCCTGTTTCGACGCGACTGATGGTTTCCGGCTGGACACCGACCTTTTCGGCCAGGTCTGCCTGAGTCAGCCCGACGGCCCGACGTTGTTTGGCGATTCGTCGGCCAAGTTTTTCTGCAAAGGTTTGCATGCGAGGAGCCCCAGTCGAGGCGGCCGCGCTGACTCGCGAGGTCAGATTCCCCTGTGGACTTAACCTACCAGGTCATGGTTTTGCAGCGAACTTGACCTCTCAGGTCATGGTGCGCCACCAGGGAGACGGATAGGGTCGTCTGCCTGGGCAACGGCAGTTTTGTGGAGCCGAAGCCATCGCCACGGGAGGCAAGGCGCAGCATGAGCGACGACTTTATCTGCGCAGCCCAATACGTCCGGATGTCCACGGAACATCAGCAATACTCAACGGAAAACCAGTCAGATGTGCTCCGGGAGTACGCCAGCAGGCGGGGCCTTCAGATTGTCCGAACCTTCAGTGATGCGAAAAAAAGTGGCCTTCGGATCGATGGCCGGGATGGATTGAAGGAACTGATTCAGGTGGTCCAAACCGGGCAGGCCGATTTCGCCATGATTCTCGTGTATGACGTGAGCCGCTGGGGGCGGTTCCAGGACGCCGATGAAAGCGCTTATTACGAATACATCTGCAAGCGAGCTGGAATCACCGTTCAGTATTGTGCCGAGCAGTTTGAGAACGACGGCAGCCCGGTCTCCACGATCGTGAAGGGCGTCAAGCGGGCCATGGCGGGGGAGTACAGCCGGGAACTGTCAGCGAAGGTCTTCAAGGGCCAGTGCCGACTCATTGAGCTCGGCTTCCGGCAGGGTGGGGCTGCTATGGGCTGCGGCGGTTGCTCATCGACCAGGCCGGAAAACCCAAGACCGAGCTACAACCAGGAGAGCAGAAAAGTCTCCAAACCGACCGAGTGGTGCTGGTGCCTGGACCTGCCGAAGAGCGCGCTGTGGTCCGCCGAATCTAGCAGTGGCCTGGCTTGGGCGGAAGTTGGGGATTTCTCTTCCGGGTCCGGGGAGGTCTAGTGTCGTTTCCAAACCATCCGTGCCCGACCCAGATGTCGAGGTGAAGCCCCACATCCTCACTCCCGAGATGCTGGATGTTCCAGAGGTGCCGCCAGTCCTACCCACCTTGGGGCCTCGTTTCGAAACCCCAGAGGAAGGCGATGCCTGGGAGCACAAAAAGAGGGTCGGGCAGATGAAACCTGATGTCGAGGTTGAGATCTACCGACCTCTAAGATGGAAACTGCCGGGGAGGCGCTGAGCTAGAATACAGATCAGGTAATGAGAATTACAATTATATGAAAATCCCCCTGATTCAAAATCGAACCGAGGTGCTTCCAGAACTGTTTCGAGAGGCGTGTGCTCTCGATTTCCTGTGCGTGCGGTACATTCATGTATCCCTGGCGAAGACTGTCGTCCTCTCACCCTAAAGCCCTCCGGAAATGGTTCCCAATTCCCGCAGAATCTATCCGAACCCAGGTCATCGCCTCAGATGTAGTGCCTTCAATTGGGCAGGAAGCTGGGAAAAATCAATGGAGGTACCCTGTTGAAGATCCTCATCGTGGAAGATGAATCAAGGCTGGCGGAAGTGCTCCGCCGCGGGCTTCGGGAGGAGGGCTTTGCTGTCGAACACGCCGCCAACGGCCTTCGTGGCGAAGAAATGATCATGTCGGCCCATTACGATGCCGTGGTTCTCGATGTCATGCTTCCGGGCCTGAATGGGTTCGATGTCCTACGAAGAATTCGAGCCAAGGGATCCAAGGTTCCCGTCCTCATCCTCACCGCCAGAAGCGGACTGGATGACCGGGTCCGGGGCTTGGACCTGGGCGCGGATGACTACCTTCCGAAGCCTTTCGCCTTCAAAGAACTGATGGCTCGGCTAAGAGCGATCAGTCGCCGACCAGCAGTAGAACCCCAGAACCGGCTTCTGATTGCGGATTTGGAAATCCAACTCGGAAGCCGGGAAGTCCGTCGCGGGGGGAAGCTCATCGACCTTTCCTCTCGCGAATTCGCCCTGCTCGAATTCCTGGTCCGGAGAAAGGGGCTGGTTCTGACACGATCCATGATCCTGGACCACGTATGGGCTTCTGATTACGACTATGACGGCGGTTCGAATTTGGTAGATGTCTACATCAACTATCTGCGCAAGAAGGTTGACCACGGAAACCCAATCAAGCTCATTCATACCGTCCGTGGGGCGGGGTATGTGCTCCGGGAGCCCAGCTCATGAAGACGACTGGCACCCTTCGCTTTCGACTGACGGCCTGGTACAGCCTCACCTTGTTGGCGGTTCTGACCGTGTTCGGGGCCATGCTCTATGCGGTGGTCCACCACCACCTGCTGCACCACCATGATGAGCCGCTTCGTGCCAGCGCCTACGCCATCCTGAAAATCATTGATGAGACCGAAGACTGCCACATCCTGACTGATCGCCAGGTCGAGCAACTCGGGAAAATCGGAAAGCTGGCCCTCATCCATGAGACCCAGGGGGAGCGGCGGGTCTTTTTCGATTCACCCGAACTGAGCGGCAGCCCACTCGAGCCGGTCCTGACCACCCTCCCGCTCAAAAACCCCTCCACTGCTCAGTTCGAAGCCTTGGAAAAGGATGGCGCCTTCTGGCGTGTCCTCTCCCTTCCTTATCAGGTCCGATCGGGGAGGAAGGGTATCATTCGCGTCGTAGAAGACATGGGCGACATCAGGGAGACGCTGGAAGCCTTGCGTCTGGGCCTGCTGATCCTGGCGCCCCTCGGCGTGCTCGTCTCCAGCCTGGGAGGGTATTGGCTTGCCGGAAAGGCCCTCGCCCCCATGGAGCGGATCACAATCATGGCCCAAGAAATCGAGGCCAGCAGCCTCCATCGACGTCTGACTCATCCAGGCAAGGACTCGGAGATCGGACGCTTGGTAGAAACCCTCAACCGGATGTTCAGCCGCCTGGACTCATCTTTCGAGTCCATGAAGCGATTCACGGCGGATGCTTCCCATGAACTCAGAAGCCCGTTGGCGACCGTCAGAAACGCCATCGATATCACCCTCAAGCGGCACCACACACCAGAGGAACACGAGGCAACGCTCAAAACCATCGGAGCGGAGGTCGATCGCCTGAGCAGCACTGTTGAAGACCTCCTCCTGCTGGCTCGTGCGGACTCCGGAAGGTTGGTCGTTCATCTGGAGCCGGTCAGGCTGGACCAGATTCTGGAAGCCCAGGTGGATGCTTTCCTGGAGCAGGCCGAATCCTCAGGCCTTCACTTGAGCCTCCGCTATTCAGAGGCGGCGATCATCCTGGGGAATGAACGGTGGCTCCACCTGATGATCGGCAACCTGATCGGGAACGCTTTGAAGTTCACACCCGCTCCCGGTGAGGTGATCGCCCAGACCCATCAAGCCGACGGATCCATCTATCTGATCATCGAGGATTCCGGCCCAGGGATTCCCCCAGAAGACCTTGAGAAGATCTTCGATCGTTTCTATCGATCCGACCCTGCCCGATCCCAAGCCACTGCTCCTGGTACGGGACTGGGCCTGGCGATTGCCGCATGGGTATCGAGCGTCCATGGCGCGGAAATCCGCGCGTCAAACCGAGCGAAAGGCGGAGCCAGGTTCACGGTTCGATTCCACCCCCACTCGGCATGAAGGCCGTATGATTTTCCATTCCCACCAAGGCAACATCCGCTTGTCCATCGAGGTCCAACATGGAATCCGCCCCCACTGAGGCAGTCGGCGTTCTCGACGCGGCTGTGGACAGGTATTTCGCAGATCCCGAATCCGTCTATCACACGTGGTTCCTCGGCGAAGATCGATTGAAGGCCTTCCGGAACATCCGCCGCGGTGTGCAAACGGTCATCCAGGACATGGTCAAGGGCACTTTTCCCCGCGACTACCGCGGGTCCAGCCTCGAGTTCCTGATGGCCGCCGTGACCGAGCAGAAGCAGGTCTTCCAGGGGGCGGCTCATGCCTTCTATTGGAAGCCGAAACTTCGGATTCCCGACATCTACGAGCACCGGGAGAACCAACTCGGATTCGCCCGGTTCCTGGAGGAGGCCTTCAAGGCCGCCCGGGAAGACCAGATCCTCGATGCGATCCATCGACTGGATGGGCTGAAGATCAAGGGGATGGGACCGGCCTCCGCGAACATCCTCTACTTCCTCCACCCCACCCTGATGCCCCCCTTTAACACGGCCATTCTGGGCGGGTTCAACGCCCTCACGGGAAGCGCCTTGAAGCTCGGATCCTGGCGAGACTACCTGGTCATGCGGAAGGGCATCCAGGCCCTCAATGATCGATTCGCCACCCGGTTCTCCCGGGATCTCGGTGCCGTCTCAGGTTTTCTCTTCGATGTCGGTATCGGCAAGATCGCCATGGATTCCAATGTCGAAACTGCCCTGGCTTTTGAAGAGAAGAAGATTCGAAAAACCCTGGATAAACGCCATCAGGAGGTCTTGGATGACGCCAAGGAGTCTTCACTGCACGCTCGGATGCAGGCCCACCTGTTGAAGGTCGGCCAAGCCCTCGGCTACCAGGTTTGGATTGCGCGCAATGACCGATCCGCGCCGAATTGCCATGGCGGCGGAAGGCTCGGGGAAACGGCCTTGGCGGTCCTCCCGCCTTTGGACCTGGGGGCTGAGGTGACCAACACCGTCGAGCTGATCGATGTTCTCTGGCTCCAGGGAAACAGCGTGGCCTGCGCCTTCGAGGTGGAGAAAAGCACCTCCATCTATTCGGGCATTCTCCGGTTACAGGATTTGAGCCTGTCACTCTCCGGGCTCGACCCTGATCTGTTCCTCATCGCGCCAGATGAGCGGGAGGGCGAAGTGCGGGCGCAACTCCTTCGTCCGGCCTTCCGCCAGTTGGCCAATCGGCCGTCCTTGATCACCTTCACCGATCTCGAAGCGCATTGTGAGGCCCTGTGCCGCTTTGGAAACGACCAGAAGGCCCTCAAACGCATTGCACGCCCCTTCTGAACCCCCTGGACGAATGGCTTCCCATTGGGGCTGAACTTTAATCTTCCCCTAATCCTACTGGACGATACTGACATTCCGTCAGAGCTCTGGCGGAGCCTACCCTCTCAATCGAGGAGTTCGTTCATGGACTTGGTGATGAATCGAGGGCGCGCTTTCATGCGTCGACACGCTGAGGTCCTGGGCCTCTTATTGTTGCTGGTGATATCCGCTGTGTCCTTCATCGCCTGGATCATCGTCCACGGTGTCAGTGCTCGTGACCAGCCGACGGCCGTCGAGGCCCTGCTGGCTCGATCTCTCCGGCACGCGGCCATTCCCCGATCAGACCGCGCCCTGGTCAATCCCGTGCCCTTCAACGAGGCTGCCCTGGAGGGGGGCCGGATGCACTGGGCGGATCACTGCGCGCTGTGTCACGGCAACGATGGGAAGGGAAACACCGAGATTGGCCGAAACCTCTTCCCCAAGGCCCCTGATATGACGACTTCGGTCACTCAGAACCTGAGCGATGGGGAACTGTTCTCCATCATCAAGAACGGTGTGCGGCTGACGGGCATGCCCGCCTGGGGTGCCTCATCCCACGCCGAGGATGACCAGACCTGGAAACTCGTCCACTTCATCCGGCACCTCCCCAGGACCACTGCCGATGAACTCGACCACATGAGAAGCATGAACCCAACCTCGCCCATGAAGCAGCGCGAAACCAAGGCCGAAGACGATTTTCTCAACGGGACGGACGCCCTCTCCTCGGCCGGGGAAAGCGCCCCGTCCACCCACAGAAAGGAACCCCGATGACAAGATCCTCACACCTGCTCTGCACCACCGCCCTGCTTGGCAGCGCCGCCATTGTCCAGGCCCACACCCACAAGACCCTCATGGGAACCGTGAAGGCCATGGATGGCAGCAAGATCCAACTGACCCTAAAGAACGGAAAGGCGCAGACCATTCCGCTCGCCAAGAGCACCATGATCATGCGCGGCAGCGAGATGGTGAGCGCCGATCAGGTGAAACTAGGCTTGCGCGTTGTGGTGGTCCTTGCGGAGGATGACCGCACTGCCGAGACCATCAGGATTCCCACGGCGAAATCCTTGAAATAGCCGATTACCTCGGGGATGGATCAACCCACAGGGTTCCATCCTGGGGGTTCTATGAGGACATATCCATGGCCACCTTCATTCCAGGCAAGAGCCCGGTGGTTGGCTGCAAAGATTGTTCGAGCTTTTCCAGAATCATCCTCCAGGCCTCCAAGGGGGCGTTCGAAGACATAGATGGCTCGCCCATCCTCTAGGCGGTAGCAGGCCGCGCGGCAGGAGGCCATGGTGCAGGCACATACCCCCTTCAGTGATTGTCCTGTCAAGCACACCGGAAGCCTGCTGTCGAAACCGACCGCTCGGGAAGACCACTGGCTGTAGTGCTCTTCAGGGTTGGGTAGAGTGGGATCCACCTTGAAATCCACTCGCTGGACTTCCATGTAGCTCTGGATCGCAGCCCGACTGATTCGTTCAGCCTCTAGGCTTCGCCAGCGAACCAGCCAGCCCCATGAACCTCCTCCGAGAAGGATCAACAGTGTTGCCGCGAGGCCAATTGCACGCCAACTCCAGGGCGAATCCTGTCGCCTAGCGGCACGCAACAAGCTCACTCGGAGGTCATCCGGGGCAGTGGTCGGATGGAGCACCAAGCGAAGATCCTTTTCGAATGCCGTTGCGGAGGTGGGTTTTTCATTCATGTCGCACCCCCTTTCAGTCGGTTCCCTGCCTTAGCCATTGCCGACTTCAAAGAAGCTTTTGCCCGATGAAGGCGACTTTGCACGGTGCCCATGGGTATGCCCAAAATGTCAGCCATCTCTTCATAGGAAAGATCCTGCTGGTACCGGAGATAAAGAAGCGATCGCGCGGCTTCAGAGAGATCGGCCATGGCTTCGGGTAGCGTAGCGAGCAGAACAGGGTCAACGGGTTCCTCGCCCTCCGGGCTGGGGATGTTCTCGAAGGCCTGATCGTCCCAAACCTCGAACTTGGCGCTAGCCCTGAACTCCATGGCGATCTCGTTGCGGAGGATGGACAACAACCAGCCGCGTACCGCCAACACATCTCGCAACTGGCCGCGCTTTTCGAAGGCCTTTAGAAAGGTTCGTTGAACGATATCCCGAGCGAGGTCTTCTTGGCGAACCTTTGCCCGGGCGTAGGCGTAGATGGCATCGAGATGCCCCTCAACCAACGATTCGCAAGTTAGGTTCACACCGTTCATTCTGGCCGAGTCCAGGTAGACCCCCAGTGTGCCTTAGCCAGAACGAGACGCAGGGATAAATATTGGAGAGGTGTGTCGGGCACCTTCGGACTCAACCCCTTGTCTCAGATTCGGTCGATGACCATACGCGGCTTCTCAGAAGGATCTGGAGGTTCCAGTGATCCTGGCTCCTACTGATTAAAGAGAATGCGTTCAGGGCTGGGCCCCGAGCAACATGGAGGTGGGTTCGGTGCCCTCTGAATCGGAACCGGTGCTGGTCATACAGTTTTGTACAGCATTGCAACGCAAGGGCTGCTTAGAGGCCGCGCGAATGTCATCCGCGGTTTGCAGGTACCAGGAGTCCTGGGTTGCTCTATCCGCCTTGATGCCATTCCTCGCGCTATTCCTATGACCTTGTGATTCCTCGCAAGTCATGGTTCGGCGCGCGTTCGGGTTCAAGTCGCTATCCGTCTGCAAATACCACGAATTGACGGTCATCGTGGCTGAGGCGATTGTCTCCTTCTCTGTACTATTCATGCAGCTAGGCCTATCACTGCAAGTTATAGACGATTGTGCTTTCGCGCGGAGGTCATCCGCAGTTTGCAAGTACCAGGGATCGACGGTGAGCACACCATCATCCTTGTCTTCATTGATGACCTTGCTCATCGAGCAGTGGCCTTCAGTGCTCTTGGCTGGCACAGCCTGAGCCCCAGTGTTCCCGGCAAAACCAATGCTGGAGGGAGAAAGGGCAAGGATGATGAGCAGGTTTCGAGTGATCTTCATGAAATCTCCTTTGTGAGGTCAGCCAGTTCGGCGGCTCATAGAAGGGATGCACCATTGGTCCGTTTGTTCCGTCTCGTTCTTGCCGAAAATTCGCGGCAGTACTTTGAGCCCTTCAGGAGGTATTGACATCCTCCCTATAAAACCTACGAAGGAGAAGGAGGGCCCTGGGTATAGAAGTGGTGAGAACGCCTGGGCACTCTGACGACGATGATCTAAGCGGGCATTCGCAGGGTCATGGTGCCTCTGGAATGAACGCGAGATCGAGGGGGGTCACGAACCCATAGGGTCTACCTTCGTGGATGACGAAAACCATGGGGTTCCGGAGAGCCAAGTCGTGGAGCAGCTCTAGATCCGCGCCCGAATCTAGCCATGGCAGTTCGCCCGAGACCCAGTGGCTGACCGGAAGGGTTCGTGCCGCGGGATCGGAGATTCCCCCAGCGAGCAGGGTGCGAATCTCCACCGCCCCAACCAGGCCCGACCCGTCCAGAACGGGAATCACGGTCAATCCAGCGGCTTCCATGCGCTTCAAGGCACTCCTTGTGGAATCGCCGGGACTCACCGATGCCGCAGTTCCGTCCTCGAACCGCCGCACCACCCAGTCCCTCAGGTCGCCAAGGCGGGAAGGACCGCCCCAGCCTCGTCGGCGAGTCCAAGATGGGTTGAAGACTTTGGATAGGTAACGGGCCCCGGTGTCGCACACGAATGTCACCACCCGCTTGGGTGCCTTCTGTTCTCGGCAATACCTCAGGGCGGCTGCCAGAAGCGTGCCTGTGGATGATCCCGCGAGGATACCCTCGGCCTCCAGCAGCCCGCGAGCCGCCTTGAAACTCTCCTCATCAGAAATGATGTAGGCCCGTCGCACCGCCGTGAAATCAGCCTGGGGCGGAAGGTAGTCCTCTCCGATCCCCTCCACAGCCCAACTCCCAGCCTGCTCCATCACCCCGTGTTGAAGCCAGGGCACTAGGACCGATCCCTCAGGGTCCGCGAGCACCATGTCCACCGATCGATTGTGCTTTTGGAAGCATCGGGTAAGGCCTGTGAGGGTTCCCCCCGAACCGACGCCGCAGACAACTGCATCCACATTGTCGCCCATCTGGGCCAGGATCTCGGGTCCCGTGCTTTCCTCATGGGCCTTCGGATTCGCGGGGTTGGTGAACTGGTCGGTGTAGAACGCACCTGGGATGTCGGCAGCCAGGCGAGCCGCTACATTCTGGTAGTAGTCTGGGTGCTCATTGCCCACATCGGAGCGAGTCAGGTAGATCTCCGCGCCCAGGGCCCGCAGTTGGATCATCTTCTCTTCCGCCATTTTGTCAGGGACCACCAGCAGCACGCGGTAGCCTTTGGCACGTCCTACCAAGGCGAGTCCGAGCCCAGTGTTCCCCGCGGTAGCTTCTACGAGAACACCGCCGGGCCTCAGCCGTCCCTCTCGTTCGGCCTCGCGGGTCATGGCCAGAGCGACACGGTCCTTGATGGATCCACCTGGGTTCTGGGATTCCAGTTTGAGAAACAACTCGCAGGGACCTGTGTCAATCCGGCCGATTCTCAGGAGTGGGGTGTGGCCGATCAGATCCAGTACCGATTGGGCGGGGCATGGGGCCATGGCAGGTCCTCGAGAAATCAGGGAAGGCCGACGATCACATAGGCCGGTGGTAGGTTTCGCCAAACCGGGCCCAGGACGTGAACCCGTCGGAAATGCCTCCGGAACACCGGGAGCAACCTCAGGCCGTACTGGAAGGCGATGAATCGGCCTTTCGGCGCAAGCTCGGCCCGTGCGGCCGCCAGGATGCGGTCCCTCGACAGGGCCGGAAGCGACTGGAAGGGAAGGCCTGAAACGATGGCATCTACCGGGCGCCCACCTAGGGTGTGGAGGCACTGCCCGAGATCCGCCGCATCTCCCATGCAAATGGCCAGGCGGGGATCCCTGACCTGGCTTCGGAGGCGATAGGCCAAATCCGGATCAAGCTCCAACGCGAGAAGCCGACCTTCCATCGGGAGGTGGGTCAGAAGCTGCCTTGTGATGCTTCCTGATCCAGGACCCAACTCAACGATGGTCCTCCCGGGCGCCAGCCGTGCCATGACCTTGGCCAGGGATCGGCCACTCGGCAATACCGCTCCGATTCTTCGAGGCCGGTAAAGGGCCTTCCCGGCGAAGAGAACGGGATCAAGCCATGGCGATCTGCTGAGGGTCTCTGGGGTTCGGTGTGTCGTCGTTGAATCCATGCTCCACTCCAGTCGTGGCGTATCGAGTGCTAGCTGTCATGAGGGACAGGCACGGACAACAGCGACAACCGGCGGATCCCGCAAGGAAACCGGACAGGTACTGGGCGGGCTTGGAAAGATGTCGCATGTGAGTTCCTTGAGATGTACGAAGGCTGGGCCTGGTAGGCGTTGCGCTTCAACACATCTGGGACATGGACTCCTCCGAACCTGTCCATGATACAGGATTTCCCTTCCCACGACACCGATGCTGTGCACCTTGACCGGCATCACTGCCCGATCCCCGAGGTCAACTTCTTTTGCTCGCCAGCGACAATTAGGATTCCCCATGAAGGAAGCAGGCCGTAGCGGAGGGCACTCCCCTCGGGCCGCAAGCCCAGCTTTCTTGTCACAGGAGTTGAGGTAGTACGGGTTTCTTGAACCCTTGGAGAGCCACCGAGAAAATTGCCGACAGTCCCTTGACTCTATACCCAAGTACAGACCTTAACCTTCTTTATGGGAGGTGGCCGTGGGGCAGAAGTTGCTGAAGATGGGCGACCTCACCAAAGCCTGCGGGGTGAGCGATCAGGCGGTGCGGCTCTACGAGCGCATGGGCCTCCTGAAACCAGTGGGCAAGACCTCCAAGGGTTACCGGATATACGACACCGGGTCCGTGGACACCTTGCGTTTCATCAAGCAGGCTCAGCGAAGCGGCTTCAACCTGGAAGAAATCAGAGCGCTTCTTCACACAGACATCCAGGATGATCAGGCCTGTGCGTCCATGAAGGGGTTGTTGGATCAGAAGATCCACGCCTTGACGGAGCGTCTGGTGGAACTCCAAGCCACGAAGGATGTCCTCCAGAGCCTGCGGAAGGCCTGCGAGGGGGAGCCGGGGCCCCTGTGCCCGGCATTCCTAAGGCTCTGCGTTCCGAATTGCACCGTCTCAAATCCCCAGGGGGTGCGTTCCTCCGGGCCCATTCATGAAGAGGAGAGACATGACGATTGAACAAGACAAGGGATGCGCGATCCATGCCTGTTGCAGCCCTATGGCCAATCCCCAAAAAACAGCCTCCTGCCCGGCGTGTGGAGCGGTTGGAGAACCCGTGAAGTCGATCACGCTACGATCCCTGCTCCAGCCACACCTCCTTCAGCAAGTCCAGGATGAGGGGTACCGCTTTTGCGCCAGCCCGGAGTGCCAGCTTGTGTACTTCAGCACGGATGGGGCTCAGACTTTTTCGCGTGGCGACCTGACCCTGCGGGTGGGAGTGAAGGAGGTTGGCGCACCGCGACCGCTTTGCTACTGCTTCGATCACAGTGCGGAGAGCCTCCGTGAGGACTGGGTCCTGAATGGGAAGAGCACGATACTGGAGTCCATCAAGGCTGAGGTGAAAGCGGGAAACTGCCGTTGCGAGGTGACCAATCCAAGCGGTGGCTGCTGCCTGGGGGATGTGATCAAGAAAATGAAAGCGATAGCGGCTGCTGAAAGGGGGCCTTCCAATGGCCTCTGAACACCACGATACCTGCCCTCCCTCCGAGGTGGATGAGTCCGTGAGTAGACCGGGGAACTGCACTCCCCCTCCACTCAATGGCGAGGACAGTGTCAGGCACACGGTGTGGGCCTCCGTTGGTTTGGGAGTGCTGGCCTCGGCCTGCTGCTGGGTGCCCCTGACGCTGGCGGGTCTCGGCGTGGCCACAGGAACCCTGGGAGCCAAGATCGCCTGGATTCGCCCGTGGGCTTTAGGCGGCCTTCTGACCCTGCTTCTGGGAGTGATCGGGTGGTGGATGCGCAAGCGTTTCACTTCGATTAGGCCTGCGGAAGACTGCTGCGCAACGGTCCCCAGGTTCCCAACCCTGGCGGTGACGATCCTGGTGGCCTCCTATGTGGTTGCTTGGGCCTCACCCCACCTTCTCCACGCAGAGAAGGATTCGCCTCTCACGGCCCTGACGCCGCCCAGGCCAAATGGGGGCACCCTCCTAGTAATCTCCACTCCTCAGTTCGAGTGCCCACCTTGCGTCGGCACCCTTCAGAAGACCATGGCGGCGACCCCTGGCGTGGGCTCTGTCCAGATCGATTTTGACAGGCGTGAGACCCAAATCGTGTTCCAGCCAGGTGCATCGATCGACACGACTCTGGTCCAGTGGAAAAGGGAACTGGGCTTCGATGGCAAGGAAGTCCGGCGGGAGATCGCCCCCGCTCCCCGATAAGGGAATGCCCTGCTACCGCGGATCACCATGCAATGAAAAGGGCCATCACCTTTGGGTCTCCAGCATCGGGCATCGGGTCACCTACGCATCTTTCGGAAGGCGAGCCTTTGCTGCTTCGGCAGGGTAACTGGGGCCGGTGAGTTCGAGGATCATGGCGTGGTGGACGATGCAGCCGATGGCCGCCACCGTGGTCATGGGGTCCCTGAAAATCCAGTCCCATAGAGAGAACACGAGGTTCGAGGTGATGACGACGCTGCGCCGATCGTAGCGTTCGGCCAGCAGGGTGAGCAGCACTTCGTCCAAGCAAGGAAGCGCCTTCGAACAGATGGGCGATGGTTGGCGAGTGGCTTCCACCAAGACCCAACTTTCCTCGCCAGAACGCTTCAAGGATGGAAACCGGAATCCAAGTCGGGCCTGGTTCCGGTAGGCTTTGAACATGGGTCCTCTGGGTTGGCGAAGGCTTTGGAACGGGCATCTCTGGCTGGGAATCGGCCTCCTGCTGCCCCTGCTCTGGTGGATGGGGACGGCCATCGCCTTTGTGATCTGGCCCCTCGACCAGGTTCGGGGGCGGACCCTGAGTACCGGGCCCAAGGAGGCTCCGAGCTTGCTAAAGGCGGGGATGATTCCGCCTCCCGACTTGGTCGAGCGGGCGAGGAAGGTCTCCATCCAGGTCATCGAAGGGCATCCCGTCGCGGTGGTCCACAAGGAAGAGGGAACATCCGTCTGGGACCTGGAGGAGCGGTGTTCCCTGGGCTCGGCCATTCCGGTGACCTGGGCAGAGGCCGCCGCGAAGCGGGACTTCAAGGGAGACTTCCTGCCGAGCGCAGTTCTCTTCTACGACGCGGATGAGAAGGGCGTGGCCCTCACGGGAGGCGGGGGAAACGCCAGAACCGCGCCCACGGAATACCCAGGCCCCTTTCCTGCTTATGCCTTCCATTTGAGTCAGGGCCCCTCGATGCACCTTTATGTGGATGGGCTCACGGGGGAGGTGAAGGCCCGACGCACCGGTGTGTGGCGGTTCTACGACTGGTGCTTCAGGCTTCACAGCCTGGACATCACTGGCGATGGTGCGAAGCGTAGCGTGATCTTCGCGGTCAGTGGACTGTGGTTCGCCCTTGGAATCACGGGAACTGTCATGGCTTGGCGCAAGCTGAGAAGGCGGGCCCGCTAGGGGCCTTTCGTTCGCCGATTCCCGCTCCAAAGGACATCAGTGCCCTCCGGGAATGGACCTGAGACGGAGCGCATTGAGGACCACCGTCACGCTGCTGAGGCCCATGGCCGCACCGGCGAGCATGGCACCCCCGAAGTGCTCCAGGGTGCCCGTGGCCGCGAGGGGGATGAGCACGAGGTTGTAGGCGAAGGCCCAGACCAGGTTCTGCCGGACGATGACTTGGGTTTTCTTGGCGAGGCGGAGGCCCATGCGGAGCGGCTCCAAGCCTGGGCGAAGCAGGTTGATGGGGGCGGCGGCCTGCGCGGCCTCAAGGCCCGCCATGGCAATGCCTGCATCGGCCTGGGCGAGGGCCGCCGTGTCGTTGACCCCGTCGCCCACGAATCCGACCACCCGTCCGCTAGCCTGGAGATTGGATACCTTGGCACGCTTTCCCTCGGGAGTGCATCCACCCAGGCCTTCGGACAGGCCGAGGGACTCCGCCATGCGTTTCGCGGCCTCGGGACGGTCTCCGCTCCAGAGGTGTACTTTCAGCCCCTGGGCGTTCAATTCCCGAATCAGGCCCATCGAGGCAGGGCGGACCGCATCCGCCAGGCGGAAGATGCCGATGAGGCGGTTTTCCTCCTGCAGCCCGACCAGAGTGCCCTCGGCATCGACCCAAGAGAGGTCCGTGCCGAGGAAGCTGGCGTTGCCCAGGCGGTACGCGCGACCCCGGAGGGTGCCCGAGACTCCGCCTCCCGGGAAGGCCCGGAAACCTTCCACCGATTCCAGCGCTTGCCCCTGTGCGGCCTCGCGGAGGCCCTTGGCGAGCGGGTGCTCGGAATCCCGCTCCAGGGAAGCGGCCAGGCGCACCAGGTCGTCCTTCGCCCACCCGCCGAAGGCGCGCACTTCCTGCAAGGCAGGCCGTCCCTCGGTGAGGGTGCCGGTCTTATCGAAGGCCAGGTCCGTGAGGTTCGCCAGGCGTTCGAAGGCATCAGCTTCCCGGATCAGCAGTCCGTGCCGGGCGGCGGTACCCAGGGCCGTGGTCATGGCCACGGGGGTGGCCAGACCCAGGGCGCAGGGGCAGGCGATTACGAGGAGGGTGACGGCCGGGCGCCAGGCCTCCGCCACGGAACTGGTATAGAGGTACCAGCCGAGGAAGGTCAGGGCGGCGAGGAGCAGGATCGCGGGGACGAACCGGCCCGAGATGCGATCCGCCAGAGCTTGGACGCTGGCCTTGGAGGTTTGGGCTTCGGCCACCTGGGCGGCCAGCTGGGCCAGCCAGCTCTGGGCACCCACGGCTTGGACTTCCACTTCCAGGGCGCCTCCATGCACTAGGGCGCCGGCGAGGACTCGGTCCCCTGCACGCTTGGAAACGGGAAGCGGTTCACCAGTCAACTGGGCCTCCTCTACATCGGCCTCACCGGTGAGGACAGACCCGTCGGCGGGGATTTTCGCACCAGGGCGGACGCGGATGCGGTCGCCTGGGTGGAGCTCGGCCACGGGAATCTCTCGCTCCGATCCATCCGCCTCAAGGAGCATGGCCGTGCTCGGAGCCAGTTTCAGCAAGGCCTTCAAGCTGTCGGCAGACTTGCCCTTGGCCTTGGCTTCTAGCCACTTCCCGAGCAGCAGGAAGGCCACCAGCAGCCCCGCGGTTTCAAAGGGCAGGTGATGGCGACCGGCGAGGCCCTCCGAGATGCCGAAGGCCCAGGCGGTGCCCGAACCGAGCGCGATCAGGGTGTCCATGCTGGACTCGCCCTGGCGCAGCAGCTTGAAGGCGCGCAGGAAGAAGGACTGGCCGGCACCGAACACCACTGCGGCGGAGATCAGAGCCTGGACCTGCCAGGCGAGGTGGAAGGCCAGACCGGGGATCATCGTGAGAAGCAGGGGGATAGACAGAATCCAGGCGACGGCGGCTTTCCGAGCGAGGGTCCGGGCTTCCGCGCCTTCAGACAGATTCGAGCGGTCGAGCACGAGCGTGTAGCCCTTGTCGGTCACGACCTGGGCTAGAGCCTGGGGCGTGACCGAGGGGCCGAAAGCCACGGTGGCCTCATTCAGGGCGAGGTTCACCGTGACGGCCTCCACCCCCGGCACGGTCTTCAGGGCCTTCTCGACCCGGAACACGCAGGTGGCGCAGGTCATGCCCTCGACGGGAAAGGTTCGGGATTCCATGGGTTCTCCTGGGTAGCTCGGGGCCACTCTGCTGCGGGCACATCTGGGGACGGGATAGAAGGATGACCGCGACTGGACGGGTCCGGTCGCGGCCAACGACCTGTGATCAAAGGGTGGTGGCGGGATAGCCTTCGGCCGACAGGGCGGCGAGGACGCCGGGTACCGCGCTGGCCGGAGCTGCGATGCGGACTTCCTTGGCTTTCAGGTCGATTCTGGCTTCGGCAAGCCCCAGCCCCAGGAGGGCTTTCCGGATGGTCGAAACGCAGTGCCCACAGGTCATGGTGGGGACGCTTAGGGTGATGGAGCTGGACATGGTGCCTCCTCTGGAAGGGGCCGGGATGACGGCCTTCACAGAGGAAGACGGGCGAGCTCCGACCTCCTTACAGGTTTTTTGGTTTCGCCTGGGCCGGCCGGCATCGGCAGTCGAGGCACCCATGGGCCGCACAGGTCCGGCAGGTCCGCTCCACCTTCTCCCGGAGGGCCCTCCGGGCCCGATGCAGACGCACCGACATCGCGTTCGGGGTGACACCCAGGAGGGCTGCGGCTTCCGCGGGCGTCCGGCCGCCCAGGTCAATGGCTTCGAGCGCCTCGGCTTCGGCCGGCTTCAGGGTGGGGAGCAGCGCCTGGATGCACTGGCAGGCCACCCTTTCCAGTTCCGGCTCCTCGGCCTCCACCAGGTCGCGGGCGTGCCGTTCCGTGGCGCGGAGTCGGGACTGGCTGGCCCGGTGGTGGTCTGCCAGGGCGTTCCGAAGCACCTGATAGAACCAGGCTACCGCGCTCTCGGCAATGTCTGGCTTGGCGGAGGTCTGGATGACTTTCAGGAGGGAGGCCTGGACGAGATCCTCCGCCTCGGCCCGATCACGGGTCCGCGCGGTCAGGAAGCGGACGAACTGCTCCCGGGCGCCCAGGAGGGTCGATAGCACAGGGTCTGGCTTGGAATGGGACATGGCTTCAAGGGGAGATCGAGATGGGAGGAGGCGGGTGCCCCCGGGCCTCCTCCCATTCTAAACGCCGTCAGAATGTGTGCCGGAGGCCGATTCCGATAGAGGTCGGGTCCGAGCCGAGGGCGACCTTCGCGCCTGAGGAGGCGTTTCCGATGCCGCCCACATCAAAGTTGTAGGCCACATTCGCGTCGTTGGAGATCCGCGAGTAGACCGCGTAGGCCTGGGTGTTCTTGAACATGTTGTAGGCGTACCTCAATGAAACCTGGGTAGCGCCTGAATCCTGGGTGGACAGGTAGGAGCCTTCGCGGTCCGGAGCGGAAGCGTAGACACCGAAGATCTCGTGGCGTCCCCACACCTGCTTGATTCCGAAGTAGAAGGATTTCTGCTTGATGTCCCTGTCCACAGGGGCGGTTGGAGTGCCCGTGGTGATCGTGCCCCGGTACTGCTGGAACATGCCGGTCAGGGTGGTGTCGGTGGGGAAGGTGTAGGAAACAAAGCCCGCGTCGGACTTGTTGGACTCGCTGACGGCACCGCCGAATCCCACATCCTTTAAATTCGTGTGGACCAAGGCGATCCGAAACGCCTGGATCTTGTAGTTGACCGAAGCCGCCCAGCCATAAGGATCCACATTCCCGTCCGCACTCTTGGCCGAATTCACCAGGTAGGCAACGGTTCCATAGAGCCCTTCCCAGATGGGAGTCGTGTATTCCACCTCGGGCGCGCGGAAGAAGAAGGTGTTGCTGTCTGTGGCTTTACCGAAGATGTTGTAGGAAGTCGCCACACCCGTGGCTCCGGGCGCCAGGTCGAAGCTCGCGGTGGTGGCGCGGAAGGGGGTGGAGAGGTAGCCGGCCTTCAGCGTTCCCCAGCTGCCCATCAGACCTAGGAAGGTGTCCCTGCGAGCGCCGAACACGGTGCCCGTTCCCGGTCCGTTTAGGCCACCCACCTTCGTGGTTTGTCCGTTGTTGATGATCGGCGTGTTCGCCGAGCCGACTTCGTTGTTCCCAAGGTCGATGTAAGTTTCAAACTGGTAGATGACCGTGGCGCCGTTGTCCATGGCGACCTTGCCCTTGATGCCGAGCAGGGAGCTGTTGGCGTTCAGGCGGGTGCGGCTTGAGATGTCGCTTCCGGGAGCCGTGGCGCCTTCGGCCTTGACGGATTCTACGGACAGGTCAGCCACCCCGTAGAGGGTGGGCCCGGATTGGGCAGCCAGCATGCTGCAAGCGAGGGCGGCTGGGACCACTGAAAGATATTTGGATTTCATGATTCCTCCATGAAATAGGGCAAAGCCCTCCCCACCGAAAAGGAACTGATCCCAAAAGAGGTCAGCCATTTTCGGTCAGGCGATTCTCGAACGGGAAACCGAGGGTCCTTGTCCTACAAACGGTAAGGGCCGGACCCCCAGAGGGGAGATCGTAGGTCGAGCAGGGACATCACGGCGCTTACGGAGGACCACGCGTGGAATCGCCAATGCATGGCTCCCCTTTCTGCTGAAGGTCTGTGGGGTGCCTTGAAAAAAGCGACTCACGAAGGGCATCCGGTTTCAGGGCCCACGGCCGCCCGCATGGGCGGTGAGCGAGCATGGTGGCGGGATGATCCTGGGACATTGAGGCATTCTCCCGGCTGCCGAACGCGCCTCTGTGGAAGTCGAAGGTCGCGCCGGTCCAGATGATCAATGGGCCACAGTTTCGAGCTTCCCAAAATCGACCAGGCCATCTCGTAGCACCAACACTCGGTCGAAATAGGCTTGATTCTCGGCATTGTGGGTGACCATCACGATGGTCTGCCCATCGCGATGCAGTTCCTTGAGCAGGGCCATGATCTCGGCGGAGGTGGCTGTGTCCAGGCTCCCGGTCGGTTCATCGGCCAGGAGCAGGGGGGGGCGGTTGACGAGGGCCCGGGCGATGGCCACGCGCTCCTGTTCACCTCCGGAGAGCTGGCTGGGGAGGTGCCCGCCTCGATGGGCCAGGCCCACCCGCTCCAATACCCGTATGGCCTGGGCGCGCTTCTCCGAGGCGGGCATGCGCTTGACCGCCAGGGGAAGCATCACATTCTCCAGAGCCGTCAAGTAGGGGACGAGGTTGAAGCTCTGGAACACGAAGCCGAGATACTCTCGCCTGAAATCCGCCAACCGCTCGGTCCCGAGGCGGAACAGGTCAATGCCGTCGACTTGGACGCTGCCCGAGGTGGGATGGCAGAGGCCGCCCAGCAACGAAAGGAAAGTGCTCTTGCCTGATCCGGACTGTCCCATGACGCCTAGAAAGGTGCCTTCGGCCACTTCCAGATCGATGCCCTTGAGGGCCTCGACCTGATGTTCGGAGACGCCTGAATAGGCCTTTCTCAGCTCCTTGATGTCGATGAATGCCATGACTCATTTCCTTATTGGAATCGGCGTTGAATGGGGGTGGAAGGACGAGGCCTCCAGAAATCAGATCGAGCGGAGCGCCTCGGTTGGATCCATCCGGCTCGCGTGCAGGGCCGGGTAGTAGGAAGCAGCCGCCCCGACCGCGATGGCCAGGAGCACGGAGCCTCCAGCCAGGGCCGGGCTCCACACCAGGTGTGGGTGGCTCTGGGCCAGCCAGGGGAGCAGCAGGCGAGTCGCGCCCATCCCCGACAGGAATCCGAGGATGCCGGCCAGAAAGCTGACGCCGACGGCTTCCATGAGGATCAGGCCGACCACATGGCTGCGCCGGAATCCCAGCGCGCGGAAGATACCGATCTCCCGCGTCCGTTCATTTACGGATCCCATCATGGTCACGAAGACCACCAAGGCCCCGATGAGGAGGACCACCACTGCCACGGCGAAGGAGAAGGCACGGAACTGGTCGAGGGCGTGCAGGCGCGTCTTGACGACCTGCTGGAGGGCGCTGACCTTCGCATCCGGAAGCGCGGTGGAGATCTGGTCGACCATATCGGACACCGGGCAATCGCCGCAGAGCGCCGCCACCTCCACCAGCGAGAGGGTCCCCTCTTTGCGAAGAAGCCGCTGGGCCGTGGCCAGGGTCGAGATAAGCAGGTCGTCGTCCTGGGAGCCCGTTTCCTTGAGAGTTCCCGTGACCTGGAAGGCCTGCCCATCCAGAACGACCGTGGATCCTGGTTTCAACGAGAGCCGTTGGGCCGCACGGCTGCCGGCCACCAGTTCGTTCGCTTCCGCCAGGCGCCGGCCCTCCAGGCTCCACCAGCCCTTGACATGGAATTCGGCCTTGGGCTCGACGCCCATCAGCATCACCCGCGAGGATCCCACCGACACCGCGCCGAGCACCTTCGGGGCTACCGCAGCGATGTTGCGGCTGTTGGGGATCTCCTTGAGGTGAAGGAGGTCTGCTTCGCGAATCTCCTTGGGATCCAGCGACAGCCCACCCAGAACGATGCCCCCGTAGGACAGGGAGAGATCATCGCTCTTGGGAGTGATCAGGATGTTCGCGCCGAAATTCTCGAGCTTGTGTTCCGCCTCCATGGTCAGGGATTGGGTCAGCGACAGGAGTGTAACCACCGTGGCGACACCGATGAGCAGTCCGGTCACTAGGAAGGCCATGCGCGACTTTCGCCGGCGCAGGTTGTTCAACGCGATGGTGCGAAGGTTCATGGTTTTGCCCGCGCTATGGATTGATTCGGAAGTAGGCGGCGCCCTGGATCAGGTCCGCTTCGGAAATGGCCAGGTTGGTTCCGGCGAGGACTCGGCCGAGGGGTACGGGGTTGCAACCACCCTTGATCTCGTTGATCTGGCTGGTGTGGAACTTCTGGTTGCACTTGTTGCAAACCATGAACTCCCCGAGTTGGCGATACCCCATCCGACCGCGATAGCACTGCACGCAGGTGTCGATGGCGGCTCGGACCTGGCCGTCGGTGCTCTTCACCACGAAGAAATTCACATCGGTGCCAGCGGTCTGGTAGGTGAAGAAGTGGGCGCTCCCATCCGAGACCTCGGCGGCGGGAAGCAGGATCTGCCCCTGGGAGGCCTTCACCACCGGGTATCGGCCGGTACTCCCGCCCGAAAGGGCGTTCCACCCGATGAGGGCCAGGGCGATCAAGCCCAGAGCGGCCCCCAGAATGATCGGAAGGCGCTTTTTCTTATGGGGCTGGGCGAACTGCGCCTTTTTGTTCTTGTGCTCGGACATTGAATGGCTCCTTGAGGGGGTCAGGGTGGGACGGGTCGCTGGCGGCCTTTTACATCGGGGATGCCAGCAGGGGTGGAAGGGTAGGATCGATCCTGGACTCGGGGAACTCTGTCGAGGGAACGCCAGCGTTCAATGAGCGTCAGCTTCGTGAGTCGGGACCGGGCCGGATCGCTCCAGCAAGGCCATGACATAGCGTCTGGTAACCGCTTCGATCGTGGGATTCCGGAGCCCGGCTCGTTTGGCCAGGGCGATGGCTTTCTCCACCGCCATAGCCCTGTCCAAGCTCCAAAAGGCGAACAGTGCAGCGCCAGCGCGGTTGCCCGAAGCGCAATGGATGAGAATCCTCGCGGTCGGTGGCAAGGACGAGATCAGCGCACGGAAGCGATCCAGACCATCGGGAAGGGCTTCCGAATGCACAGGGCAGCTCACATAGCTTCCGCCAAAGCTCTGGACTGCGGTGGCCTCCCATCCGAAGTCGCCCTCTTCTGGGGTCCTCAGATTGATGACATGGGTGATTCCCAGGGATTTCGAGGCGGTGAAAGTGCCTGAATCCGGGCTCCCTGCCAGGACAAAGAGCCCAGGAAGGATTTCAACGGGACTGGGGGCGGGAACGGGTTGGGCAAGCATTAGAAGTGGCAGGGCTGGAATCACAGCAATCCTCGGGCGGGGTGGGTGGTCGGTTACCTGGAAGACTTAAAGAGGGGATCTGGGACAAGGAGGCGTCGCCTGGGTGGGTGGAGGGGTGCCTCCGAAGGGTGCGTCGGTGCCGGGCTTTTCAGGACCAGCTTTCGAAGTTGGATAAAGGCGAGCCAAACACTGAAGAGCAGAATGGCCGCCACGCAGCACCCCACCGCAAAGCGGATACCCTTCGGATCTGTATGGGGCTGGAACGCTTCGGGCACGGCACCCTTCGGGTGGGCGACGGAAGGCATGACCAGACCTTTGAAGAATCGCTTCGTGGGGCCCTTCCGAGAGGACCGTCCCGAGGGATGTGAACGGAAGTTCGCCATTGCATGAATTCCTGTCCGAGGCGATTAACGGCAGCAAGGGCCACAGGTGTGGGTGGAGACAGGCAAGCGATTCACCGGAGGTGGCTTGATGAGATAGAGAATCGCGAGCGCCAACCCGGTGGCGGCACAGAGGTAGACGATCTGCCGTAACCAGGGGCGATCCTCGGGAGCGTCCACCATTTCCTCGCGTTGCGGTGCAGGTGACTTTCTCGCCCCGTCATCTGGATGGAGACCCTGCGCTTCGCCTCCTGTCGGCGTCGGGGAGCCTCGGGGGGTCATGGCAACTCCTCCAGAGGCACCCTGAGCGTGAAGACTGTCCACCCCAGGTCCGTCCTGATGGCCGCGGCTTCGCCGCCCATGTTCCGAAGCGTTTCCGCCACATTGAAGAGCCCGAAGGCATCACCGAGAGGACTCCCCGGCACCCAGTACACCGGGTCGAAGATCCGTCGAAGCTCCTTGTCCGAGGTGGCATACCCTCGATCTGAGATCTGAATCACGATGGCTTCGGACTCCTGCTCGCTGGTGATTCGGACGGGAGACTGGCCTGCCGAGGCATCGAGAGCCCGCTGGATCACCAACTCCAAACTCAGGCGGACCAGGTTCACTGGGCCACGCACCAGACTGGGGCCCTGAAGCAGATCCACCTCGATTCCGGCCATGGTTCCGCGATCCACATGGAAGGACTCGATGAGTTCGAGGAGGCAGACCTGGAGGTCGAAGACCCGGATGTCCGGTGCCTCCTCAACTCCAACCACGGCCCGATTGAATTGCCGAAGAAGGAGGGCCGCGTGTTCGGATGTTCGATGCAGGGTGTTCCAGGCCTCCAGGCGCGCCTCGCTTGCACCTTCCTCCGGCTTGAGCATGTCCTGGGCCAGCAGCATGGGATGCATGGCGTATTCCAGGTCCTTCGCGATGGAAGTGACCCTTCGCCCAGCCTGGACCTGCCATTGCGATTCCAGGAGGCGCCGGTCCTGCTCGACCTGCTGGGAGACATCACGCATCACGGCAAGGTGGGTCGGACCGTTGGGGTGTTCGATCCTCGCAACTCGGACATCCGCGGCGCGCAAGGCGCCCGTGGCGTGGAACAGATTGAGGCGAACAATCTCTCCGGAGGTGGATTCCTCCAGGCGCCTCAAATTCTCCTGGGAGAGCAGGAGGTGGATGTTCAAGCCATTCTGGTGGCGCAGGCAGGGCATGCCAAGAAGCTCGGACATGCTCGGATTCAGCGTCTCTACCTCTCCCGTGGAGCCCCAGGCCACAACGCCGTCGGGGATGGTATCCACGAGGGTTCTGGAGAACCGGGCCAGAAGGTCGCTGCGATGCCTCTGGTAGAGGGCCAGGCCCCCCGCCACACCGAATCCAAGGGCGATGGCGAGCGACACCCCGGCGAACATCGAGAGTCGTCCGGCGTTCCGCTGGCTCGATTGGATCGCAAGCGCCAGCATGTCCTTGTGGTAGCGGGCCAGGGTCTGAACGCTTCCGAGGACTGTCTGGTGCTGATGGTCTAGATGGGCATGAGCCGCCAGGGCCTCTAGCTGGAGGGTTGCCTTCCCCGGTCCACTGGGGATGGGGGGCCCCTCGACGGCGAGCTTACGCACTACCTGAACCTGCACCAGGTAGTCCGACAAGGTTTTGTCCACTGCAGTCAGGTACCGATCCGGTTCTCCCAAGGTGTTTCGGCCCAGTTCTCGACGCGACTCGGCCAGCCGGTCCAGGGCCGCATCGAGCGCGGCGGCCTCGACATCCGGGTGGGCGGCGTAGGGGAGTCGCGTGGCTTTTTCATGCACATCCTCGATGACGCCGAGGTGCCTCGCAGTCTCAAGGGTCCATGTGCTGCAATGAGCAAAGGCTTTGGAAGCTTGCTGTGTGGCCTGGATCAGCATCACCGACCAGACCAGGAGCCCCAGGAAAGGCATCGCCACGGCTCCCAGAATCCAGAGCCTGCGGGAACGCGGGACGATCGGATGCAAAGGAACCATGGCGCACCTCTCCGGCATGAGAATCAGTAGGGCAGCCCGTGGTCGCTGGCCGGGCGAGCATGGTCCGGGGTATTTTTCGGTGTACCATCCCGCTCCAGGTACCTTTCCGGGTACTTGGCCAACAGGTCGTCGCAGTCGGCACAGCAGATCCGGAACTCGTGCCCCTCGGCGACCACGGTCTGACTCTTTCCGTCCACCTTCCCCCCGAAGACGGGGCAGATGGTGTTGTCGGCCTTGTTCTTGGGCGTACCGTCTCGCTTCAAGTATTTGTTGGATTTCTCTTTGAGCATGGTTTCGCAGTCCGCACAGCAGATGCGGTAGTCCTGACCTCGCACGGAGACGATCTGGCTCTGCTCATTGACAGTTCCACCGAAAACCGGGCAGATCTGGTTGGTGGCCGGTCGAGTTTGAGGTGCGGTCGTGACTGCAAGGGCAAGCAGTAGGTTGAGCATGCTTTCCTCCTGATGAATCCGGGGCGGTGACTGGGCACCCTGGGTTGTGATTTTTGGGTTACAAGGTTGTTCTAAACGCGCCGTGGTTCCTGATGAATTCCGGGAGAGAGAGCTAAGGTGGCGTTCCTAGTGCATGTGGCCTTCATGACCAGATGCGGGCTTCTTCTCCGCCTTGGCGGCGTTCTTCGGCGTGCCGTCTTCGCGAAGGTACTTGTCTGGGTCCTTGGCGAGTTTGGCGTCGCAGTCCCCCGGGCAGCAGATGCGGTATTCCTGGCCACGGACGACGACGGTCTTCGACTTCTCCGTGACCTTAAGCCCCTGCACGGGGCACACGGCATTCACGGCAGGCTTGGCCGCAGGATTACTCGCCAAGGCGAGCGCGAGCATTAGGTTGAACATGGTGTCTCCTTCAGAAATTCGGCCAGGTAATAAGAGGGCGGCCCGGGCCGGAACGGGACCACCTCTCGGTGCCCCTAGATGCCACGGCCCCAGGGTTCGAATGGAATCAAGGCGGAGGTGGGCATGGACCCTACCGGAAGGCGATGCCCAGCGACCATGTTTTTGCATCCACGGTGTTTCGGCCGGAAATGATCCGGTTGTAGGACCCGATCAGGCTCCAGGAGGCATTGATGGACCACTGGACGCTTCCTCCCAGGTTGAAGAAGTCCTTCTGGATGCCAGCACCAATGCCTCGCGCGCCATTGGCAGAGGCGACCAGCGCCCACCGCTCCGCCGGAGACCAGCCGAGGTGGAAGCCGTAAGGGATTTCGTCGGAAATCTCGCCCAATCGCAGGCGGTATCCGAGGCTTCCGGTGATGTAACTGCTGTCCGACAGTTTCCTGGTCAGCAGGGCCTGCGCATCGCCATCGACCTGGGCATCTCCGGCTCCGCTGACGGCCGGGTAGTTGCCGGGAATTTTGACGCCGAACAGGAGGGCCGGCGTGAACCCGGCGACATCATCCAGGGTTCGTCTCGCCCATCCATACGTATCCCCAGCGCTCGACCAGGATTCCCGAACGACATCGGTCTGATTCTCAATCCTCTGGAAAGAGGTCAAGAGGGAGGCGCTCCAGCGGTTGGACAGAGCGTATTCAGCAAACACATTCAGGCTGTTGTTCGAGAATCGTCCGCCACCGGGATTCAGGACATGCTGGCCATCGGCGTTGAAACTCGCCTCTGAATCGAGGGAAGAAAGAAATAGGCGGAGCCTCCAGGAACCGGCCGGATCGGCCCATGCTTCGGCCTGGATCTGGCCGCCCCTCACAGTGGCAGCGCCGCCTTGATGGTGGGCACCTTCCGCGCGGGAAGGCAGCGCTGTGAGGTGGACGAAGGTGATTGAAGCCAAGATTCGAAAAACCTTGTTCATGGGTGCCTTGTAGAGAGGAATGGGCGCGGAAGGCCCGGGGGTCGAGGTGGGGACATGCATGTCCAAAGTCCGACAGCGGCGGTGGCCTGAACCCTCCAGAACAGGCCAACGCCGCTGCCGGTGGCGCCCCGCTGGGCGCCCCCCTCCGCCCTGGGTCCAGCGGAAGAGCGCCGCCGGAAACACCGCGCACGAAAGCGTGGTGTCCCCCACCAGGGAGTTGGAGGGGATCCGCAGGCATGTCGGTCCAGCCCCAGTGCCCTTCCCTAGGGACGCCGGGTTGCGTGGATCATCACCATGCCTGCGAATGGAAGACACAACTTCTCCTTGCCCCCGCGCAGCAGGGGATGGCCTGGGAATCCCAGGGTTCAAAATCAGGCCGAAGGGCCGGGTGGGGGTGTTGAACTCCTCAGTGGAGGCGAAGGGTTGCAGTGATCAGGGCGTCTCCGACCTTCTCGAAATAAATGCGGGTACCCGTCATGCCAGCCTGTGTCGAGAGGGTGTACCAGCCCTTGCGAAGCGACTGGATGTGCGCGAGAAACGGGGCCATGACCTTTCCGTGGTTCATGCCAATGTGGCGCGGATCACCGGCATAGGCGAGAATCTGGCCCTTGAGGTCGTACACAATCAGTTGGGGCTTGGAGGCGTCCTTGCTTGCGAACCGGCCGTTGGCATGGTTGATCTCATGGACCAGTTTCTCCAAGCCCGAAGCGCGGAGGACGGTAGCGGCCTCCTCGACCAAAACTTCGGCCTGGGCACGGTGATCCACCTCGAGCAGCGTTTCGACCTGAGTTCGACTGCTACCTTGGGCGGAGACTGGAAGCGCCCAGAGCGCGGTGGACAGGACTGCCAGGGCAGCTGGTTTCATGAAACCTCCTCAGTGTTGGTGGCCTTCGTGGCCGGATGGGTTTGCCGGAGCGGGTTGATCCGAACCCTTCTGGGTCCTGCTCCCATTCTTTTGCGGATCATTGAGGGGCCGCCCCTCCTTGTCGAAGTACTTGTCGTAATGCTCGGTCATCTCCGGTCCACACCCGCCACAGCAGACCAGATACGAGTTCCCGCGGATGACCACCTCTCGATCGCGCCCGGGGTCCACGGGCTCTCCCATGACAGGGCAGATCGTATTCGTGGCCCGACTCTTCCTCGGGGCATTTTCCTGGTATTCACCACGGCTTTGGTTGCCCCCGTGCCCGGCGTGGCTTCCTCCCCGGCTGGAGCCACACTGTGCCCGGGCTGGAACTGCTGCGAGAATCAGAAGCGCTGGAAGAATCAGGAGCTGGGCTTTCATTCGGAACTCCGAGTAGGGGAAAAAGATTCGAGGGCGATTCGTCAGCCCCTGGAGGCCGACTAGATTTCATTCAGTAGCGATCGCGAATTTTGGTAGTCGACTGGCTTTGAGTGATGTTTTTCGGTTTTCCATCACTGTCGAGGTATTTGTCCGGGTCTGCAGTGAGCCTGTCTCCGCAGTCCGAAGAGCAAATGTAGTAGTCGGGTCCATGTACCGTCACGACCTGGTTCCGGTTACTCACCGGATTGCCCAGGACAGGGCAGCGGCCGTTGGTGGCGGGCTTGGCCATGCCGATGGATGCGGTGGCGAGAACCGTAAGAAAGATAAGGGTTGCGCGAATCATTGGATGCTCCTTGGTAAGACATGGTCTCAGCGACCAGACGGGTTCAAGGCCATGCCATTCAGTGCTGATGGGCCGCCGGGGAGGCCGGAGGAGGGGCGGGGTTGTCCCCTTCCTTTTTCGGATCGTTCTTCGGATCGTTCAGCGGCTTCCCGTCCTTGTCGAGGTACTTGTCGTAATGCTCCGACATGGCCGGACCGCAGCCATCGCAGCAGACCAAGTAGTAGTTCTCCCGGATGACCACCTCCCGATCGCGGCCTGGTTTTACGGGTCGCCCCATGACTGGGCAGATCGTGTTCGTGGCATGAATTTTTTCGGGTTCACTCTCCTGTGGCCGTGCCTGTCCCCGACTCGATCCGTGATCGGAGTGGCCCCCGCCATGGCTGTGCTGTGCCCAGGCCGGGGCCGCGAAAAACATCAGGGAGAGAGGGAAGAGGATGTGAGAGGTTTTCATCTGCGTTTCCTTTGGCGGTTGCGAGATTGAGAATGGGGATTGCCACGGTTCAGACTGCATCCACTTGGGCATCACTCCCCCGATTTGGGAGGAAACATGGGCTGTCCGGTGTGGTGTTCGAGATTGGGATTGGAATCAGGCAATGGCTTGCCAGGCGGTTTTGTCTGGCCCCCATTCTTCACCGGGGGCGGGGATTGGCGTTCTGTCGTTTCATGGTGGCCAGGGGCAGGGGGTGATTCGTGATGGCCCCTGGCATGGAAGAACAGCAGCATCGCGGCCATCATCACGCCCATTAGAACGAAGTTCATGGGATCTCCCTTAGGCAGAAAACAACGGATTGGTTCAGACAGGATCCGGTATAAGCGTTGGGCTGGTTTCTGGAGTGACAGGCCCTTCCACGACTTCCTTTCTCTTCCACAAGTAGTAGATCGAGGGATAGACCAGCAGCTCCAGCAGGAAGCTGGTGGCGAGGCCTCCCACCATGGGCGCGGCGATGCGCTTCATCACATCGGCGCCCGTGCCCGTGCTCCACATGATGGGGAGCAGGCCCATGAAGGCCGCGAACACCGTCATGGCCTTGGGCCGCACGCGCTTCACCGCACCGTGGATGATGGCCTCCACCAGGTCGCCCGTGGTCTTCAGGCGACCCTCCTGCTTCGCTTCGTCGTGACTGAGGTCGAGGAAGAGCAACATGAATACGCCGGTCTCGGCGTCCAGGCCCATGAGGGCGATGAGGCCTACCCACACGGCGATGCTCATGTTGTAGCCCAGGGCCCAGAGCAGCCAGAAGGCGCCGATGGCGCTGAAGGGTACCGCCAGCATCACCACGGAGGCCTTGAAGGCGCTCTTGGTGTTGGCGTAGAGCAGGCCGAAGATGAGCACCAGAGTAATGGGCAGGATGACCTTCAGCCGTTCCTTCACGCGGATCATGTTCTCGTACTGACCCGACCAGGTGAGGCTGTAGCCGGCGGGTAGCTTGAGGTCCTTCTCCACGGCCGCCTTGGCGTGCTGAACATAGGTGCCCACATCGAACTTCGAAGTGTCAAAGTCCACCAGCACATAGCCGTTCATCTGGCCGTTTTCGTCGCGGATCATGGCGGGCCCATTGGCCCACTTCAGTTCAGCAATTTCTTCCATAGGGATCATGGCGCCGTTGGGCGCGGGGATAAGCACGCGTTTCAGGGCGTCGGGGCTTTCCCGGTAGTCGCGGGCATAGCGAACATTCACAGGGTACCTGGCCCGACCGTCGTAGACAGTGCTCTGGTTGTCGCCGCCGATGGCAGTCATCACCAGCATGTTGGCCTGCTCCACGCTGAGCCCGTAACGGGCCAGCTGGTCCCGCTTCAACACGAAGTCCAGGAAGTAGCCCTGGGCCGTGCGTTCCGCGAAGGCGCTACGGGTGCCGGGAACGCCGGCGAGGATTCGCTCTGCGTCCACCGCAACCTTCTGGATGGTCCCCAGATCAGCGCCGTTGATCTTGAGGCCCACGGGGGTGCGGATGCCCGTGCTGAGCATGTCGAGACGAGCCTTGATGGGCATGGTCCAGGCATTGGGAATAGCCGGGAGCTTCACCACGCGGTCGAGCTCCGCAACGATATCTTCCTGGGTGATCCGGTCCCGCCAGATGGGTCGAAGGACGGCTTTCATGAAATTCGGTGCCCAAGAGCTGAACCAGCGGGGTTTCTCTCGCCACTGCTCTTCGGGCTTCAGGATGATGACTGTCTCCATCATGGAAAAGGGCGCCGGGTCCGTGGCCGTGTCGGCGCGGCCCGCCTTGCCGAAGACGCGCTCCACCTCGGGCACGGTGCGGATCAGGCGGTCCTGCACCTGGAGAATGCGCTGGGCCTCGGTCTGGCTCAGGCCCGGCAGGGTGGAAGGCATATAGAGCAGCGTGCCTTCGTTGAGGGGGGGCATGAACTCGCTGCCCAGGCCCATGAAGGCAGGGATGGTGCCCAGCACCAGCAGCACCGCCACCGCGATGGTTGCCTTGGCGTGTTTCACCACGAAGCGGCAGGGTCCCTCGTAGATCCGATGCAGGAATACGCTAATGGGGTGCTTCTCCTCGGCGTAGTACTTGCCGACGGCCACCTGAGTAAAGGTCCAGGCCAGCCACTTGGGCTTGAACCGGAAGGGCTCCACCCGGGCGAACATCATGCGCATGGCCGGATCCAGCGTCAGGGCCAGGAGGGCCGCGATGGCCATGGCCAGGTTCTTGGAGTAGGCCAGCGGCTTGAAGAGCCGGCCTTCCTGGTCCAGCAAGGTGAAGATGGGCATGAAGCTCACTGCCACCACCAGGAGCGAGAAGAACACTGAGGGCCCCACTTCCATGAGGGCGGCGAGTCGGACCTCGTAGAAGCTCCCTGGTTTTCCGGCCTCGATCCATTTCTCGATCTTCTTGTAAGCGTTCTCCACCTCCACGATGGCGCCGTCCACCAGTACGCCAATGGAGATGGCGATGCCGGCGAGGCTCATCAGATTGGCGTTCTGGCCAATGGCGTACATCGGAATGAAGGCCAGCGCTACGCTCACTGGAATGGTGATGATGGGCACCAGGGCCGAGGGCACATGCCATAGGAAGATGAGGATGATGATCGAGACGACGATCATCTCCTCGATGAGCTTGTGCTTCACGGTCTTGATGGCGTGGTTGATCAGCTCGGAACGGTCATAGACCGGAACGATCTCCACCCCTTCCGGGAGGCCCTTTTTCAGTTCCCCCAGCTTCGTTTTCACCCGCTCGATGACATTCAGGGCATTCTCGCCCTGACGCATGACCACGATGCCGCCCACTACGTCGCCGTGTCCGTCCAGATCTGTAATGCCACGCCGCATTTCAGGGCCGAGGCTCACGGTGGCCACTTCGCTCAGGCGGACGGGGGTGCCGTTCTCGGCCTTGAGCACTGCCTGTTCAAGATCCTTGGTGGTCTTCACGTAGCCGCGTCCACGGACCATATACTCTCGGCCGCTGTATTCCACGAGACGGCCACCGACTTCCGCATTGGCGCCCTTCACCGCCCCGATGACGCTCTCGATGGGGATCTTGTAGGCTGCGAGCTTATTGGGGTCGACCTGCACCTGGAACTGCCGGGCCTGGCCACCCACGGTGGCCACCTCCGCCACGCCAGGTGTGCTTTGGACGGAGTAGCGCAGGAACCAATCCTGGAGCGAGCGCAGCTCATCCGTGCTGTGCTTGCCACTGTGATCCACCAAGGCGTACTGGTAGATCCAGCCCACGGAAGTGGCGTCTGGCCCAATGGAGGTCTGCACACCGGGAGGTAGGCTTGAGGTGATCTTGCTGAGGTATTCCAAGGTGCGCGATCGAGCCCAGTAGATGTCCGTGCCGTCCTCGAAGATCACGTAGACATAGGAGAAGCCGAAGTCCGATAGGGCTCGGACGGCCTTCACTTTGGGAGCCCCCAGGAGGCTCGTGACGATGGGGTATGTGACCTGGTCCTCGACGATGTCAGGACTCCGATCCCACTTGCTGTAAACGATGACCTGCGTATCGCTGAGGTCCGGTAGGGCGTCCAAGGGAATGTTCCGCATGGTCCAGAACGACATGGCCAGCAGCACTGCCGAGGCGGCCATCACCAGCCAGCGGTTCTCTGCCGAGAAGCGGATGATCCGCTGGAGGAAGGTCGGGTGTTCGGGATCGTAGGCGACGTTTCCGCTCATCTCTTTCCCCCTCAGTGCTGGTGGCCGCCCGCCGGGGCGGCGGCCGGGGAAGTGGATTTCTGGCTCAGGTGCGCCAGGGCTGCTTTGAGTCGCGATTCGGAATCCACCAGGAAATTCGCGCGGACAACCACGTCATCCCCGGCCTTCAGGCCTGAACGAATCTCGACCTTCTCGCCCACGGTGGTACCAGTCGTTACCTCTCTCGGCTCGAACTTGCCTTCACCCAGGGCGACGAAGGCCACCTTGGTTGTTCCTGCGTCCAGTACGGCGTCCAGGGGGATCAGCAGACCCTTGCGACCCGGGCCCTTGAGAAGGACCTCACCGAACATTTCGGGCTTCAGATCGCCGTTGGGATTGGGAAATTCCAAGCGCGCCTTGGCGGTGCGGGTCTTGGGATCCATCACGGGGTCCACGAAGGCTACCCGGCCCTTGAAGGTCCGGCCGGGCTGACTCTGCAAGGTGAGGTCCGCAGGTACACCCACCTTCACCCGGCCGAGTTCGGCCTCGTAGATGTCCGTGAGGACCCACAAGCGGCTAAGATCCGTAATTTCAAAAGGGATGTCTGCAGGCGTGATCCGTGCACCCTCCACCACGTTCTTGGCCGTTACGATTCCCGAGATGGGGCTGCGAAGGGTGAGGGCCCGTTGAACCTCGCCGGATTTCTCCAGGCGGTCCAAAACTTCTTGAGGGACATCCCAGAGCAGGAGGCGCCGCTTCGCCGAGTCCAGCAGGTCCCCGCCGGACTCCTGCAGGGCGCCTCCCGAGAGAGCCTTTTGGGTCTTCAGGGCCAGCAGGTATTCCCGTTGGGCGCTGACGAATTCGGGACTGTAGAGGCTAAACAGGGGCTGGCCCTTCGCTACGGGCTTGCCAACGAAGTCCACAAAGAGCTTCTCCACGAAGCCCTCTACTTTCACATTCACCTTGCGGACATGCGTTTCGTCCACGGCGACACGACCCAAGGCCCGAAGCTCCCCACCCACGGGGCCTTCGGTCACCTTGTCTGTCCTCAGTCCGATCAACTGCTGGCGCTCATGGTCGATTTTCACAGCCGCGTGCGTTTCTAGCCCGGCTCCTTCGCCCTTCAGGTCACCCTCGTAGACAGGAACGTAGTCCATGCCCATCTCGTCCTTCATGGGGACCTGAGACGTCAGGCTCGGGTTCATGGGCGAGCGGTAGTAGACGATCTTCCCTTTGTCCTTGGAGTCTTCGCTTTCCATGGGCACCAGATCCATGCCGCAGATGGGGCAGGTTCCCGCGTGATCCTGGATGATTTGCGGATGCATGGGGCACTGGAACATCTGCTTCTTGGGTGTTGAGGCAGCTGCGGTCGCGGCTCCGTGCTGATGTTCGGCCTTGGCATCTGGGCGCAGGAGCCATGTTCCGCTGATGCCAGCGATCAGTCCCAGGGCCACCAGACCGATGCTCCGGATGCGTGAAGGCCTGGGGGGAGGCATAATTGTCGTGTCATTAAACATTTGGTCGGCTCCGATTCACATGGATTTCGCGGCAGAACTGCCTTCGCCACCACTGGCAGAGGCCGCTCCGGATTTGGAGGAGGAGGAAGGCATGGCCGAGCCGCTGGGGCTCCCACCCGCACCCATGGCACCTGAATTCAAGCCCTGAGCCGAGATGCCTGGCGTCCCGGAAAGGTTGAATTCTTCCTGGGCGATTTGGACTGCCTGCGCCTGGGCCAAGGTCTGGAGGAATCCGCTGCGATCGGAGATCCAGCCGTTGAGCGCCTCAAGAACGCTGATGAAGGGGGTGCGCCCGGTCTCGTACTGCGCCAGATTGGCCTGGAAGCTGGACTCGCTCTGCACCAGAAGCCCTTCGCGGTACAGCCTCAGTGTGTCCAGGGCGGCATCCAGCTGAGCGGCGCGTTCATGAATCCGCTGGGCTAGAAGAATGCGGACACTCTCCGCATCAGAACCCTGGGCACGGCGGCGAAATTCCTGTTCGGACACGGCGCGTTGCTGTTTCTGCTTGGACCAGACCGGGAGGGAGATAGAGAACCCCACTGTCCACATGGGTTCTAGGGCACCTCTTGGCATGATCCCAGCGCTGACAGCAAAGTCGGGGTAGCGGTCCCGTTTGGCCAGGTCCAGGCTCCGTTCCGCCTGACGTATTCCGAGTCGGGCCGCTTGCAGTTCCGGGCTTTCCTTCTCTGCGCGATCGATCCAGGCCGACGCTGCATTGGCCTGGAGGGTGAAATCCTGGAGTTTCGCTGTGGTCGGAATGGGCGCCTCAGAGGTCAGGCCGCGCAACCGATTGAGCGTCGTCAATAGCACCTGTTCCTCTGATCGGAGCGAGATGCGCGACTGCCGGATGCGGTTCTGCTCAAGCTGGGCGCGCAGGAGGTCGGCCTGGGAACCCTGACCTACCTCGTACCTCAGCTTGGTGATGTCGCTGGCCTTCTGCCAGAACAGGGCCTGTTGGTCCAGCAGCTCCACCTGCCCACGAACCAGGAGGAGGCCGAAATAGGCTCGCTTCACATCCGCGATCAAACTCAGGCGAGTACGGTCGGCGGCTGTTCGAGATACATCCACGCCCAGACTGGTGATCTCTCCACGGAGATTTCGTTTCCCGGGCCAAGGTAGTGGCTGCGTGAGCATCACCTGGTAGTAGCTGGTTTCCATCTTCCCGACCTGGATTCCTTTGAATCCATCGTTCTGAAGCCCCAGCGAGAGGCTGGGATCTGGCAGGGCCTTGGATTGGGGGATGCGCTCCTTTTCGGCATCCACCAGAGACCTTGCCTTGACGAGGTCCGGGTTGCGGTCCAGGACTTCCTGGATCAAAGAGTTGAGGAGCGGGTCTCCCGGTTGGGCCACCTGAACGCTGCCAGGCAAGGGAGACGGCGTGCTAAAAGAAGCCTGGGGCTGGGCCCACCCGACGACCGGGATGAGGCTCAAAGCCAGGCGCGCAAAGTGGCGCATGGTCGAACTCCGTGAAATGAAGGTGGAATCAGTTCCGATCAGCTTTTCGGCTGGGCAGACTTACCCCTTCAAATCCGGAATACCGCCAATTTGGCGAGCGCATCAATGGGACGGCCGCGCGGAGTACCCTGAAGTTCGTCTGTCAGGACGGTCGCATCTGCCTCCATGGAGAGCACAGAAATCCGGCCGATGAAATCTCCGGGCCACGGCTTGGGCTCACTGTTCCGCTCCGAATCCAGGTCCGGCTCGTCCTGATTCTTTTCGTTCAGACTCGCGAGCGTAGGCGACACTCGCGTTGAGCAGGGCGTGCTAGGGGTCGAGCAGTTGGAGCCACTGGTCCCCGGAGAGCCAGGCGACATCGGAGGCATCTGTGCCATCGGATTGCTGGGACACATGCAATCCGCATCGGAAACCGCTCCGCAACCGCACTGGCACGCCATGACCGCAGGCCCCGTCAGTGTACGCACCGCCTCCACCGGCCCGACCAGGGTCAGAATCGCAATCGCGATGTAATGGAACCAGTGACGCAAGGGACACCACCTCTTGAGGGGGAAGTCTAGGGCAGGTGCCTTCTCTTTCAATGAGACCTTGTGCCGTGGCACATAAGGACCTGGAGAATTTGGAAGGTGGCGATGCGCTATTAATTGACTAAAACAAAACGACATATGTGTAGGTATGTGATTCGAAATCACGAAGGTCGAGCCGTGATGTGAATCACCGGATAGCAGTGTCCATTCTAATCTGTTCTTAATTTTCCGGTCCGGCGTGCGGCCTGTCCAGGATGTGGCGAATCAGGGCAAAATCCACTTGGCTTCCGAGGTATTCCTCGTCCTGATCGTTTGAACTCATCCTGATTCACCATCGAAGAATGTAAAGCGTTGGAAGCGGGCCTCCAGTTTTGCAGGAGCCGAAGCCCATTGAAAATGACAAACCAGGACGCACCCATGTCCGCGGCGATGGCGGACCACATGGAAGCGTGACCGATCAAGGTCAGCAGCACGAAGACCCCCTTAACCGTCAAGGCGAAGGAGATGTTCTGACGAATCACGCGTCGGCGGTCTCGATGCCGGCGTCGCTGTGCATGGTGCCATGACGATGCCGAGGGTGACTCGGGCCATGGCAGGCGCATCGTTCACGCCATCGCCGACCATGGCCACCTAGCCGTGCTCGGTGGCGAGGGCTTCGACCGCCGCCACTTTCGCTTCGGGCAAGGGCTGGTTCACCTGAGCACATTCCCGTGTGCAGCCAGAGCTTCGCAGAAGAAATCTCGATGACCAGTGAATTCCGACCACTTCTGGTTGAATTTGATCACCGCAATTCGACAGAGAGATGCACGATCTCCTCGTGAATGGACAGGGCCTCATGCACGGATTGCACAGACAAACCTGGAGCAGTCTTATCCAGTGCCAAGATGCAGGCGAATCGTCCCTTCCCGACGCGCCAGACATGCAGATCGGCGATGCGGATCTCGGCGCCCCATTCTGGGTGCGCTGCTATGACTTCTCGAATCTCGTCCGCCACCGGGTGATCATTCTCGGCGTCCAGCAGCACCCGTGACGTATCTCGCAGCAGGCCTTTGGCCCAGATGGCGACGAGGGCGGCACCTGCCAGGCCCATGACGGGATCGAGCCAGTTCCAATGGAATATCAGGCCACCGACCAGGGCCAGGATCGCGCAAACCGAGGTGGCCGCATCCGCCAGGACATGCAGGTAGGCGGATCGCAGGTTCAGGTCGTGATGGTGGTGACCCTCGTCGTGATCATGGTGATCGTGGCTATGGCCATGATCGTGGTCGTGAGACTTCCCCAGGATCAAAGCACAGCCGAGGTTCACCAGGAGGCCGAGGATGGCCACAATGATGGCCTCCTTGTACGCAATGGGCTTGGGCGCCAGGATGCGTTCGACGCTGCCGACGACCATGAGCACGGCCACGCAAATCAGGAAGAGCGCCGACGCGAAGCCGCCCAGGATTTCGATCTTCCAGGTTCCGAAAGCGAAGCGGCGGTCCTGGGCGTGGCGACGGGCCATGGCATAGGCGAACGCACTGAGCCCGATGGCCACGGCGTGAGAACTCATGTGCCAGCCGTCTGCGAGCAGGGCCATGGAGTTGAACCACCACCCCGCCACGATCTCCACAGCCATGGTGGCGAGGGTGATCCACATGACGAGGCGGGTGCCCTTCTCACCGGCCAGATTGCCTGTATCGAAGTCGTGCGTGTGGGTCGTGGTGGGCTCGTGGTTGGGCATGGAAACCTTTTTCTGCATGGCGACAATCAAAATCCGATTGGCTGTCGGTTTTTAGGTTACCCTGGTTGGGTCGGTGTCTTGAACCATGTCCCAGCCTTCCTCCTCACTCACCTTGGGCGACCTGGAAATGCAGGTCCTGGAACAGCTCTGGAAGCTGGGCAGCGGGGATGTCCGGGCCGTCCACGCGGCCCTGAGCGGTGAGCGTGAGAACCATCCCAATACGGTGCAGTCTGCCCTCGAACGGCTCTTCCGCAAGGATATCCTGGAGCGCGAGAAGCAGAGCCATGCCTATGTCTATCGCCCCCGATTATCCCGTGAGGCCCTCGCGGCCCGACTGATCGACGAGACCTTGCAGCGGGTGCGGGCTTCCGAGCCCCTGCCGACCCTGGCTGCCTTCGTGGATCTTGCCGTCGAGCAGGACCCCAGCGTGCTCGATGAACTCGAACATATGCTCCTGAGCCACCGGGCGCGGCAGCAGGACCGGTGATGCACGCCCCCGGCCTGGTCCTCGCCAGCGGCGTCCTCGTAGGGGCGACGGCCATTGCAGGCTCTCGCTTGAATGGACCGTTTTATCGTCTGGTGCGACCTCGACTGGATCGCCTCGCGCCCGAGGACCGCTCCCGAGTCATCACCCTCATCGCACTGTTGCCCTGGTTGCTGGCCGTTGCCGTCCTGATCATGGCTTTTCTCCCCTCCTTCGTGACCATCCCTGGCCTGATCGAGGACCACTGCCTCCCCCATGACCACCATCCCCACCTGTGCCTCGTGCATGGACGCTGGATGCCCTCCGGGCCTCTGTGGGGCAGTGTGGCGCTGCTCGGGCTGGGCGGAACACTTCTCTGGGGGCGTCTGGTGATCCGGGTCTTCAAGGCCCACCGCGTCGTGCTCAACCTGATGCGAGTGAGCCGACGCCAGGGCGCCCTCCAGGTGCTTCCGACACAGCACCCCATGGCCTTCACGGCCGGGTTTATCCGCCCCCAAACGGTCGTCTCGGACGCGGTCCTGGCGGGCCTCCCGCTTGAGGACCTAGATATTGTGCTCCGCCACGAGGAGGGTCACGCCCATCGCCGGGACACCCTGTGGCGGGTGATCCTGGAAGCTCTCGCCCTGGCGATGGCGAAAAGCAGTCGGGTCCTCCTGCTGGAGGATTTCTCCCTCGCGTGCGAGGAAGCATGCGACCGCCGGGCCATACGGGGCAGTGTGACCCCCGACCGTGTGGCGGAGGTGCTGCTCCGAATGCAGCGTCTTGGCTGCCTCCAGCCTGAAGGTGTGGTGGGCGCCACCGGTTCACACTTGAGTCGGCGCGTCCGAGCCCTCCTGGGCGATCCCTATCCGCCGCGGCCCCAGTGGATGAAGGCCCTCTGGCTTGCCTCCTTGCTGCTGCTTGCCGCAGACCCCGTCCATCACATGGCGGAGACACTGCTGGGCTGGCTGCTTTTCTGACTGCCACCTTAAGGACTTGCCTATGCGAAGCGCGCTAAAAAATCCGATACCCGCTCGGTGTTTGTGGACTCTCCTGGCCTGCTCACCTCTGGCGGCTCAGGGGCTGACGGAGGCGGATGCCGTGAGTCGTGCCCTGGCGCGTCCCGAGTGGCAGGCCATCACCCAGCTCTCTTCCAGGCAAGGTGAGGGCGCGGCCATGGAGGCCCGCACTTGGCTGGCTCCTGGTCTGGGATGGGATCGGCAACGATTCACGGGGCCCCTGCCCAATAGGCGGGAGGACACGATCCTCCTCACCCAGAGCATGGATGTCTCAGGTCGCTGGATGGCCAAGCGTGAAGCCGCCCTGAAGCGCGAAGAGGCAGGCAAGGCCGAGAGTGGGGTCCGCACGGCGGGTGTCGTAGCCCAGGTGCGGGGGGCCTTCTTCGAGGTAGTGGCTGCACGGGAGCGGGTGTCCCGTCTCGATCGCGCCCTGACTCGGCTCGGGAAGGTCCAGGAGCAGGTGGATCGCCTTCACACGGCGGGAGAAATGTCCGGCCTGGACCGGAGCCGGGTTCGCCGAGAGATGGAGATCTTCAAGAGCCGACAGGCTCAAGAACAGGCCGCGCTGGGCCGTGCCGAGGCGCAGCTCGCCGTGATGCTTGGGGAAAAGGCCGCCGAGCTTCAGGGCACCCTGTTGCCTGTTGCCCCGGAACCCCTTGAGCAACTCCTGGACCGTCAGCAGGCCGGTCCCGGCGCGACGATGACGCGGGCCACGGAAGCCGCCGCCCAGGCAGACGCCAAGGCGGCCCGCCGCTGGATGCCCGACCTCCAAGTCGGCGTGGGCGTGAAGCGATGGCAGGAAAACGGACTGTCAGGCAACGGCTCCGTGCTGTCCCTCGGCATCGCCCTGCCCATACCCAGCCGTGTGAAGGGCAACCAGATGAAAGCCGAGGCCGAAGCCCGAGCCGCCGCCGCTCAGGCCAAGCTCCAGCGGGAACAAGAAACGTCCGATCTGCGGAGTGCGTGGCAGGAAGCCACCCTGCTTCGAGCCTCCGCCGAGCACATGTCCCAGGAGGCCCTCCAGGACCCCGCCAAGGTGGAGACCGCCCTTGAAGCCGCCTTCAGGGCGGGAGAGATGGACCTCCTCGCCCGCCTGGACGGGGCCCGCAGCTTGCTGGAGGCCGAACTGGCGGCTCTCGACCAGGCCCAGCGTGCTCGCCGCGCCTGCATCGCCCTTGATCGTCTGCTTGGAAAGGTGAACCCATGATCCGAACGACTTCCACCCTGACCCTCTGCCTCGCCGTGGGTCTGACCTTCAGCCTCGGCTGCGACAAGAAAGAGGCTGAACACGGCCACGGAACGGCGGCGGGACACGCCCACGAAGCTTCAGAGCGCCCCTCCTTCGCCCCGACGGTTTATGCGGACGGCGTGCAGCTGTACGTGGAATATGTGGCCCTCGTGAAGGGCGAGGAATCCAAATTCGGCGTACATCTGACCCGACTGGACGGCTACCAAGCCGTGAACGAAGGCACCGTGGAAGCCATTCTCACGGGGGCGGGCGGAGAGCAGCGGAATACCGGAGAACTCTCTTCCACGCCGGGCATCTTCCGTTTGGCACCCAAACCCAGTGCGGCTGGGGATGTGAATGTGAAGCTGATCTGGAAGGGCCCCAAGGGCCAAGCCACCTTCGATCTGGGCAAGCACACGGTCTATCCCGACATCGCCTCCTCCATGAAGGCGGAGGTTCCTGAAGTTTCCGGTGGCATCGCTTTCCTCAAGGAACAGCAGTGGAATGTTCCCTTCGGAATCACCCGCTCCCAGCAGCGTCCCCTCTCCGATGGCTTCGAGGCCTACGCCTCGGTGCTGGCGGTTCCTGGCGGTGAGGGCCGTGTCTTGGCGCCTGTAGCGGGACGCCTCGAAGGCAGCGGTTTCCCCAGCATCGGGCAGATGGTAAAGCAGGGGCAGCGGCTCGGCGGACTGGTGCCCAAGGCCGGGGCCGACATGTCCCTCGGCAGCGTCCAGCTCGACTTCGAGCGGGCGAAGCTGCGCCTCGACCAGGCCAAGGCCAACCACACGCGCCTGAAGGGCCTGTTAGAGCAGGACGCCGTGCCCCGTCGCCGGGTCGAGGAGGCGGCCCGCGAGGAGGCCCTCGCCGAGGCCGAGTTCAAGGTCGCCCAGGCCCGCAAGGATGAGGTCACCACGGGCAAGGGCGGCATGGCCCTGGCCCTGACGGCTCCCGTGTCCGGCATCGTCAGCACCGTGAACGGCGGTCCTGGCGTCCAGGTGGCCGAAGGTCAGGAACTCTTCCACATCGTGGATACAAGAAGGCTCCGCCTAGAGGTGCAGGTGCCTGAGGCTCAATCCGGCCGTCTGGCCAAGGTCGCCAGCGTTTGGTTCCAGGCCCCCGGCCAGCAGCCGGTGGTGCTTGAACCCGGCAGTGGCGCGAAAGTTCTCGGACAGGGCGGAGCGATCCATCCCGAGCGCCGGACGGTGCCCTTCGTGATGGAGTTCGGGAACCCCTCCGGCACTCTCAAAGTAGGAGCCTCCGGCAAGGCCTTCGTGCGCACGGGCAACATCGCCCAGGCCATGGCCGTGCCCGCCTCGGCTGTCCAGGACGAGGATGGTCTGGCGGTGGTTTATGTCCAGGCAGGCGGCGAGAGATTCGAGCGCCGCCTCGTGAAGGTCGGCGCCCGGGACGGAGACTGGGTACAGATCCTGACCGGCGTGCAGAAGGACGAGTGGGTGGTAACGACAGGTGCCCACCTCGTGCGCCTCGCGGCAAGCTCGGGCAAGGTGCCCGAGCACGGCCACGCACACTGAGGAGCCCGTCATGATCGATCGCATCATCCGAGCCTCACTCAACCAGCGCTACTTCGTCCTTCTGGCGGCGGTCCTCATGCTGCTCTGGGGTGGCTGGACGGCCACCCGGATGCCGGTGGATGTGCTACCAGACCTCACGGCCCCCACGGTCACCCTCGGCACCGAAGCTCACGGCATGGCTCCCCAGGAGGTGGAACGCCTGATCACGCAGCCCGTGGAAAGCTCCATGCTGGGGGCGGCGGGTGTTCGCCGCGTCCGCTCCACCAGCCACGTGGGCCTCTCCCTGGTCCACGTGGAGTTCGACTGGGACGTGCCCATCCTTCAGGCGCGACAGGTGGTGTCGGAGCGCCTCCAGACGGCCATGGCCAGCCTGCCGCCGGGGACGCCCAATCCCGTCATGCTCCCCATCAGCTCGATCATGGGCGAGATCATGTTCGTCGCCCTGGAGAGCGACACCGTCAGCCCCATGGAGGTCCGCGCCCAGGCGGACTGGGAAGTCCGACGGCGCCTCCTCGCCGTGCCCGGCATCAGCCAGGTCATTCCCATCGGTGGCGAGGTCCGCCAATACCAAGTCCTCCTCAAGACCGATCGCCTGTTGGCCACGCGACTCACCGCAGAGGAAGTGGCCGAAGCCGTGAAGAAGGCCGGGGAAAGCTCGTCCGCGGGCTTCCTGGTCCACGGGGGCCAGGAGCACTTGATCCATGGCATCGGACGCCTCCAGAATGCGGCTGACCTGGAACAGGCCCTGGTCGCACGCCGAGACGGTCAGGCCATCCGCCTGCGAGACATCGCCGAGATCAAGGTCGGCCCCGCCCTCAAGCGCGGCGAAGGCAGCCACAACGCCAAGCCCGCCGTCATCCTCGCCATCCAGAAGCAGCCCGGCGCCAATACCCTGGAACTCACCCAGCGCCTGGACAAGGTCATGGACGAGATCCAGACGACACTGCCCCAGGGCGTGAAGCTGGAGAAGCAGATCTTCCGGCAGGCGAACTTCATCCAGATCGCCATCCGCAACGTGGTGGACGCCCTCCGGGACGGCACCATTCTCGTGCTGCTCATCGTCGGGCTCTTCCTGGCCCACAAGCGGGCGACGATCATCACCGCCGTGGCGGTGCCCCTCAGCCTCGTGGCCGCCATCCTGGCTCTGCGGGCCTTCGGCGCCTCCCTCAACACCATGACCCTGGGCGGCATGGCTCTCGCCATCGGCGACCTGGTGGACGACGCCATCGTGGACGTGGAGAATGTCCTGCGGCGCCTGCGCGAAAACGCGGCCAAGCCCCACGACCACCGCAAGCCGTTCCTCCAGGTCATCTACAAAGCCAGCATGGAGATTCGCTCCTCCATCGTTTATGCCACCGCCATCATCGTCGTCGTATTCACACCCATCTTCTTCCTAAGCGGCGTAGAAGGCCGGCTGCTCCAGCCCCTTGGCATCGCCTTCACCGTGGCCCTGGGGGCCTCCCTCCTGGTGGCCCTGACCGTCACCCCGGCCATGTGCGCCTGGCTGCTGCCCCACGACCTGGAAGACAAGCACAGCCACGAAGGCAGGGTCGTCACCTGGGTCAAGGCCCGCTATACGCCGATCCTCGACTGGGCGCTCTCCCGCTGGCGCGTCCTGGTGGGCCTGGGGGCCGCGGGTCTCGTGGCCGCCACGGTCAGCCTCTTCTTCGCCGGACGCAGCTTCATGCCTGAGTTCAACGAGGGCAGCCTGAATGTCACCTTCGTCTGCCTTCCCGGCACGCCGTTGGAAGTCTCGGACCGCCTGGGCCGCCAGGCCGAGGAGATCATGCTGAAGCACCCCGAAGTGGTGGCCATCGCCCGCCGCACGGGCCGGGCGGAACTGGACGAGCACGGCCAGGACATCTTCGGGGCCGAGATCGAGGTGGGCCTGAAGATGAAGGACCGCAGCAAGGAGGAGCTGCTCACGGCCCTCCGCAAGTCCCTCTCGGCGATCCCGGGGGTCTACATCAGCCTGGGGCAGCCCATCAGCCACCGGGTGGACCACATCCTCAGCGGCAGCCGGGCGGCCATCGCCGTGAAGGTGTTCGGACCGGACCGCCTGGAGCTTCGCCGCCTGGCCCAGGAGGTCAAGAAGGAGATGGCCCAGGTGGAAGGCGTGGTAGACCTGGCCATGGAGGCGGAAGCCGACCTGCCCCAGCTCGCCGTGAAGCCAGACCGGGCGGCCCTTTCCGCTGCCGGCCTCTCCACCCAGGATTTCTCCCACGCCCTGGAACTGACCTTCGCGGGCGAGGTCGTGACCCAGGTGCGGGAAGGCAATCGGGCCTTCGATGTGCTGGTGCGCATGGAGCCCTCGGTGAACCTGGACGCCGAGCGCATGAAGTCCGTGCTGGTGGCTACACCCAGCGGCCCGGTCTCCCTCAGCCAGCTCGCGACCGTCGACTTCGAGCGGGCCCCGGCCTTCATCCCCCGCGAGGATAACCAGCGGAAGCTGGCCGTCACCTGCAATGTGGGCGGGCGGGACCTCTTCGGCGTGGTGACGGACATCCAGGCCCGCATCAAGGGGCGGGTGAAGCTGCCCCAGGGCTACCAGATCTCCTATGGGGGCCAGTTCGAGAGCGGCGCAGGCGCGGCCCAGACCCTCACCCTGCTCGGCCTGGGCGCGGTGGTGGTGGTGTTCGGACTGCTCTTCCTGGCCCTCAAGACGGTTCGTGACGCGGCCCTCGTGATGATCAACCTGCCCCTGGCTTGGATGGGCGGCGTGATCGGCCTCTGGGCCAGCGGCGGCGTCATGAGTGTGGCCACCCTCATCGGCTTCATCACCCTCTTCGGCATCGCCACCCGCAACGGCATCATGCTCGTTACCCACATCCACCACCTGCACGACGAAGGCATCCACGGCGCGGACGCCATCCGCCGAGCCGCCCTTGAGCGTCTGAGCCCCATCCTCATGACGGCCCTCACCGCCGGGCTGGCCCTGGTGCCGATCATCCTCCGCCGCCACGCCCCCGGCAGCGAGATCCAGGCCCCCATGGCCTTCGTGATCCTCTTCGGCCTCATCTCCAGCACCGCCCTCAACATGCTCGTCGTGCCCAGCCTCTACCTACGGTTCGGGTCGAAGAAGGGACACCACAAGATCGAAGAGATCGGGTATTCAGATTCCGCCACCTGAACATCTGATACCTGCGTCCGCTTCGTAGGCATTGGCGACAAACTCGGGGATGCTCTTTTCGATACCCAGGATTACCTGGACGCGTTGTTGCAACGGCCGCCCCTCCCCCAAGTCCCGCCAGTACCGGGTTTAGCCACGATTGTCTGCCGGGCAGTCGATGTGTTCGGTGACCTCGAGCGGGCGGCCCATTGGCTGGACTCTCCAATCCTGGCCCTTGGTGGCCGAACCCCCAGAGAGGTGGCAACACCGACGCTCAAGCCGTTCTGGCTGTCCTAACCCGGATAGAACATGGGATCCATGAATAATGATGAAGATCCCCGTCAGAGGCGTTCTCAACCAATAGACGGAATGGACAGGAACTGCATTTCAGGGTTGACCGCCACTGAAGGGCGGCAGAAGGTCGTGATTCCACAGAAGCGGGAGACCGAATAATCCACTATTGCACGAAGTGGTGTATCATATCTGCGATGGCAAAACCCACCCTGAAGACTCCGGCCTGTCCTCCAAAGGTACCACTCGGTGCGAGACCTTTGTTGAGTGCGGCCCAAGCATCCGAATTGGCTCGGCTCTTCGAGGTGCTCGCCTCTGACACCAGGCTCAGGCTTCTCCATGCACTGGTTATATTGGGCGACCCCTGCATGACCGATCTCGCCGACGCAGTCGGCATGAAGCCCCAGGCGGTCTCCAACCAGCTCCGACGCCTTGTGGATCTCGGCATCCTGGATACCCGCCGCCATGGGGTCCATATCCACTACAGCATCGTGGACCCCTGTGTTACCAAACTGATGTACCACGGGCTCTGCCTCAACGAGGAGACCCGGGGCCATGCCCAGGCGACCGCATCATGAGGCGCTGGGCGGCGATCCTACTCCTGTGTCTGGCGACCTTTTATCTGGGGGCCACGAGCCTGGATCAGTGCGCTGAGGGCGTAAACGACGACTGCGCTCCTGTTTGCCACATCTTCTGCGCTGATGGCTGTGCCACCGTCCCAGTCCCAGACACCGCAGCCCCACCCGCCCCTAATTCTCTGCCACGCCCGCGTTACGAGGCAGAGCGGGCTGAAGACCTCGTCGAGTTGGTTATCGAACCGGAGAAAACCCCTCCTCGGGCTTGAGGAATCTGGTGACTGAACCTGCGGCTGGGCATCGCCCTGCCGTGAAATAGCCTACTTGTTGATAGAGGATCCTATGCGGACTTTTCCTTTTGGGGCGTTGCCCTGTCTGCTCGTAGTTCAAGCAGCAGCCCAGACCCCCCTGACCTACCAAGACATTCAGGCCAAAGCCCGGTCAGCTCCGGAGCAGTGGCGAACAGACGCTCTGCTGGCGGAGCGTCAGCGACAGATGCAAGAAACCCGAGGTTTCCTTCGGGAAGGGCCCACGGTTTCTTTTTTGGCGGGACCTCGCCGGATCCCCGGTGCACCCGGAACGACTGATAAGGCTCTCGACCTGGACCTGCCCCTGTTTTTGTCCTCCAAGGCACGGGCTGATCTGGAAGGCACCCTGGGGCAAGCACACCCCTTGTTGAAGGAGGCCGCACTCCGTGAGGGGATGTTTCGCCTTCGGGCAGCCTACCTGGATGCCTGGCTGGCCTCACGGCTCCTGGCCCTTCGAGAGGTTGACTTCGCAACAGTGGAACGCTGGCTCAAATCATCGCAGGCCCGTTTCGAGGCGGGCTCTGACCCAGCCTTCCAAGTCTCTCTCGTGGAAGGCGAGCTGTTGAAGGTTCGGCAGGACCTGGATGAAGCCTGGACCCAGGAAGCACGCACCTGGGGGACCCTGTTTGCGTTGGCCGATATTCCGATGGGTCCCCTTCCACTGGCTGATCCAGGGCCCGTGCCGGTGATCCCGACGGTGGATCTTGAGAGGCGATTGGAGGAAGGCCCGCTACGGAAGGCGCTGTTCGCACAAACCAACCTGGAAGAACAGAGCCTCCGCTTGAAGGAAGCCCAGGCCTTGAGCCGGTGGAGCCTCCGGGGCAGTTATGCCACGGAGGGCGATGAGAAGGTCGCACGCTTCGGCCTAGCGGTGCGCCTTCCTCGTCCCGGTGAAGGAAATTCCATTCGGAGCAATACCGAGGCCCAAATTCGGGCCAACCAGGGGGCTGCCAGACAAGCCCTTGCTGAACTTGATGCCCGCGCCTTGGGTGTGATCTCCCGCCTTAAGCTGGCTCCCACTAACCGGAGCATTCCCGATTTCACCAAGGCCATCGAGGCGGTAGGCCTTCGGCTACAGGAAGGCCGTGAACGCCCATCTGAGGCCCTGCCCATCCGTCGCCAACTCCTGGAATCCCAGATGGCCTCCTTGCGTCGCCACCATGCCCAGCATCTCCTAGCCGCTGAACTCAAAGCCCTGCTTCCCGAGGTGAACCAATGAACCGCAATATGATGAGCCTTCCCCTGGCCCTGGTGCTACTTGCTGGGGTGGGGTGCTCGAAGAAATCCGAAGCAAAAAATGAATCAGGGAAACATGCACAAGAGGCGGAAGAGCATGGAGGCGCTCACCTCCCCTTGAAGGACATCAGGGGTCTTCGATTCCTGGTGGTCCCCGAACCCAAGGCGGAAGGCGCGTGGTATCCCGCCGAGGCCATCGGCGACGAATCTGCCCAGGCCATCCTCAGTAGCCCCGTGAAGGGCATCGTCTCCGCAATCCAGACCCCCCCGGGACAGCATGTCGCAATCGGCGCAGGGCTGATCACCATCCAGAGCCCTGAACTGGCCCGCCTCAAAGCGGACTGGTTGTCCAGCAAAGCGAGGCGAGAACGGACGGAAGCCGAGCTGGCCCGCGAGCAACAGCTCTTTGAAGCCCAGGCGGGATCCCGACGAGAGTTGGAGGCCGCCAAGAGCGAAGCCGCCACGGCCAAGGCGGATGAAGAGGCTGCCCGCCTCGCATTGGAGGCTCGGGGTCAGAATCCAGAGATGGCAGGAGCGGCCCTGGTCGTTAGGGCCCCAAAGGCAGGTACTGTCTCGGCCTACAAGATCCAACTCGGCCAGGGAGTCGACGCCGGTCAGGAACTGGGCAGCTTCCAGGCGGCTTCCGCCGCCATCGCCCGGCTGGAGCTGCCGCTTCCCGCCCCCCAGAACTGGCAGCCCGGCGCCGTGACCGAGGTCCGGAAAGGTGATGGCCAGCGCTGGAAGGCCCGCCTTGAAGGCACGCCTATGACCCTCACCACGGATACCCGGCGGCTGAGCTATCGCCTGCGTTTGATGGGCAGCCCTCTGCCGATCCCTGGTACGCCGTTGGAAGTCCATGTGCCCCTCGCGAAGACCGTCGTCCTCCCTCAGAGCGCCTTGCAACAGGTGGAGGGCACTTGGGGCGTCTTCGTGAAGGAGGGGGAGGAGGCGGAATTCCGTCCGGTGCGCCGGGGCCCCGAACTGGGCACCGATGTGATGGTGCTGGAGGGCGTGAAGCCCGGTGAGACCGTGGTCGGCGAAGGTGCCTACTTGCTGAAGTCCCTCCAAATCAAGCGGAAGAGTGGGGGGGAAGACCATGACCACTGAGCCGAATCTCCCGCAGGACCCGGACATCCCTCTTGATCCGGCCATGCCCGATGATCCCTACAAGGTCTACACACCCCAGCACCGCACGCTGATCCGCCGCTGGTTTGACTGGATGCTGCCCCGCAAGGGTTGGGTATTCGCCTTGGCCTTGGTCTGGGCCGCCGCCGGAGTGGCCAGCTTCGCGACGCTGAAGCGGGATCTCTTCCCGGACCTCACCCTTCCCAGCCTCAACCTCCTCATTCAGAGCCCGGGCCGGGCCGCAACGGAGCTGGAGCTGACCGTGGCCCAGCCAATCGAACAGGCTATTGGTGGCCTGCCCGGCGTCAAGCGGGTGGTGAGCACCGTGCAGGCGGAGGTCGTACAGGTGGTGGTGGCCTTCGAAGGTGACACCGATCCCTGGAGGGCTCGACAACTCGTGGCTGAACGCCTCTCAGGGGTGGTCGGCAACTTCCCGGAAGGGACCCGGGCGCCCCTCATGTCCAGCGCCGCGGGCCGGCTCCAGGAAATCATGGAGATCGTCCTCGAAGGACCCGCCACGGACCCCATGAAGCTGCGGGACCACACGGAGAAGGTGCTGATTCCCCGTCTCCAGGCCGTTCCAGGCGTTGCACGTGTCGAACGATTGGGGGGCGAGGAACGTCAACTACAGGTCGTCGTCCAGCCCGAGCGCATGCGACTCCAGGGCGTGAACCTAGGCCAGATCCTGGATGCGCTGGATGGTAGCAACCAGGATAGCGCCGCCGGAGTCATGGAAATCCAGGACAAAGGATGGTTCATCACGGTAGGCAGCCTTGCAGCTCAGCCCGAGGCCGTTAAAAAGCTCCGGCTGAAGACACCCCGTGGAGCGATCCTTCTCGGTGATGTCGCCGAAGTTCGCGAAGGTGCGGGTTTCCGGCGTGGTCTCGCCCGCCACCAAGGGCACGAGGATGTCAGCCTACGGGTGGTCAAGCAGCCCACGGCCGAGGCCCTGACTGTGGCTAAAGAGACCAGGAAGGCCCTGGATGAACTCCGCCAGAGCCTTCCAGAAGGCATGGAGCTGACCCTGATGTATGACCAAGGAAACTTGGTCACCCACGCCCTGAATGGCGTGACCTTGGCGCTCCTCCTGGGGGGATTCTTCGTAGCCTTGGTGCTTGTGGTCCTGTTGGGCAACCTCCGAGGGGCCCTTATCGTCATCGCCGTGCTGCCCCTTGCCACCCTAGGCGCAGCGGTACCCCTTCAGGCTGCGGGCCTTGGCCTGAATGCCATGACCCTAGGCGGCCTCGCTATCTCCGTGGGCTTGCTGGTGGACGCGGCCGTGATCATGGTGGAAAACCTTGCCCATCGCCTACACGAACACAAGGAGCACATCGAACCTCGGAGGGTTGCCCTCACGCGTGCCGCAGCCGAAGTGGGTGTTCCCATCCTCACGGCGGTAATGGTGATCCTGGCGGTCTTCATTCCGCTGCTTGCCATCGGCGGCCTCGCAGGCAGGCTCTATGCGCCACTGGCCGTGGCCATCGCCGCCGCCATGACTCTCAGCCTGGTGCTGAGTTTCACGCTTGTTCCGGCACTCGTCGAGCGGTTCCTGCCTCCGGGTTCCCTGCTGGAGGAACCAAGGCTGGTGAAGGCCCTGAAGGCATTCTACAAACCCGGACTCGAATGGGCTATGCGCCACGGCGCCATCGTGCGAGTGCTGGCTCTGGGACTGACGATCCCTAGCATCTGGCTTGCCCTACATCTGGGTAGTAACTTTCTGCCGAATCTAGATGAAGGTGCCCTGCTCCTCAACAGCATCCTGCCTGCTGAAACCAGCCTAGCCGCCGTGGATGAGGCCAACTTTCAACTCGAACAGAAGCTGGTGAAGCTCCCCGGTGTCTCCTCGGTCTATCGCCGGACGGGCCGTTCCGAACTAACCGAGGACCCTATGCCTCACACGATCTCCGATGTGCTGGTGGTGCTGGACGGCACGCACCGGACACCTGAGGTCCAGAAGGAAGTGGCCGAGATGGCCGAGGAATTGCCCTATCCAGTGGAGCTGACCACACCCATGCAGATGCGCATCGCCGAGGGCATTGGCGGCACCCCGGCGGACATCCAGGTGAAATTTTTCCACCCTGATCTGGCAGCGCTCCAGACCCAGCTCTCCGGCATCCAGGAGACCCTGGCCAAGGTGCCAGGCGTGGCGTCCATTACCCCAGAAGGTGCGGGCGCCCTGCCCAAGTGGACAGTTGTACCCGACGAGGACGCCCTCCGCCGCCTCGATGTCCCGCGAACTCTTTTGGTGAAAACCCTGAGGACTGCGCTTCAGGGCTACGATACGGCCCCCCGCTTCGATGGACCCCAGCGTATCGAGCGAGTGGTTCGATTCCCAGATGATGGACGAACCAGTCCCGAAACCCTCAAGCGGTTACCCCTCGTCCTCGATGACGGACGCGTGGTGGAGCTGGGTCAAGTGGCCCGCTTCGAGGAGGCAAGCACCCCGAGCCTGATCCGACGGGAGGCCGCCCAGCGGCGGCTTGCCTTGAACGTCCGCACCGCAGGAGATCTCGGCGGCACCGCCGACCGCCTGGAAAAGGCCCTGAAGGGAATGGCCCTTCCCAAGGGCACCGTCGTGAAGCTGGGCGGCAAGATCGAAGAAGCCCGGGAAACTCAAAAGCGTCTGATGGTCGCCATCGGGGCAGCACTCATCCTGGTGGTGGGCCTGCTCTATCTGGCCCTTGGACGCTGGCGGGAGGTTATGGTCGTGGTGCTGACCCTACCCGATGCTTTTGCCGGAGGTCTGTTCGCGCTTTGGCTCGCTGGGGAGACTTGGAACATCAGTTCCATCGTCGGGATGATTGGGTTATTCGGCGTGGCCGTTCAAAACAGCCTAGTGCTCATCACCCAGGCCAAGCATCTCGTGGATTCTGGCATCCCCTTCCACGAGGCGCTCAAGGAAGCCAGCCTCGGCCGCGTGCGTCCGAAGCTCATGACGGCGGGCGCGGCCATCCTAGGCCTGATGCCCATGCTGTTTGGCATCGGCGGAAGCGAACTGGAACGCCCCTTGGCCATCGTCATGGTGGGTGGCCTCATCACCAGCACCCTCTTTACCCTTCTGGCTTTGCCGAGCTTCTACGCCTGGGTCGGCAAGCCGAAATCTAGCCCCGAAATCCTGCCGGAGAGTGAATCATGATGACCGCTATGGCAGTTCTTCTCCTCGCCACTCTGAACACCACATCTCCATCAACACCAGTTTCTCAGGCATTAAAAGGATTGCTGGAAACCCAACCCCCTATCGGTTCCACATCGAGATCTGTGGATTACAAGGTTTCCTACAAGTCGTTCCATGAAGGGAGATCAAAAGGAGAATTCAAAGAATCTGGCGCCCTGTTCGTAGGAACAACTCGCCAGGGGAACACCTGGGCAAGCGCACCTCAGCATGCTCATGACCCGCAATTGGGAGAATCTGCCCCTTTGTCAGAAGGACAGCGTTGGTTCAGCCAGGTCACCAGCCCATCCAAGATGGCTGCGTTGGCCGATCCGGGTTCTGTCTTGATCCGGTTCGTCCGTCGCCTCCAGCCGAGAGCCGAGGAAAGTCCTTCGGCTGGTCGCGGTGAGCCAGGTGACAGGATTCTGGTCTACCCTCTTGAAGCACCTCGCCCGGCGGGCAAATTCTGGACCTTCAAAATGAAGGTGGGTGAGGCGAGGCTTCACCTGAAGAAGGATGGCACTCCCGTCAGTTTAGAAATCATCCAGGCCTACAAGGGGAAACTGTCGCCCCACTTCGGCGAGTACATGCTGGATCGCAAAGAGACGTGGTCATTCTCTGTTGACACAGGCCGATTGCAGGTCACGAAATACCAACTTTCACTTCACAGAAAGGATTGGAAAGACTCCTTCGAAGCACAGATGGAGATGGTTATTGGAGGGCTTCAATGAACACCCGGCGCAGGACCTTCAAGGTTCATGGAATGGATTGCGCCGAGGAAGTGGCCACCCTCAAGCGTGAGGTTGGTCCCGTGGTTGGGGGCGAGGAACATCTCGCCTTCGACCTCTTGAATGCCAAGATGATCGTTTCAGAGGGGGCTTCGGCCTCCTCTGAGGCCATTCTTAAGGCCGTGGCTAGTACGGGCATGAATGCCGAACCGTGGCGGGAAAGTGCGGGATCAGGTCACGAGAAGTCCGGACGTCAAAAGGTCCAGTTAGTCCTCACGATTTTCAGCGGTGGACTCACCGCCCTGGCCTTCGGCCTCCACATTTGGTCCTCGGGCGGCTTTCATGAAGCCCTTGGCGCTGAGGGTATGGGCCATGTCCACAGGATCCCCTGGGCTTCAAAAGGTGCCTACCTGGGCGCGATGTTCGCCGCTTGCTGGTTCATCGCACCGAAGGCGTGGCTATCGGCCCGGCGCCTGCGCCCTGACATGAACCTACTCATGGTGATTGCTATCCTTGGTGCCATCAGCATTGGAGAGTGGTTCGAGGCCGCAACGGTGGCTTTTCTCTTCGCGGTGTCGAATGCCCTTGAAGGATGGAGCCTGAGCCGTGCCCGTCGGGCCGTGGAAGCCCTCATGGATCTGACGCCAACCCTTGTTCAGTTGGTGAAAAATGGAGGGAGCACACCTGTCCGCCCCGAAGAGGTCTCCGTGGGTGCCCTCTTCCATGTGAGACCCGGGGAACGTGTGCCGCTCGATGGCCTCGTCCTCCAAGGCACCAGCGCACTCAACCAAGCTCCAATAACCGGAGAAAGCATGCCGGTCACGAAGGTCCCGGGCGAGGAAGTCTTTGCAGGAAGCATCAACGGAGACGGCGCACTTGTCATTGAGTGTTCCAGGCCCGCTAGTGACACAGTGCTCGCCCGGATCATCCGCATGATCGGAGAAGCCTCGACCAAGCGTGCAGCCTCAGAACAATGGGTGGACCGCTTCGCGAAGGTTTACACCCCTGTGGTGATGGTCTTGGCTCTCCTGGTAGCTTTAGTCCCACCCTTGATGCTGGGCGGGATCTGGGGGGATTGGTTTTATCGAGCCCTGGTCTTGTTGGTGATCGCGTGCCCTTGTGCGCTTGTGATCTCCACACCCGTAAGCATCGTGGCGGGTCTGGCTTCTGCTGCCCGGCATGGCGCCCTCGTAAAGGGAGGCATGTACCTGGAGATCCCCGCCCACCTGAAGGCCATCGCTTTCGACAAGACTGGCACACTCACAGAAGGCCATCCCAGCGTGGTGCAAGTGGTTCCCCTGAATGGCCACACCAAACTGGAACTCCTTCGTGTGGCAGGAGCCATGGAGTCACAAAGCGATCATCCCCTGGCCCGGGCGATTGTGGCCCATGTGAAATCCCAGGGGGTGGCTTTCATGCCCGCCCAGGACTTCCAGGCCTTTCAGGGCAAGGGAGCTACAGCATTTCTGAATGGCAGTGCCCATTGGCTCGGTTCCCATCGCTTCTTAGAGGAACAGGGAGCAGAAAGCCCTGATGTTCATGCACAGTTGGAATCCCTGGATGCGGATGGTCGAACGGTCGTGGCCTTCGGAGTGGGGCGAGAACTAATCGGATTTCTTGCCCTAGCGGATGCTGTGCGCCCCACCACTGCTTCAGTCTTTCAGAACTTGCGTGGAGCCGGAGTGGAACACCTAGTCCTCCTCACGGGAGATAACAAAGGCACGGCCCAGGCTGTGGGCCGACAGGTTGGTTTGACCGAGATCCAGGCCGAACTCATGCCCGAGGACAAGGTAAAGGCAATCGAGGCACTGGTGGCTAAGTATGGTCAAGTAGCCATGATCGGAGACGGCGTGAACGACGCTCCTGCCATGGCTCGCGCCACATTGGGCATCGCAATGGGTGCTATGGGCAGTGACGCGGCCGTCGAAACTGCCGACATCGCGCTCATGAACGACGATCTAACGCGGATTCCCTGGCTCGTGAACCACTCCCATCGGACCCTCACCGTGATCCGCCAGAACATCACGTTTGCTTTGGCGGTAAAGGCATTGTTCGTGGTTCTTACTATGGTTGGTCACGCTTCGCTCTGGTCGGCCATCGCGGCAGACATGGGGGCCTCCCTGCTGGTCATCTTCAACGGACTAAGGCTACTGAAGGCATAAGACGATCTCATCGGGCATTTTCACATGGAGGCCCAAGACGCGAAGTCGACAAGAACTGTCTTCTGGCTTGTGATGGTGCGGGCCGGGCAAGGCCTTCGTTTACCGATTTTAGTCCCGAATACGGTTGAACAAACGGGCTGAAGGGCGGGAGATGCCCCTTCGGGATTGAGATCAAAGTGACGAATAAAAAAATTCGTCACATATTTCGTCAGTTGAACTCCGCCGTCCAACTCGTTACCCTTGGAGCATGCCTAGCGCGCCTGTTTCCGACATCAAGGCTCTACAAGACGAGATCGCCAACTTGGCGCGATTGGCGACTTTGTCATCGGATGAAGATGTTCGCCTGTACCTGGCAAGGCTGGTGAGGAAATATCGCACCTCACAACCTGCTCTTGCCGAGCGGTTGGATCAAAGCCTAAAGGCGACCCGGACTCGCTCCGGGGGACCATCCCTCCTACGTCAGGGCTCAACTTCGGAACTGACGGCGGCATCTGGCCCCGTTCCAACCGATGGCGATACTCGCCTCGCCCTCATTCGGGTCTTCGATGACCGGGATGGACTCGCCCCCCCGTTGCTTGCTCAGGAATTGCTCAGTCAAATCGAGGCCATCGTTCAGGAGCGTGAGGCCCGAGACCAACTCCTTCGGAAAGGCATCACTCCAACTCGATCTGCGGCCATGATCGGTCCCCCAGGGGTCGGCAAGACATTGTCGGCACGTTGGATTGCAAGCCGAGTCGGAAAACCTCTGTGGGTGCTTGATCTGGCCGCGGTCATGAGTAGCTACTTGGGAAGGACGGGGAACAACCTTCGTTCCGCTCTCGACTACGCCAAAGCCAACGAAGCAGTCCTGTTGCTTGATGAGTTCGATGCAATAGCCAAGAGACGTGGCGACGAAACGGATGTAGGAGAACTTAAGCGGCTTGTGACCGTGATGCTGCAAGAGATCGATCTGTGGCCTGATAACAGCTTGCTCTTGGCGGCCACCAATCATCCCGAGTTGGTAGATCCCGCACTTTGGCGTAGGTTCGACACTGTTCTTAAGTTCGATGTGCCCTCACAGACGGCCATACAGGTCGCTGTCGAGCGATTCCTTGACCGTGACCTCAAAGATTTTGCATCTTGGGTGCCAATTCTAGGCCTCGCCTTTAGGGGGAAGTCGCTTTCCGATGTAGAACGCGCTATCAATACCCTTCGGAGGGGCCACGCCCTTCGTGCTGCGCCCACAGAGGAATTGGTGGGGACCCTAGTTGGGCAAGCTCATGCGAATCTTCCACGAGCTGATCGAACGAAAATGGCCATCCAAATGGCGAAGAAGGGGACATACACCTACTTGCAGATTAGCCAGCTGACGGGTGTTGCCCGAGACACCATTCGAAAGCACGCTGGACCGTCGCCTCGACGAGGAAGGGGGATGAAGTAGGTGGCTACGCGATATCTGATTGGCAAAGGGGAATTGCTAACCCAACCCATTGGCCCTCCCCTGAGAAATCAGGGTACGAAGCTTCGCCCGTACTCGCTGAGGGAAGCCCTAGCGGCCATTCTCCCCCAGATGGAACAGGCGTGTGAGACCTTCGATTCTCTGCCCGACCTCGCCTGCCCGAACGACATGGTTGTAGCTCGTATGGCCCTTCATCCAGCGTTCCTTGCAAAGTCGTATTTCCCGAAGGCGATGTTGGATGGAGCGGGCCTTGTATCCGTGGGCTCTCGAACTGTACGACTGCAACCTAGAAAGAAAGTCAGAAGCAAAGACCCTGTCGAAATGGAGACTACTGAGTTCTTCATCACAGGTAGACGACAGGCTATGCGCGCCTTTCCCGCCTTTGCAAATGGATTATCCGACGGAAGTCCCATCGCCCTTCAGTTCGCCGAGATCGAGAACTTTGTCCCACAGCTCCCGATGGAACGCCTGAGGGGTGATTACACTGACTCATCAAGGGTATTCGAGGTCGGTCTCCATCTTCTTCCTGACGCCGCAGAGGAGGAGCTTCGGGCTCACTTCATTGCCTACGCTCAGGAGTGTGGATTTAAGGTCAATGAAGAATTGATCTTCAATGCTGGTGGCATGGTGTTTCTGGCTGTTGAGGGTGAAGCAAAAGGAATCACAGAACTAGCCAAGTTCACAATGATACGGGTCCTTAGACCAATGCCTCGTCTTCGTGGGGTCCGCCCAGTGACAAGGGGGGCTCCGTTGGCTCTGACCTTTGCGCTTTCGGGCCTCGACCCAATATCTCGTGAACCTAAGGTGGCCATCCTTGATGGAGGGATGCCTCGGGAACATGTATTGGGGGGATATGTACGACGTTACTTCGAGGCAGACCCCAGTGCTCATGATGTTGATGATTACCTGCACCACGGTTTGGGCGTCACCTCGGCGTTTCTTTTTGGGCCAATCGAACCAGGAACAATTGCTCCCCGGCCGTACGCAGCCGTGGACCACCATAGGGTTCTTGACTCTCAGAGCGATGAAGAGGATCCCTACGAGCTGTTCCGGACCTTGGCCAATGTAGAAACCATTCTGCTATCACGGCAGTACCAGTTCATAAACCTTAGCCTGGGACCTGACCTGTCAATTGAGGATCACGAAGTTCATGCCTGGACCTCGGTGATTGATACCATCTTGAGCGATGGGGAGACCCTTATGTCCGTGGCTGTTGGCAACAATGGCCAGCATGATGACGCCACCGGGCTGAGCCGAATTCAGGTTCCTAGCGACTGCGTGAACGCACTTTCCGTTGGGGCAGCTGATCAGCGTGGAACAATGTGGACCCGAGCTTCATATAGCGCCAAGGGGCCTGGCCGAAGCCCTGGTCGTCGGAAACCAGACCTCCTCGCTTTTGGTGGATCTCCCAGGGATTACTTCCATGTTGCGGGTCCAGGCCTCCGTCCAGAAGCTAGCGCCACACTCGGCACTAGCTTTGCGGCTCCTTTGGCGCTGCGCTCTGCGGTTGGCGTTCGGGCGATTTTGGGGGACGAGGTATACCCTCTCACCACAAAGGCCCTGCTGATCCACGGGTGCGATTCCCGGCCAACAGACGATCCGGATGAAATCGGTTGGGGCCGCGCACCGGAAGACATCAACCAGCTCATCACTTGTTCAGATGGGGTTGCCCGAATCATCTATCAAGGTGAACTGCGTCCGGGGAAATACCTCAGGGCTCGTGTTCCTCTCCCGAAAGATCCATTGACGGGAAAGGTCAACCTCCGTGCGACATTCTGTTATGCCAGTCCGATAGATCCCGAAGATGCAGCGGCCTATACGAAGGCGGGTCTTGAGATCACCTTCAGGCCGCACAAAGAAAAGAAAAAGCCTGGAGCGGTCGAGGCAACTTCCCAGACATTCTTTCCAATGGCCGAATTCCGAACTGAAGCCGAGCTAAGAACGGATCTTGGGAAATGGGAGACAGTTCTCCATGCCCAGTCCAACTTTTATGGCGCAAGCCTCTACGAACCAGTATTCGATGTTCATTACAACGCTAGGGACGGCGGGGGGCTTGCCGGAGCGGGAGCGCAAAGAATCCGATATGCACTCGTATTGACCGTGACCGCACCAAAGCACCCGAATCTTCACCAAGAAATTCTTGATGCCCATACCGTGCTCCAGGCTCTCGCGCCGCAGATTGCTCTGCCCATCCGTTTATAGGCCTATGCGCAATCCTTCTCGAAGGAAATGTGAAAGGTTTCGACGGAAGCGGACGCAAACATCCTTTGATGCGTGCATCCGCTTAGTCTGCGAATCGATTTATAACTATGTACCGAGGAGGGTCGCGGGTCTGGGCGAAGACACATTGAGGTGCCAATTTGGTACCTCAATGTCGAACGCCGTAGGAATGGAACGGCCTGTAAGAGTGCAGATCGTGGCTGCCGGTACGCAAGTCTAAACTGTTGCAAGTTTGATGGTTAAGTGATTACATCCAAATGAGTGAATGCTGCTTGCTCCACTTCTACAATCACCACAGGTCTCATTCGTCCCTAGGCGGAACGGTGCCGAAGGCCTTCAGCAGGGTCATGGCCAGGGTGTAGGGCTCCTCTCCCGTGGAGCAGCCCGCGCTCCAGAGGCGGAGGCGGGACGGAAGCCCGCGGACCTGCAGCAGCTCAACCAGCCGAGTGAAGTGGTGGCCCTCGCGGAAGAAGCTCGTGAGGTTGGTGGTGAGGACGTTGATGAACTCGGCCCACTCGTCAGACTCGGGGTCGGCCGCCTGGGCCAGGTATACCTCGTAGTCCGTCAGTCCCAGGGCGCCGAGCCTCTTGGCCAGCCGCGACTGGACCATGGCCAGATTGTGGGGGGCCAGGGCGATGACCGCATGGTCGTGCGGGGGCGCGCGGAGGGGCCGGAAGATCGCTGTGGATAGGGGAGGGGGATCCAGGACCAGGGGCCCTCGCTCCGTTCGGGGCCGGAGAGTCATACCCTGACCGCAGCCTCGCCAGCCTCCAGGCGCAGGAGACCTGGCACATCGAGGATGAGGGCAACGCGCCCGTCGCCCAGGATGGTGGCGCCCGAGACGCCCTCCACGCGCCGGTAGTGGGTCTCGAGGCTCTTGATGACCACCTGCTGCTGGCCCAGCAGCTCGTCCACCGCCATGGCGGCCCGGCGACCCTCGGATTCCACCAGCACCATCAGGGTCCGGCCCGAGCTCTCTTCGCGCGCCTCCCCCTCCCCAGCAGCTTCCACAGCCGCACCACGGGGATGTACTCGCCCCGAAGGCTGATCACCTCGCGGTCCCCCTTCACAGTCTGCACATCGCCGGCCTGTCTCAGGAAGCTCTCTAGCACCGAGGCCAGGGGAAAAACGAAGGTCTCCATGCCCACCCGGACCGTGAGCCCGTCAAGAATAGCCAGGGTGAGGGGCAGCACTAGGCGAATAGTGGTGCCCCGGCCCGGGACGCTCTCCACCTCGATGCGACCGCCCAGGGCCCGCACATTCTGGCGGACCATGTCCACGCCCACGCCCACGCCCCGGGCCACCGCCTTGGCGAGGATGCGCTCGCGGTCCAGGCCTCGGCCGTCGTCCCGTACCTCGATGTGAATGTGGCCGCCGCGGCTGGAGGCGCGCAGCAGGATGGTGCCCTCCTGGAGGGCCTTACCCGTGGTCGCTCGGGCCGCGCGGTCCTCCATCCCGTGGTCCACGGCGTTGCGCACCAGGTGCGTCAGGGATTCCACGAGCATCTCGATGAAGGTTTTGTCCAGTTCGGTGGATTGCCCCTCCATCACCAGCTCCACATCCTTGCACAGCTGTCTGCCCAGTTCGTGGACGAGGCGCGGGAAGCGGGAGAACACCATCTCCGCTGGGACCATGCGGATGCCCATGACCCACTCCTGGAGCTCCCGAGTCTGCCGGTCCAGCTGCAGTAGGGCCGCGGCCAGCTGCTCCTCGCCCAGCTTGGTGTGGGAGGCCTGCGAGGCCTGGGAGAGCATGGCCTGAGTAATGACGAGCTCGCCCACCAGGTTCACCAGACTGTCGATCTTTTCGGTGGCCACACGCACGGTGGAGGCCTCAGCCTGGTGGTGCTTCTTTTGCTGCTGGTCCAGGGCGCGCTCCACCGTCTCGGGCCTCACCTTGTCGGCCTCAACTAGGAGGGTGCCCAGGGGCTTCTGTCGGGCCAGAGCTTCGCGGATGTCCCGGGGGCTAACGCCAGCCTCGACCTGGAGCAGCTCGCCCAGGGGAGGATGGCGTCTTCGGGCGGAAGGGGTCGGAGGCTGAAGTTGTCCCCCTCGGCCACGAACTCGAAGACCTCCTCCACGGTGGCGAGGGGCTCGGCGGTCTCCAGCCGCAAGTCCCAGGCCAGGTGGCAGTCCTCGGGATCGAGCTTCCCGAGGTCCGGCAGGCACGAAGTGTCCAGCCATGTGCGGAGGGAGCCGAGCCGGGCCAGGTCGCGGAAGAGCCGCTCCAGGTTCACGCCGCGCCGGAAGGCGTCCACCGGGGCTTCAAAGCGCAGCGCGAAGCCAATGCCGCCCTGGGGCCTGGTGGCAGTCGCCGGGGCCGACCTGGTGATCCTCGACATGAACATGCCCGGCCTCAGTGGGGCCGAGACGCTGCCGCGCATCCTGGCCCTCCGGCCGGGCCAGCCGGTGCTGATGGCAAGCGGATACAGCGAGAGCGACCTAGAGGGCATCCTGGCCTCCCACCCAACCGTGCACAGCCTCAATAAGCCCTTCACCTTGGGGGAGCTCACGAAGAAGATCGCCGGCATGATGCCGCCCGCCGTCGGAGAAGCCAGCAGGTCCTAGGCTTGCCACATCTCCTCGCAGCGCCCGTTTCTCGGGCCAGGGAAGGGGCTGGGTGAGCATCACCTGGTAGTAGCTAGTCCCTCACTTTCGGGTGTACCGGATACCCACAAAGTTCCTCAAATCCTTGCTGAACCTATACCTTGGAATTTTTCAGGGCCGGCTGATTTACGGGGAGAACGTCAATGCCATTGATCTGAAATGAAGGTTGGATCGATCCTCTGAGCCCGGAAAAGCCATGGTTCGCGCTTTAAAATGGACTCGAAGTCGCTATTGAACGCAATGTGGTGATTTAGATCTCAAGATTGCAGGTTCGATTTGGCGGCGAACCGAACCAACCACGATCTGAAGTTGGGTAAAGACTATTCGAATGAGCGTATGGAGATCGGATGATAGAGGCTGGTGAGCCTGGGTTAAGAGCGAGGTCAGGCCAAAAGGGGTTCGCGTCATTCATTTCCTAACCTCACCTGGGCCGAGGCCCAGGCGCTTGTTTTCAACAAGAAGCGAAATCGCCTCTGTGACTCGTTTGTTTCGTGTCTCCTCGCGCTTGGCAGACAAAATCCAGCCAACATACCGGCGCTGATACGACCCCGGAAGGGATGTGAAGTTTCTCCAGGCGGTTGCATTAGCTTGAATTGCCATTGTCAGCCAAGCGGGTATCCCTGAGTCGAGCTGCTGAGTGGGATTTGCGCTGGCCGGTGAAGCGGATTTGGAAGCAAGGCCCGCAGGTGTCATGAGGCCTTTAGCCTCCAATGCCGCGGCGAGCGCCTTGTTTGTTTCAGACCAACGAGAAGACTTGGTTCTTGGTGAGAAACGCTGAGCGTATCGAAGGTCATCAATCCGTTGCCGAACTCCGTCGATCCAGCCAAAGCACAGCGCCTCTTCGAGAGCTTCTTGATATGTGATCGCAGCTTGCTTGGTGTGCTTCTTAAGGAAAATGAGCCAAATCTCTTTGGCCTGACTGTGGTTGAGATCAAGCCAATTGCGCCATTCCTGACGGGTCTTTGGTTCAACTGAATCCGTAATGATCATGATTTGGCCTAACGGAAGAGCTAACCGGCGCCACCAAATGGGAGTTGAGGTCGGGGCAGGAATTCGACGGATTTGCGAAGAGGAAGCCTCGCTGAGGCAGTGTCCAAGATTGAGGGTCGAGTTAGACGAGTGTTGGCTTCGTTGGGGACCAATGAGTTTGAATGATTTGCCATTCCTTTGCTGTTCGACGGTACACCTCTGTGCAATTCCATCTGTGTTCTGTGTCACTTGCATCACACGAGACGAAATTGAATGTAAGCACTGCGGCGTCTCCAGCAATCTGAACTAATGGATTCCGTAGCTCGAATCGCTTGGCTTTAACTTTTCCCCTAATCGGTTCGTAATATCTGGTCAAGGCTTCCAAGCCGTCGAGCCGGCACTCCAACATCGGATCAAAATAGACGACATCAGGTGCGGAGATTTCGATGAATCCTGATGGATCACCGTCGCACCACCGCCGCAGGGCGTCGCTTTCCAACCTGATTATTTCGGTTTCTACCGTCTGTTTTGACATGTCACCTCCTGTTTCTGGCTGGGCACGGTGAATTCTTGCCTAATGATGTGGTGTGTTTGAAAGCAAGGGTACCGGAAGCTTTTCCTGCGCGGGCAAATGATCGCACGGGCACGGCACGGGCCAAGGGCGCAAGGGTTGCACCGCCAGACTGCGGCACACCCCTTGCGACCCCGCGGAGCTTTGTCCCGTGCCGTGTCCGTGCTGGTTGGCTCCGCTGTGCAGGAATAGCAGGGAGTCAGGCTGGCTGGGGGGAATAGGGTTCGTCCTGGATCGGGACGGCCCGCATGACGAGGACCAGTTTCTTCATGAGGGCGCCGAGGGCGGATTTCTTGGGCTTCCCCTGGTCCACCAGATGCCGGTAGAAGTCCCCGAGAGGCGTGGCGTGTGCGACTGGCTGCGACGGCGGCCATGTAGAGGACTGTCCGGGCGTGGGCGCCTCCGATCCGGCACATGCGGGTGCGGCCTCGGACGCTGCTGCCCGAGTCGTAGCGGCGCGGGGAGACGCCGACGAAGGCGGCCAATTGCCGTCCGCGCCGGAAGGCTCGGAGGTCTCCCGCTTCCCCCAGCAGCGTGACCGCAGTGATCCTGCCGACCCCGGGAATGGTCGTGAGCAGGGCCACCGCATGACCCAGGTCGGCAACCAGGCGGAGCTGGCGATCAATGGCCCTGTCCAGGGCCTCGACCTGGCCCTGGAGCACCTGCAGGACCTTCTGCTGGGCCTTCCCTGCAGGACTGCCGATCCTCACGAGGGTGTCGTCCAGCCGGAGGCGGATCGTGATCTGGAGGCGGATCGTGATCTGGAGGCGGACCAGCTTGGCTCGGGTTCGGATCAAGTCTCTCAATTCGACCCGCTCGGCGGTCATGGGCATCCAGGCCTCTGGGGCCCGCTCCTGGCCATAGCGGGCGAGCATGCGGGCATCCAGGCGATCGGTCTTGTTGCGCAGGGCCAGCGAACGCCCGAAGGCCTTCACCAGGGAGGGATTGACGATGGCGATCCGGCTGCCGGGCAGATCCCGCTGGAGCCACCGGGCGAGCTCCTGGGAATAGCAGCCGGTGGCCTCCATGACCACGCCGACCGCATCGCCACCATGGGCCAGGGCCCAGGTTCGGAAGGCCTGGACGCCTTCCTCCGTGCGAGGAAAGGCTGCCGTGGCCATCCTCTGGAAGTCCTGGTGGCCCCAGAGGGCGGCATCGAAGGTGGCCTTGGAGACATCCATCCCGATCCAGAGCAGGGTTGAGGGAGAAGGTATGAGCATGGGGCCTCCCGTGACGGGATGGCTTGCCTACACTTGGGGTGTGCGCACCCAGGCCACTATTGCGAATACGGGCATGTCCCGAAGTGGTGTCCGGCCATACGGGTGCTGCACGAAAAGAGGGGCGGGAGTGGCATCGTTAACGGCCACAAGCAGTCGGGCCACCGAAGTTACCATCACCGCCCCTCCCCTTTGGGTGCAGAACGCCATCTCAAACCCTGAGCCTAGACTTGCTCAGGTACGGAGAAACATACAAAGAAGCTAACCGGCCCAGCCGCGGCTGAAACGATTGGCAGAGAACGGGTGAAGGAATCACCAGGATGTCAGGACCGAGCCGCTTGCGGCTGGGTCCGAGTTGAGCGCGATGTTAGGCCGAGACGCTGGGGTAGCCAATGCATGAACCGAGGCGACCGGATTACAGCGCACTGATTGAAAAGAACGAGACCGAGCCTGCCACCATGAACGCACGCCGGCCACGAAACCCGAAATAGAACGGCCGAACGGGCGAATTGGCAACCTGAACGGGACGCAAACGGACCTGTTTTTCGAGGCCTGACTATTAATTATGCGAACTCGTTCGATGGGATGAGGTTCACATATGTGGGTGCTTTGAGTTACTAATTGCTGATACCAAGTGTACTAGTGCTGGGCCTGGTGGTTAGGGCATGCCGGATGAGAAGGCGATAACCACACCGGTGCGGCCGACCCAAATCATTCACGGGGTGGCTCAGCGAGCTTGGCTGCGATCTGCCTCTTCCCCATGCCCCGGAGGGCGGCAATGGCTTCCAGCTGGCGAGCCTGTGGCCGGGACTTGCCAGACTCCCAGTTGTAGACAGTCTGGGCGGATACTCCAAGAACCACCCCTATCTCTGCGGCAGACAATCCGAGTTTCTGCCTCTTGGCCGCGAGGCCCTTGGCGCTGAAGCGGAAGGTCGGTTTCCCGCCAGAGGCCTCTGCCTGAGAGGCATCGTGTCCAGCTTTCTTCTCGGCCCGAGCACGCATCTTTTCTAGGGCCTCCATACATCGCTTCAAGGCCGCGATTTCGGACCGGTAATGGGCAGATGCCTTCTTCAGGCCCTCCACTTCCTGGCGGACTTCCTTCCGGGCCAGGCGAAGGATCTCAGCTTTTAGGGAAGACGCGAAATTGGACATTGGGGCTCCAGGTGTTGTGAGTAAAGCGTTTGATGTTGTATGTGAAGCTCGGAATGCCTGACCTTGGCTTTGATATTAAGGTGGATCCAAGCATTGCAAGCTTAAACTTGGACTTCGACACGGGATGTGGCAAAGGTTAAACGCCCGAAGGTACATGCTGCTATTCCATGGGCGGGGGGAAGAAATTTCGACCCTCCCACTGCTTAACGCTGGGAGGGGTTCGGTGGATCATTGCCTTCATGCCATTAAGACTAATTTTATATTTATTTATAACAAACAGAGGTGCGGTGTCTACTCTCTTGGGAAACCAACTCCTGGCCTGGCGTGTCGAGATCGCCGTGGCAGGGGGCTATCTCCAGGCGTTCTACCGGCCATTGGACCGAAAGCAATGGGATCGAGCTGAACGGGTAACTCGGAAGGCTTGCGAGATGATCACTCGGAATCATCCGGAATGCCTCGTCTTGGTCAGGGAAGGCATCGCCGAGCTTCAGTCACATGGGGCTGTAGACGACTGCCTAGCCGAGCAGGATGCATGGAGAAGGGTCATTCAGGCCATGATGTGCCTGGCGAGCCTTTTCGGCATGGTCGAGACCACGAAGCGATCTGTCACAGGACTTCAGGGCTTGCGCACTGACACGACTCGAAGCCTGGGGACGGCGCTCCAGGCATCTCGAACAGCATTCCCAGAAGGAACCCTTAAGGTGCTTGCAGGGCAGGCTCTGGAGGACGCTCTACTGGCGACCGAGCGGATCCTGGCAGAGGATCTTCGCGAATCTGGGACCTCGCAGGAAATGGAACCTGATCTGCTTGCCCGCGCTGCGAGGGACAGTTGTGAACCGGTCCTTAGACAGTTTCTGGAAACACACCTGGATTCCGGGGTGTAGTCAGATTCCGGGAATGGCCGCTGAACTTGCTTCATTGGTCGAGGATTAGGCTTCGGGGCCTGATTGAAGCCGTATTTTGTCGGGGCAGGGGGGCCAGCCGTGTCTGCCTGAGGAGGGGCGATCTCAGGTGTGGGGCCGGTTCATTGGCTATGCGATTTGGGCGCCTTGGGGAGGGGCTCCACTATCTTCCGGCGGCTCTTGTCCTCCCGGGGCTACGGAATCCGTTGCCCCCCCATGTACGTCTGTAGTCGGCCCTGAAAAACCCATCGAGCCAGATCAGACGGATATGGGAAGCGTTCTGGGCCCGGCCTGATGTTCGAGGGAGGCGATCAGGGCGCTGATGGCCCGCCTCTACCAGCCGCCGAAGGTCAGCCTTCCTGGACAGGCGACCACCCTTCGCGGTTCGTGGAACGGGAAGTCGCGCGTGTGTGGCCGTGGGGCGTCGGCGGTCGATCGGCCCTAGGAGCAGCGGAAAGCCCGAATTTCACTTTGGCAGCCACCATCACTTCTTCTACAAGCCGGTAGTCCCGAAGGAATTCCCGCGCGAGAGTTTCATCCCACCGGCATCGGCTTCCGACATAGTGCACATGCGGTGTCGGCACTTCCGCGTCTGAATGGCCGATACAGACCCAGGCGTCCCAGCCAAACCGTTCGGCCAATTGTTCGCCAACTCGCCTCCGGTCGCTCCCCGCTGCGCTCGTCCGGCAGGGGGTATGGCCCCCGCCGGGCGGCTGAGCGTGGGGCAGGTGCTCCTACGCAGCTCCGGTTCTCCCCCCTACCCGAAAGGGCTTCTTCTGGGGCCGAAAGTCAATCAGATGCTATTTGCTACGAGCGCCCTCTTCTATGTCTGGATGTCCTTCGGAGAACGATTGAGCCATGGTGTAATTGATTCAAAAGATTGTATTTGCGACAAATAATAACAAATTCTGAAAATGGTTGCCCCGTCATAGGGTTATCTCGGATGATACGATTGCAAGAGCTAACCGCATCACAAACAGACATGATTATGAACCTCTGCTGATTGCGGGACCTGGTCATTCAAGTCCCCGCCCCCTTGCGCGTGATGCGATTAGCATTCACAATTACATCATATGGAGATGTGATTGCTGTGAAGCGCACGCGCCAATCATATTCAAAGCATGTTGGAGCCCGCCCCTCGGGGGAGGGACTGGATCCAACCCTCTCGGATTCCCCATCGCCGAAGGCTCTCCGTCGCGCCCACGGCATTCTTATCTCCGAGGAACAGATCCAGGATCGGTGGATCTGGCAGCACTCGGACTGGCCTGCCTTCACCTGGCAGTGGGATCAGCTGGTGGGACCGCTCGGAATGGCGAACCAGGCTCTGGGGCGCCTCCAGATGGCCAGTCGCGTCCTATCTCCGAAGGCTCTCCAAGAAGTGCTGGTCGAAATCCTCACGCTGGAGGGAGTGAGTACCAGCGCCATAGAGGGAGAAAAGATCAATCCAGCCTCCATGGCTGCCTCCGTCGCCCGTCACCTTGGCCTCCTAGTGGATGGCACCGCACCCATTGATCGGCAGGCGGAGGGGGTGAGTGCTGTTCTCTCGGATGCTATGCAGCATCCAAACACCCCGCTCACCTTGGACCGCCTCTGCCGCTGGCATCGGGCTCTCTTTCCTGAGAGCCGCCCGGGTGTTGCCGTCGGGATGCTTCGGCCAGGACAGGTCCATGTGGAGACCCGCGTATCAGAAGAAGAATCTCTTGTTCACTTCATGGCCGTGCCACGAGCCCAGCTGGAACCAGAACTTGATCGATTCCTCGAGTGGTTCAACTCAGGTTCATCCATGGATGGGCTGGTGCGCGCCGGCATGGCTCATCTCTGGTTCGTCACCATCCATCCTTTTGATGATGGCAACGGCCGAATCACCCGAGCACTCACGGACCTGGCTCTCACTCAGGCGCACAACACCAACCCCATCGTTCGAATGTCCACGAGGATCCTCCAGGTTCGCCTGGATTACTACGCGGCTCTAGAATCGGCCCAGGCTTTTCGCCACGACCTAGACATTACGCCCTGGCTGCACTGGTTCCTCACCCAAGTTGCTGAGGCCTGCACTCAGCCTGAGCAGATAATCCGACGCTCACTCGCAAAGGGCACCTTCTGGGCCCGCAACAACGACAAGCAGATCAACGATCGCCAGCGAAAGATCCTCAACCGGCTCCTGGATGCAGGGCCTGGCGGCTTTGAGGGAGGCATGACGACCCGCAAATACGTCTCTATGGCGGATTGCAGCCCTATCACCGCTTCCCGCGATCTTGCAGATCTTGCCGCCAGCGGGTGTCTTATCGCCGCTGGGGCTGGGCGTAGTACGCACTATGTCATTCCTTGGGATACCCTGCTTGCTCCGAAATAGCTCGGTCATTGCTGGATTAGACTATCCCGTGGGGACCGAGGGACTCCCGAGCAGTCAGTAGAAGTTACAGGTTCTGATGCCTCAATGGCGTGCGTCGTGTGTGCCCAAGGACTGCCGCACCAACATCCATAACGAGCTCGATCTCAGATTCCGATAGGCGGGAAGCGAACCACAAGAGCCTTTCGACAGCCCGATCCCTCGGGCTGTCCGACTTCTGGAGTCGGAAGAGTTCATGCCGTTCCAAGTCGAGTACCTCAGACAGATGGGCAACCAATCGTAACGAGACCGCCCTCCGACCCCTTTCGATCCGGCAGATCGTCTCGGGTTGTATGTTGGCCTTTCGGCCAGCTCAGACTGGGTGAGACCGATGGCTTTGCGATGCCTGGCGATTCTTTGTCTCAGTTTTTCTTCAAAGCTTTTCATCCAAGGTGACTTTATCAAGGCGATCTGGCCGACCCGGCAGGTCAGATTCCGCGTGGACTTGACCTATCAGGTCATGAAATCGCAGCCAAATTGACCTACTAGGTCATGGTCAATCACCGAGGATGCCATTAGGGTCATCTGCCAAGGCTCTGGGTTGAGGAGCCGAAGTCGCAGCGAGGAGAGGCAGGGTGCAGCATGGCCGAGGACCTGATTCAGGCATGAGCGGCCAAGGCCACCGGGGTAATGCCCAGGAGCTCCAGGAACTCAGCCTGAAGAATTTCGCCTGGATGGGTGGGGGTGCGATGGGTTGGGATCATGATGGCACCGGGTTCGTGGCAGTCGACGAGGCGGACGCGCACCCCTGGACCCTCATGTTGGAAGGTGTGTCCCCAGTGTGGCGCCCCGGGAGGCCCACCCGCAGGTGTTTCCAGAGGGGAAACCGCCCTCAGCCTCAGGGTCGGGACCGGGTCTCGGAGCTCCGAGGGCTCGCGGGCCCCCAAATGAACGACAGCAGGCTCGGCCTGATCGCCCGACTCCATTTCTCCCGAAGGAATCTCCCAACATCCACACCACTTTCCTCGGGACGGCGGACCTCAATCCAGGCCTGCTCGGCCACCCCTGCGGCCGCACAAATCACGCCATCGGAGAGCTGATCCAAGTCTTGTTCCACCATGTCGCCGGGGAAAGCCGTGGTGAACCCCAGGAGGGCCTGTTTCAGCTCTTGATCCAGGTGGCGGTGCAGGGGAGAGGCCTTGGAGGAACCTTCTACACCGAGGGCGACGAGCATCGTCAGACCCAGAAGCGCCTCGATCAGGGCCCGCCAGGCCATCCGTTCGCCTTCATGGCCAGGCTTGCCAACCCAGGGCCCAGGAGCTCCTGAAACGGGGGGGCGCCGCGCTCGGCACCGCTCCCGCGCGAAGGTCCCGGCCTCGAGCGCTCGATCCCTCTGAAGGGGATCCTTCAGCTCCAGGTACAGCCGCCCCAGATACCCCGAGGCGGACGAGGCCTGCTGGAGCCAGGTCGTCATCGTTGGGTTCGCGGGTGGGTGCGGCTTCATAGGGTCTTTGTGCTTTAGGGGTTGGGAGTCTCGCAACCCGGTCCCGAGTCGCGAGGCTGATAGACTGAAGCCGCCGATTTACCACAGAAAACAAGGAGATTCGATGAATCCCTCACTCGACTGGAAGCGGTTCCAGTTCATCACCATCGCACAGACCGTCATCCTCAACAACGCGATCAACCTGTCCCTGAACGAGGATGCCAAGGAACACCGGCACATCTTCTCGGCCACGGGAACCATCATCCTCATGGACCAGCTGTTTCACGCGGCGGAGAACATCCCCAGCGATCTGACAGCTTTTGAGGCCGCTCACGCGTTCTGCACCTATTTCCTGGAGAACCTCCGAGAGACCGAGATCCAGGCAGGGGCAACCGTTGACCTGCCCTATTGGTGTGCGCGGTAGGTCCGATCCGCAGGTGTTTTCAGACTGAAAACACCTCACAGCCCCAGGGGCGGCACCAGGTCCCGCAGCTCCGAGAGCTCGAAGTGGTCGGCGTAGCGCTGGGTGGTGGCTACGGAGGCGTGGCCCAGCAGCTTGGACAGGCCCACGATCTGACCAGCTCAATCGCAAAATCCCCGTTGGCCCGGCTTAGTCTGCGTGATCGCGATATGGCATATTGCCACCGCAAGACCTGTCCGCTGGGCCCGACCGATAGCTCCTCCTAGCGCTTCTCGCGGCTAACTGATATGGCTTTATCCTCCCCGAGAATCTCCAATTAGAAATGAGCCTTGAACTCCTGGAGGCTCCATCTGGGGGTAATGGACGGTGGGTGAGCCAAAGGTTCTGCGCTATATGTTGTATTTGTACGTCTTGAAATCTCCATACACGATCGGACAGGTTATGGTTCCAAGGCCGAGGCATCCGGCGCGATTTCACCCCCGAAAAGAGGCTGAAATCGCGCCTCATCGGACAGGATATGGTTCCTGAACCGGACACTTTATCGTTCACGACACACCGCACCAGGAGCTCATCACGCGGGACGACGCCCGCCGAAAAATTCTGTAGGTGGTAACTCAAGGCATGGAGCTGCTCATGCCGACCCCCTTTGCCTCCCTGCTTGCGCTCGTCCTCCTCGCGGGCGGCCTCGGATGGTACGCCCTCCGGAAGAATTACAACCTGAAGCTCGCCATCAAGGGCTGGTTCGTCTTTGAGGCGAACCGCCCGCGGCGTCCTGGATGATTCGTCCCAAAGGTCGGTGCGCTTCAGGCATGCTGCTTTCGATCGGAGGCGCGATGAGAAATCCGAAACTGGAGAAGGAACGGGGAGAGCTCGCGAGGCGGCTCTCCACTCTGGGTGATCTCCGAAAGACCATGCCTCCCGGCACCAAGAAAATCCTTGTTGGAGCCGAGAATGAACCTGATGTCTACCCTATCCTCTGGCTGAGGGCTTCAAAGTCAGCAATGCGAGTCCCTCCATCTGCTGGCTATCGTGGCATCTCTCCAATCAACACTACGATTGAATATAACTAGCGATCCACCGAGGGGGATTCCCCCCCAATAAAAGAGCACGCATCGATTCTAATCGATAATGAGTCGAGACTCACCTTTCTGAAGACCTACCGTGGTGGGCCGAATAGGGAATCGCCAAGCCTTAACCTTTTGATAAACTATTTTGAAGTAAGTTCAGCAATAACTCGCCCATTGTAGTATAATTTTACCGGGAATCGAACTGCGCTATTAAGGACATATGTAAATTGAATGTGGGCCGAGGGCCCAACTTTGACCCCTTGTGGAATACCCCAGCGACCAGGTTCACGCACTTCAACAGTTTCAATGATACTCTGGCTACCATCAGAGCCTATAATAATTATATTTTGGGGTGAAAATTCAATAAAATGATCTGTAAGGTTATTAACTTCTACGGTCAGCCCCTTATGCTTTAAAGAAATAAATTGCATTGATAATGCATCAACTTGAATTGATATTTTGTTAAATTCCACTACCGTTCCCTGAAAGTAATTATTTGTTTCAGATTTCTGGGCGGTCAACAGATTACCGTTCAAAAGAATAATAATCATGATTATGATTTTTTTAAAACCAATATTTTTATTCATTTTAATTTCCTTTGAATAATAAAAATAGAATTAGCAGAAGCGCTAAATTTACCATTCGTTAAATTTCTCGAAGTGCCATTAATCCAGTATTTTGCATAATTGCCTTCAAATCCAGCAATATAAACATTCCCACCTAAAATAGCTATTGAATTCGCTATCGATGATACTTTACCGTCGGCAAGCTGAGCCCCTTGACCATTCTTCCAACACATAGCCACGCTAGAATTTCCAATGTACTTATAACCAACGACATAAATATCATTTGATGAAATTGCGATGGATGTAGCTATCGAATCTTCATTGCCAGTCATTGGGATTAATTGCCCGTTCTTCCACAATCGGGCTAATACACGATCTCCATAACCAGTATTTTCCGTTTCCCACCCCACAACATATACATCCGATCCTGTGACTACGGTGCCTGTCGCACCAGAATTCAGACCACTCTTGAGATCCAAGGTCATGGGAATACCATTTTTCCAGATCCTTGCAACCGAAACCAATTCATTGGTTATAGGGCCAGTCGAAACAATCTCCAGTTCATCTCCAGCCACATAAACATTGCCGTCTGATACAGTGATCGCCCTAGCCATCGCAGAATGGGTCCCATCAGTCAATTTAACTTTATTTGTATTTTTCCAATATTCTGCGTTCGCACCTACATTTGGAGCATAAGCAGCTTCTCCTCCCGCAACATAAACATCATTACCAGAAATCCAAACAGAATTAATCTCTGCATCAGTTGATCCATCGGTGAGAGCTGTTTGAAGACCATTTTTCCAAATTTTAGCAACAGGGCCAATCAGATTTTCATCAAATTCTCGACCGACAATATAGAGATCAGATTGATTACAAAAAATAGAAGTCGCAACACCGGCAGTGACACCATTGGATAGCAATGCAGGTATACCATTTTTCCAGTATTTTGCAATTTTCAAGTCGCCACTAAATTCATAGCCAGCAACATATATATCGACTTCATTTGACAAATTATTCGAACTTCTAGATCCAGAGCAACCTGCTAAGAAAATAATCGTGTACATCAATACAGAAATTGATTGACTCAGAAAGAATCTAATTAAACTCAGCATTTTTATTTTATGCATAATTTAATTCCTCTATCTAGATGCACCAGGCATTAAAATGCCTGGTGCATCTAGCGCATAAAGCATTATTGCATTGCATACATAAACATATAGGTGCCAAACAGGTTGTCGCGGTATACATTCACCGAATTGGGGCCTTGCCATGTGGAACTGGAGGGCCCGACAATGCTGAAGGAAGTTTGAATATCGTTTGTTTGTGTGGCAGTATCAGTGTGCTCCTGGCCCCAAGAAAGAGAATAGGAGATCTTGGAACCAGCTTCAAAAAACTTTGAAATCCCCGCCGAGGCAGTCCATGTGATACCAACGGTTTCTGTCTGTGAGTTGGTGGTAGATTTTGTGTTTGAATATTTATTTTTATCAAAACCACTAGTGGTGTTGTTCGGAAGATAAGGGATAGTCGTAACCCAAGTGAACCTGGAACCAAGAGAGGCTGGCGTTGGGAAATTGTTCGGGTTCCAATAAGGGTCATAACTTAAAATACTGTCAAAATCTGCCTGGACAAGCCCTCCATCTCCTGCCCATTCCCTTTTAATCTTCTTACCATTGCCGTCTGGGCTCATGATTGATGGATTACGCAGTTCTGCTACCGTTAGAAACGCAAGGTCCATTACATTAATATCGACTGGTTGTCCGGCATCTATTTGTGCCTTTCCAAACGCCTGATTAGATTCAAAATCCTGAGAAACGGTAGCCAGCAATGGATTTTGTAAATTAGAGGCTGTTACCTTAATTTGTGGATTAAGCCATACAATAATAATATCATTATCATGATTAATGCCATCGTTTGCACCGTTCCAGGTGGAACCGCTTCCCGAGGATGTTGTTAGTGAGGTTGTAATGCTATCCTTATGCGAGTTGGTCCAACTTCCAGTAATTGAGAGAGCACCACTCGCAACAATTAACCCGGCCTCAAAATTAGCTGTTGCATTAATAGTGTTTGACCAAGATTTTGAAGTATTACGAGTGACACCTAATTCTTGTGATTTATTAAATTGGACGTTACTTCTTGCACCTGGAGGGGAATATATTACCCCTAGAACAGTATATTTTGTAGTTGCCCTTCCAACGATAGAAACAGATCCAGAGCCTCCCTTCGCGGAGAGAATATATGCGCCGTCGCTTGAGGTAGCATTAAGACTTGTATAGCTAATACCTGTGAGTTTTGGATCTTGATCGACATAATATATGTAATGAGGATTCGCAGAGGTTTGACCTGCAAAGGTATGTGTCACACCATCTCTATCTGTCCATGCCCAATCTGTATATATTTCCGAATTTGGATCGTCAGGATTTGTAATAGTCGTATGCGTTAAGGCCCCTCCAGCTGGCCACGCAGCTGATGATTGCGCAAATCCTACTCCTGCTATTCCAAGGCCAAAAATAAATGCAATAAATACTTTAATTACTTTAATAATTTGAATCGATGCAATGTGATTCATTGCTGCTCCTTTATATGTAATTAGAATAATTCATGAATATATCATACGCAAGGCTGGCATTTAAGCGTAGGCCGTAAGCTTCCAGGTAATCGCCTGATTATTATAGGGCGGCATTATATTGCCTTTTGCAATGGGTGCTGTTGTGGATGGGCTACTGATTGAAGTCCACACTCCACTTTCTGGACACTTCTCTCCAGTTCTTGCCGTACTCCCGAGGGGTAATCTCGACATATAGGCTCCTTTTTTAGACCTTTTGCAAGTCTGACTCGACCATTGTCATGGGGCCAGGGATTTCCGCGCACGGTCGAATTTAGCCTCCGAACGGATTATCACCGTGTTTAGCATTGACCATGCTTGTATTGAATGGGCAAATCTCGACACGCGTATTGAGCGCTTCCATTGAACTTTGCCAAGGAGGTTACTCCCCCGGGCTGAGCTTGGAAACTATGGTTACCCCAAACGAATGGAACGATCTCTATGGAGGTAATTTGGTATTTTTTAATATATGCCAAAATTGTCAGAGGGGTGCTTACAATTCTTTGCCAGGGCTGATTCCATATTTCAGGTCCGAGTTTGGCGGAGATGCAGACTTATTCCCTGACTCTCCCTTAGATGATGGACCAACCATCATGAAGCAATGCCCCCTGGGCTATTTTCAACAAGCTCGTGGACACCATCTCACAAGGAGCGCAGCCGTCTACCTTGAAGATCCAGTCTGGGACGAGGCCCGGATCAAGGTCCGGAGCGAGGAACTCTTCGAGGTCGCCAAGAAGATCTGGCCACATCCCGGACCGAAGGCCGATGCCCCTGCCGTCAGCGCATGCAGTAATGGGGTTTTTAGCGATGACCTCGATCCCAGCGACACGCCCTGGCTGCCCGTGAAGAAGGCCAAGAAGAATGGGAACAGCGAGCAGGGTCCCTGGAACGGCCAATACTATGTGGCCTTCGGCGACGAGGAATCTCGCAACTGGGATGAGGCCATCAAATACGGGTTTGTCTCAGCCGGAGGTGGGCGCTGGTACAGCAAGACACTAGCTGACATTCTCCCCGCAAATTAGTCCATTCATAATGTGGAATCCACCTCAATCGAGTAGAGGAGGAGCCATGAGAAAGAGCCGGTTCAGCGAGGAGCAGATCATCCACGCGCTGAAGGAGCATGAGGCGGGGATAAAGACGGCGGACATCAGCCGTCGCCTTGGAATCTCGGACCAGACCTTCTACCGATGGAAGGCGAAGTTCGGGAGACTGGAGGTCTCGGACGCCCAGCGCCTGAAGCATCTGGAGATCGAGAACGCGAAGCTCCTGCGGATGCTGGGGCAGCGGGACGTGGACATTGAGGCCCTGAGGTTCCTCCTTCGAAAAAAATTCTGAGGCCCGCCGATGACCCTACGCAGCGCCGCAATTTGCCTCGCGGACATCACCACCGATAGGAGAATGCAACATGTCTGATCGCATCGCCAGTTATTGCAAACATGAAAAGTGGACAACCAGAAAAGCTCTGCTCCTGTTCCGGGAGGAGAAGGAACTCGAATTCAAAGTCGGAAAGGAGAGCGCTGCCAAATTTACCCCTAAATCCTTCATCGAGCAGCAGATTCAATTCATGCTCGGACCTAGACCAAGTCCTGCCTCAAAGTATCTGATAAGCGCTCAATCATTCGTTATGACGATTTCGACCTTCATACTTATGGTTGTATCCATTAAATATATCCCTTCCGATCTCAGAAGCTATCGATTTTGGTTGGTCATGCTGCTTCCTATTGGTTCCACTATCTTCTTCTTGTGGTTATCTAGTCGTGAATCAAAACTATACAAAGCCAATCTGGAAAAGTGGTTCTCTAAGCCCAAGGAAGAAAAATGGCATGAGATTGCGATCTGTAAGCAGTGCGGCTTTGAATGGCAGATTTCAATGGCTCCCCCTGAAGCAAAATGAACCATCCAAATTTTCAGTCGACGGAAGTAGAGCTTCTGGATTTCAAGGTTACGAGGTGAAATCAATCAGTCGTGGGAAACCAACTGAACTAAGAAAATCGCCCGAGGTCGAAATGTCTGGTAATTCTGTCGCGATATCGTTTTCAGATAGCCCGATTTTATCTGCCGACGAGGATCGATTACACCGCAAACCCTATGCCCATCACCTTGCTGAGTTTCTTTGCAACAATGTGGGGAAAGACAGCCTTGTTATGGCGATTCAAGGTCCCTGGGGCTCTGGGAAGACCTCTCTTCTGAATCTAATTGCAGAGGAGATAGGCGACAGGACCATTATCCTTCGATTCAATCCATGGTTGTTTTCTGGAAGCGAACAGCTGGTCAGCCAATTCTTCGTGGAAGTGTCCTCCCAACTTCAGCATGGTGATCAAGCGGCGCTAAAGAAACTGGCCGAGGCCATCGCCAAATACGGCGACTACTTTGCAAACCTCACGGGAAAAATCCCTCATGGAGCCTGGTTTCAGTTTGTGTTCAAGGTATTCAGTTTCTATATCTTATCGAAAAGCAATCAACCTGCTTCCGAGCTCAAGCGGGGGATCGAGGCCCAATTCGTAGCTCTTGAAAAGCGCGTTGTAATTTTCGTTGACGACCTTGATCGGATGCGTGATGAGGAAATCCGTGAGATCGTCCGTTTGGTCAGGCTCGTTGGGAACTTCCCAAATGTGTCCTATGTTCTTGCATATGATCAGAGCAAGGTCGCCAGTGCATTGGACTCGAACCTAGATGTTGGTCGAGCCTTCCTCGAAAAGATTGTTCAAGTCGCTTACGAAGTTCCCCGGCCCGGCCAGGAGGACCTAGACACACTTTGTATTGACGCGCTAGGCGCATGTCACGAAATGACTCCGCATAGAGATCTAGATGAGAAGGAATGGCCTAATCTCTGGCATTCGATTATTCGCCCATTGATGAAGACACCACGGGATGTTCGCAGGTACACAATTTCGCTGCCTGCGATTCTGAATTCTGTTGCTGATGAAGTGGCCTTGGCAGATCTTTTAGCAATTGAAGCCATACGAATCATGCTTCCGAAATCTTTTCAACACATGGTGATGATGCAAGACTTTTTGACGACAGAACGCCAGAATTGGAGAGGACAGCCCCCTGAAGCTTCCGTAAAGATGGCTTTCGATGAATTGTTTGCTACTGGTGGTGAGCATTCTGAGGTTCTTCGAGAGGCATGTCGTAGACTTTTCCCCGCTACCCAAGCATATTTAGGCAATAGACACTTCGCAGCCGGAACTTACCAGGAGCGTGAGCGAGACCGTCGGATTTCAGCTCCTGAAGTGTTCTCCTTCTATCTGCGCCATGCTCTATCGGACGGGGACATCAGGACCCACGAAGTAGAAGAGGCTCTCAGATCGATGGGTGATCGCGACGCTTTTTCTATGGCTCTTCGTGGACGCGGCCCCGAGGGCATGGAGAAACTTATAGTGAGGATAGAAGCCTACGAAGGGATTTATCCAGAAAAGGGAATCGAGCCCGGAGTTGGAGCGATTTTCGATTGCTACGACCAATTCCGACAAGAACGCCCGGGGATGTACCAGAATTCTGGCATCACGAAAGCAACACGAGTGATATATAGGCTCTTGAAGCAGTTGGAGCCACCAGAAGAGAGAGCGGCTGCAATTTTGCGAATTATTCCTACCTTAAAGTGGCACTCGGCGGCCCACGAGCTAATTCGTTTATCAAAAGGTCATGAATTCATTCCAGAAGATTTAGAGAAGGAGCTGCTATCGAGCCTTTATCTACGGATTTTGGATGAATCTGCAGAACATCTGCGTGGAGAGCGTGATCTGTTGTGGCTCTCTAGCGCCGTTGTCCAAGCCCACCCCGAAGAGAAAGCTCGATTCCTGGAAAAGTTCGAAGAGAATCCTCTCTTCTTCAGTATGCTCCGAAGCGGTCTAAGCCAAGGTCATCGCCACTCCGGGGACAACCTCTACAGCGAAGTCATTCACTCACTCCCATGGGAGTCTTTTGTTGAGATCTTCGGTGAAGAGCATCTTGTCCAACGAATCAACAGGCTTCCCGCTTCCGAATCCATTCCAAACATCGAACCCTTGGTTGCCACGGCCATTGACTTAGCCAAAAAATACGCAACTGGATGGCGTCCTGACGATTTCTTTGGGCGTCGTCAGGCCAGAACAGCCCCTGCAGTGGTCAATGAACAGGAATAGGGTGAGCGCCAGGGTTCTGCGACTCTCTTCGTTTTCATGGACTCAGGGATTAGCAATGACGGACTGTGATTGGCCTCAGTGAATCAGAGCAAGCGAGTGAGATCCAGATGTCTGGAAAAGGTCGATCGTCCCGCCTCGACCCGTGCCGTCCCGCACCGTCCATACAAGTCATATGCAGTACAGGCGATCTTGCATGACCTTGAATGACGTAATTAAACAAGAACACCCTAGATTTCTCTAGGGTGTTGCTGGTTGGCGCGGGCGGTCTCGAACCGCCGACCCCTACCGTGTCAAGGTAGTGCTCTACCCCTGAGCTACGCGCCAGCGCGAAGCTCCATTCTAGCGGAACCGGGGCGGCTGTCGAGCCTCCAGGTCATGGAGGCGGGGTTCGTCAGGAGTTCCAATACCAGAGCAGCAGAGCGGCCAGGGTGCCCGCGGCCACCAGGAGCCAATCCCCAGCGTAGGGGTGCTCCACCGGGAAGAAGCGCAAGGGCAGGTGGGTGTGCGGGTGGTGGTGGGCATGGGTGGTCATGGCGACCTCCGATCCGGGGGACCACGGTCCACCCCAAACATGGGTCGCAAACGGGCCCGGCGCCAACGCTTCACCGACCCCGGAGGGGGCTAAGGGTGGGTGGCGGGCCAGAAGAGCCAGGCGAACAGGGCTCCGGCGAGGATCAACAGCCAATCCAGCCCGGGGGACGGCAGGAAGTCGTGGCGACGGAGGAAATGGGCAGCCATGGCAGCCTCCACTCCTGGGATGGCCGTCCATACGACATGGCGGCGATCCATGCCCAACATGGGGCCGAGGCCGAGTGGCCGCCGTGACTTTCCTGGAACATCCAGGGCGGGCTATTCCACGGTCACCGACTTCGCCAGGTTTCTCGGCTGGTCCACATCACAGCCCCTCAACACGGCGATGTGGTAGGCCAGCAGCTGCAGCGGCACGGCGTAGACGATGGGGGCCAGCCAGGGATGGACGGCGGGCAGCTCCAGCACATCCTCCGCGATGCCCGCCAGGCCGGTGTCGCCCTCGGTGACCAGCGCCAGGATGCGGCCATCGCGTGCGGCGGCCTCCTGGAGGTTGCTGAGGGTCTTCTCCCGGTGGGCGTCTTTCGGCATGAGGGCCACCACGGGGAGGGTCTTGTCGATGAGGGCGATGGGGCCGTGCTTCATCTCGCCCGCCGGGTAGCCCTCGGCGTGGATGTACGAGATCTCCTTCAGCTTCAGGGCGCCTTCCAGGGCGATCGGATAGCAGGGGCCGCGACCCAGGTAGAGGAAGTCTGTGGCGTCCTTCCAGCGGTGGGCCCACTGGACAATCTTCGGCTCCAGGGCGTTCAGCCGTTCCAGGTGCGCGGGGAGCTCGCGCAGGCCCTGCAGCAGCTCGGCCTTGAGCCTGGGATCGAGCGTGCCCTTGGCCTCGCCCAGCTTGAGGGCCAGGAGGGTGAGCACCGCCAGCTGGGTGGTGAAGGCCTTGGTGGAGGCCACGCCGATTTCCGGCCCGGCATGGGTGAGGATGGTGGCCTCGGATTGCCGGGTGGCTGTGGAACCCATGACATTGCAGATGGCCAGCGTGCGCGCGCCACGGATGGCGGCTTCCTTCATGGCGGCGAGGGTGTCGGCGGTCTCGCCGCTCTGGGTGATGCCGACGATGAGGGTGCCCGGCTGGACCACCGGTTCGCGGTATCGATACTCGCTGGCGTAATCCACCTCCACGGCGACGCGGCTCAGCTGCTCGATGAGGAACTTGCCCACGAGGCCCGCGTGCCAGCTGGTGCCACAGGCCACGATGTGGATGCGGGTCAGGTCCGCGAGATCCTGGTCCGTGAAGGGCAGATCCAGGGGAATGGCCTCGCCGTCCAGGGGGAGCCGGTTCAGCAGCGTGTTGGACAGGGCCTGAGGCTGCTCGAAGATCTCCTTCTGCATGAAGTGCTTGTAGCCGCCCTTTTCCGCCGCCACGGGATCATAGGGAATGGTGTGCACCTGGCGCTGCACCTCGCTGCCATCCAGCCGGAAAATGCGGGCGCCCTCCCGGGTCAGCTCCACCAGGTCGCCGTCCTCCAGGAAGATCACCCGGCGGGTGTGGGGCAGCAGGGGCACCACATCCGAGGCCAGGAAGGTCTCGCCCTCGCCCAGGCCCAGCACCAGGGGCGGTCCGCTGCGGGCCGCGAGGATGCGGTCCTTGTCCGAGGCGTGGAGGCAGGCCAGGGCGTAGATGCCCTTCATGCGTCCCACGGCCTCCCGGAAGGCCTCCCGGAAGCCCAGGCCCCCCTTCATCAGGTGGGACACCATCACCGGAAAGCACTCGGTGTCGGTCTCGGAGCGGAACGACTCACCCGCAGCCTTCAGCTCGGCGCGCAGCTCCAGGAAGTTCTCGAAGATGCCGTTGTGCACGGCCACCACTTGGCCGTCGCCGCTGCGATGGGGGTGGGCGTTCTCCTCCGTGGGCCGGCCGTGGGTGGCCCAGCGCGTGTGGCCGATGCCGAGGGGGGTGGGGTCGGAGAGGTCCACCTTGCCGGCGAGATTGACCAGCTTGCCCGAGGCCCGGATGATGCGGAACCCATCCTGGGGATCCGAAAGGGCCACGCCCGCGCTGTCGTACCCCCGGTATTCCAGGCTGCGGAGGCCGTTCACGAGGATGCCGGCGGCGCCCTGCTGACCGATGTAACCGACGATTCCGCACATGAGAGCTCCCAACGGGTGTGCTCTCAACTTAGCGGGATGGGGCCCGGGTTCCAATGTGGTGGGGGGCACACGCCCTGCGGCAGGCGCCGCGCCACAGGTTGTGGTCGAGGCCACACGCCTGGATCCCCACCCAGGTATAGTCGGGCGCAGCGCTGGGCACAGCACCGGGCACAGCACTGGGCGCAGGCCCGCGGTGGGGTAGGGAGGCGGATGAGGCTCGGAGGGTGGGTGGTCCTGCTGGCGGTGGCGAGCGCCCGGGCGCAGGGGCCGGAACCGCCGCCCCGGGAGCCCGCCTGGTGGGAGCCCCGGACGGAGTTGCGGCTGCGCCTGGATCGGATCACCGAGGCCGATCAGGGGGGCGTGGAGCGGGTCTCGTCCCAGCTTCGGGTCCGCTGGGAGGGCCAAGGCGCGGGTGGCTGGGAACCCTTTTCCTATGCCGGGGGCTTCCGGTCGGCCCTGGGGTCGGATGGGAATCGCCTCAACCTGCGCCGGTGGGACCAGCAGCCCTCCAACGGCACCCAGCTGGATGTGGCCCGGATCGGGATCGCGGGGCGCACGGAACGGACCTTCGGCGAGGCGCACCTGGGCTTCCAGGAGAGCCGCCTCATCGCGCCGGAAGCCCTCTGGGACCGGGATCTCCGGTTCCTGGGTCTGGGCATGCGGGCAGGGCTGAGGGATCGGGAGGGATGGATTCCGGAGCTGGGGTTGCGCGCCGCCGCCGGACGGGTCCGCACCCTTCAGGGGGGCAATCTCGACCTGACCGCGGGGCAGATCGTGCTGAAGCTGGAGACCGGGCCCGTCTCCTGGACGGCCCATGGCGGGCGCTGGGAGATCGCCTGGGACCGGGGTTTTGCCCGCACCCGGCCCGTGCCGGGCCATGCCGCGGAGCCGCGGCAGCGGCTCCGGCTGGATGCCTACGGGGCCAGCGCCACCTGGAACGCCGGGCTGCCCGTGGAGGTCCGGGCCTTCGGACAGCGCAACCGCGAGACGGGAGAGTCCGGTGCCGAGACTCAGTTCCTGGTGGGCAGCCTGGAGCGGCCGTTCTGGCCGCGCCTGAGCGTCACCTGGCAGCGGCTGTCCCGCACGGGCACGCTCTATCCCGTCAACGGCGACCAGTGGTGGTTCTACTGGAACGCCCGGGGCCCCCGCTACGAGATCGCGCTGCCGCTTCAGGACCGCTGGTTCGTGGCCCTGACCTTCCTGCGCCATCAGGATTACGGGGAGCCTTACGCGGCGGAGCGACGCATGGTCACCGTGACGAAGCGGTTCCCGCTCGAGTGAGCCGCCGGACTTCGGCAAGGGCTTCAGCCATGCGCCGGCAGGCCTCGTTCTGCTCCTCCACCTCGTGGGCCGCGAAGCCCAGGCACAGGAAGGGGATTGGATTCCGGCGGAAGTCGTACAGGCGGCCCGGATAGAAGACCACCCCCTTGGCGGCACAGCGCTCCACCCAGGCATCGAGGGGGAGCCCGTCTTCCACTTGTACCCAGAGGGAGAGCCCCTCGCCCGGGTCCTCCACTGAAACGGCGGGGTGCAGGTGGAAGAGGAGCCGGTCCACCAGGGTTTCGCGGCGGGCGTCGTTGACCTTGCGGATGCGGCTCAGGTGGCGGTGGATCTCGCCGTCTCGGAAGAGCTCCTCGATGGTGGCCTCCTGGACCTGGTTGCCTGGCCAGTCGATGAGCTGGCGCTGCTTCGCCATGGTCTTGATCAGGGGGGCGAAGCCCGCCAGGAACCCCACCTGGAGGCCGGGCGCGAGGATCTGCTCCAGGGCGCTGAAGTAGACCACGGTGCCCCGGGTGTCCTCGCTGGCGAGGGGCAGGCTCGGGTGCTGCTCGCGTTGGAAGCCGAAGGCCAGGTCACCCTCCAGGATCCGCGCTCCGTGGGCCTCCGCCAGCTCCAGCAGCCGCCGGCGCCGGCTGGCACTCAGGATGGCGTGGGTGGGGTAGTGGGGGCTCGCGGTGGTGTAGATGAGCCGCACGGACTCCCGGGCCATGAGGGCTTCCAGGGGCTCCAGCTGCAGGCCCTCGGCATCCACGGGGATCGGGAAGAGGCGCGCCCCCGCGGCCCGGAAGGCCTCCAGGACGCGGAAGTAGGCGGGGTCCTCCACGGCCACAGCCTCGCCCGGGTTGAAGAGGGTGCGGGAGACCAGGTTGAGGGTGCTCATGAGGCCGCGGGTGAGCACTAGGTTGCCGGGTTCCAGGGCCATGCCCCGCAGTTCCCGGAGCATCCGGCACAGGGAGATGCGGAGATCCAGAAGGCCCCGCGGATCCCAGCCGGGCTGCAGGATGCGCTGCTGCTGGAGGTTCAGCACCCGGCCATGGGCCCGGTGGATGGCGGCGGTGGGTGCCAGGCGCACATCCGGCAGGTCGGGGATGAGGCGGAACCCCTCCCGGTCCGTGGCGCGGGGCTGGTAGAAGGGCTCGGTGAGGGGGGTGGGAGCGGCCCAGGAGCCCGAGTCCGAGGCGGCGATGCTCTCTTCTTCCTCCGGGTACGCCATCGGGAGCTTGTCCGCGATGAAGCTGCCCCGATCAGGCTCCGAGAGGATCCAGCCTTCGGCTTCCAGCTCCTGGAAGGCCGCCAGCGTCGTGTTGCGGTTGACGCCCAGGCTCTCGGCCAGGGCCCGGGTGCCGGGCAGGGCGTCTCCGGGGCGCAGGCGCCCCTTGCGGACATCGGCCACGATGGCCCGGACGATCTGCAGGTACATGGGTTCCCGGCTCGTCCGGTCCAGTTCGGTGGTCATGGACCATGGGGGCACGCAGCGACTCCTCGGGTGGGGTGTCCCACCTTCCTTCCCGGAGGCGCCTCCGTCAAGGGATGGATCCCCCTTCTGTGGACCCGGAGGGGTCGCCATTTGGGAGCCGGATCTGGAGGCGGGGCCCCCGGGGGCGATGGTGGAACCCAGACATTCAAGGCTGCCGCCGATGCGGCGAAGGAGGTGCCATGTCGATCAAGTTGCAGGCCGCAGGTTCCCTGGCGATCTTCGCTCTGGCGTGCTCGGGGGGAGGCTATGGCGGGGGCGGGGGCAGCAACAGCACGCCCGCCGGAACCGTGCTCGCCACGGATGCCCAGTTCTCCGCGACGGCGGGCACACCCCAAAGCACGCCCGTGACCAACCCCTTCGCAACGGCGCTCAAGGTCACCCTGATGACCCAGCAGCGGGTGTCCAACGGGGACGGCTACGGGGGCTACACCATCGTCAGCACGCCCAAGGCGGCAGCCTCGGTGACCTTCACGGTGGTGGCGGGGGCCACCGGGGCCAGCGGCACCTTCCCCGGGGCCGCCACGACGGCCACGGTGACCACGGATGCCTCGGGCGTGGCCACGGCTCCGACCCTCACGGCGAATGCCACCGCGGGCGTGTTCACGGTGAATGCCACCACGGTCGGCGTCACCGCCCCCGTGGCGTTCACGCTCACGAACAACTGAAACCGGGGATAGACGCTCGATCCGCGGCCTAACCCAGGCTGCGGATCCGGGCGGCGCGGCTGTCGATCTCCGTGATGCGGAAAGCGAAGTTGCCGTCCACCACCACCACCTCGCCCCGGGCGATGTGCTTGCCGTTCACCAGCATCTCGACGGGGGCATCCGCGCTGCGGTTGAGCTCGAGGATGGAGCCGGGCGTGAGCTTCAGCAGCTCGCCCATCTGCATCTCAGTCTGGCCCATGCGGACCACCACGGGCAGCTGGATGTCCAGCAGCAGGTCCAGGTTGCCGGAGTCGGGCATGGGACCGGCGGCCACGGGGGCCCGGTGGGCCGGGGCCGCCGCGGCGGCGGGGGCGGCCTGGGGCGGCGGGGCGGCCGGGGCCGGAGCTTCCGCGAGGCCGAGCTTGCGCTTGAGCTGCTGCAGGAGAAGGTCGGGGAAGAGCAGGTGGATGGTGGTGCTCAGGGCTTCCTGGGTCGTGGGCAGGGCGATGCACTGGAACGGTCCCTGGCCCAGTTGCTCCGAGAAGGCGGAAGCCTCCGGCGCGAGGGCGAGGATGTCCACATTGGCGATGGCGAAGGTTTCCCCGGCCAGATCGGACAGGGTCTGGTTGGCGCTGCCCATGACCTGGTTGAAGGTCTCGGCCAGCGCGTCCTTGGAATCGCCCACCAGCTCCTCCGCGGGCGCGCCTTCGCCGCCCAGCATGAGGTCCACCAGCATGGTGCCTTCCTTCAGGGGCAGGGTGAAGAACAGGGTGCCGTTGAGGCCCTTCTGGTAGTTGGCCTTCACCAGGATGGTGGGGGCCTGGTGCAGGGCGGCGGCGCCCTGGGGATCCACCACCTCGCCCGGGGCGGACTTCAGCTGGAACTCGCGGCCCGTGAGCATGGAGAACACGGAGGCCATGCTCTCGGCAAACGCGTTGCCGACTTTCTGGAAGAGTTCGGTGTCACGGGCATCCATGGCTCATCCTTCCGACCGGGCGCCGGTCACTTGGAAGACGCGTTTTCCATTGGGGTTCAGGGCCACCAGGCCCATGAACCGGGGGATCCCGTCCACGCAGAGGTCGAGCTCGGCATCAAAGCGCTTGGTGAGCGGGATCAGATCGCCGGGCTTGAGCTGCAGGACCTCCTCCATGCGGAGGCTGGTGCCGCGGATCTCGGCGGCGGCCTCCATGGGGCAGCGCTTGAGGCTGGCCATCAGGAGGCGGGCCTCCTCGAAGGTGGAGGACTTCTTGTAGCCGGTGAACATCTCCTGGTCGAACTTGGTGGAGATGGGCTCGAGGATGATGCTCGGGATGGCCAGGTTGATCATGCCGCTGACCGGCCCCATCTTCACTTCGAAGACCACCAGCAGCACCACCTCGTTGGGGGCGACGATCTGGATCAGCTGGGGGCTCGTCTCCCGGGCCTGGATGCGGAAGTCCAGATCCACGATGCCGCGCCAGGCCTCGCGGAGATCCTCCAGCACCAGCTTCAGCACCCCGTCGAAGATGCTCTGCTCGATGTCGGTCATGGTGCGGAGCTGCTTCAGCGGTTCGCCAGGGCCGCCCAGCATCTTGTCGATGATGGGGAACACCAGGGTGGGATTCACCTCCAGGGCCAGCGCGCCTTCGAGGGGCTTGATGGAGATGGCGTTGAAGCAGGTGGGGTCAGGCACGGACAGCAGGAACTCCTGGTAGCTGAGCTGCTCGACACTCACCAGGTTCACTTCCGTGATGGTCCGCAGGTAGGCGCTCAGGGAACTGGAGAAGTTCCGGGCGAAGCGGTCGTGCATGAAGTGCAGGGAGCGCATCTGCTCCCGGCTCACCCGGTCGGGGCGGCGGAAGTTGTAGAGGGTGACCTTGCGCTGGGCCTGGGCCTTTTTTGCCTGATATTGGGGAGCGCCGCGCTCGGGCCCCGGAGCGGCCGGGGCCTTGGGCCCGGTCCTCGTATGGGACTTAAGTAGCGCGTCTACTTCCTCTTGGCTAAGAATTTTGGCCATGGATTATCCTTCGATGTGCTTCTCCAGGAGCTTGCCCCGGAGTCGCAGCATGGCCTTGGTATGCAATTGGGATACCCGGGACTCGGTGATGTTCAGGAGCGTCCCGATTTCCTTCATGGTCAGTTCGTCGAAGTAGTAGAGCTGGACCACGAACTTCTCCTTCTTGGGCAGCACCTCCATGGCCCGCCTCAGGATGTCCTTGATCTCCGTGGCCTGGAAGGTCTGGTGCGGATCCTCGGCATCCGGATCCGGCACGAAGCTGATGAGGCTCTCCCCCTCGCCGTCCTCGCCCACCTCCACGAAGGTGCCCAGGGTGACGCCCTTCAGCTCATCCAGGTTCTTGTGCAGCTCCTCGAGGGGGACCCCCAGGTGGACGGCCACCTCCTCGTCTGTGGCGGCCCGCCCCATCTGCTGCTCGAGCAGGTGGTAGGCGTTCTCGATGTCCTTCTTCTTGCGGCGCAGGCTCCGCGGGACCCAGTCCAGGTCGCGCAGGCCGTCGAGGATGGCCCCCTTCACCCTCAGCTCGGCGTAGGTCTTGAACTTGATGTTCCGGGCCGGCTCGAACTTCTCGATGGCGTCCATGAGGCCGAGGATGCCGCTGTTGATGAGGTCGTCCAGCTCCACATGCGAGGGCAGGCGGGAGGCGACGCGGTGGGCGACGAACTTCACCAGGGGCACATAGTCCTTGATGATCTGCTCGCGATTCTCGCGGTCGAAGGGTTCCGGCGGCTCCTGGGCCTCGGTGGCGCCGGGCGCGGCATCCGCTGCCGCCGTCGAGGCGGCGGCCGGAGCAGCTGCGACGGGAATGGCGGCGGGGGGAGCGCCCTTGCCGTAGGCCTTCGCCGCCGCCAGGGCCGCCCAGGGCCGGAGCGCGGCGGGCGCGGCCTCCACGGCCCGGGCCGCCTCACTGCCGAGAGGCGGGGCGGGGACAGCGGATGGGTCCGACCTCGGGGAGGACATCCTGGCTCCTAGTTGGGGTCGTCGGAGGCGAGCTGCCTCCAGAATGCCGCAAACCCGCCGGGCTGCAAGGATACCTGTCCCAGCAGTTGCCGGGCCAGAAGCTGGAAGGCCTGGGCGGCGGGGCTCCGGGGGAAGAGGTCCACCACGCCGCGCTGCTGGCGCACGGCCTGCAGGATGTGGGGGTCGTTGGGGATCATGCCCAGCACCTGGAGCTGTTTGCCGAGGAAGCGCTCCGTGGCCGCCTGGAGCTGATCGATGGTCTCCTGGGCCTCGTCGGAACTCTGGCCGTTGTTCACCAGCAGCCACAGTGGCTTGGAGGCCTCCCGCAGGTGCAGCACCTTCACCATGGCGTAGGCGTCCACCAGGCTGGTGGGCTCGGGGGTGGTCACCAGGATCACCTCCTGGGCGGCCATGAGGAGCTTGAGGACGGAATCGTGGATGCCGGCGGCGGTATCGATGAGCAGCCAGTCCGCCGTCTCCGATACCCGCTGGAGGCCCTGCACCAGCCGCAGCTCGCTCATGGTGTCGAGGCGGGTGAGCTCCTGGATGCCGCTGCTGGCGGGGATGATGCGGATGCCCATGGGGCCTTCCAGCAGGATCTCCTCGAGCACCTTCTCGCCCCGGAGCACATGCTCCAGGGTGAATTTCGGGGAGAGGCCCAGCAGGATGTCCAGGTTGGCCAGGCCGAAGTCCGCGTCCATGACCACGACCCGCTGGCCCTGCTGGGCGAGGGCGATGGCGAGGCCGGCCACCACATTGGTCTTGCCCACCCCGCCCTTGCCGGAAGTGATGGCCACCACGCGGGCGGCGAAGAGGGGTGCCTCGGGGCGCTGGCCCTGGGCCATGCTGCGGAGGCGGGATGCCTGGTCGCTGCTCATTCGGCCTCCTTCACGGTGGCGGGGAGGATGAGGTCGGCCACCCGGCGGCTGGTGGCCAGTTCCAGGGCCTCGGGCACTTCCTGGCCCGTGCCCAGGTAGCTGAGGGGCCGCTTGACGCGGACCAGGGTGCTGAGGATGGGGCCGTAGGTGGAGGTCTCGTCGAGCTTGGTGAAGAGCAGGCGGGTGGGGTGCAGGGGCTCGTAGCGCGCGGCGATCTCGGCCAGATCGCGGGGCTTGGTGGTGGCCGACATCACGAGGTGAGTCTCCACCTCCGGCAGCTCGTCCAGCAGGCCGCGCAGCTGCCCCAGCGTCTCGGTGTCCTTGGGGCTGTGGCCGGGCGTGTCGATGAGCACCAACGCGCGGTCCTGATAGAAGCGCAGGGCGCTGCGGAGGTCCTCCACCGTGAGGGCCACATGCAGGGGCACCTGCAGGATCTGGGCGTACTGCTGGAGCTGGTCCACGGCGGCCATGCGGTAGGTGTCCAGGGTGAGCAGGGCCACCTTCTGCTTCAGGTGGAGCTGGGCGTAGGCGGCCAGCTTGGCCAGCGTCGTGGTCTTGCCCACGCCGGTGGGACCCACGAGCGCGGCCACGCGCATCTTGCCGGGATCCAGCTGGATGGGGGGCGCCACGGGGATGAAGTCGGCGATGACCCGGCGGAGGAAGAGCCGGGCCCGCTCGGCGTCCACGGCGCCGGCGGCGGAGTCACCATCCTGATCCACGAGGGCCCGCTGGGCGTATTCGCAGAGCCGCAGGGCCACCAGCGGTTCCACATCGTTGGCCACCAGGTCGCCGTAGAGCTCCAGCAGGCTGGGGGGCAGGTGCAGCTGGGCCGGGGGCATGCCCTGGCGCTGGATGCGGCTCAGCAGCGCCTTCATCTGATCGAGTTCCTTCAGGATCGAGGCGTTGCGCTGATCGTTGTCCTTGAGGGCCGCCACGGCGCCCTTGATCTCCAGCAGCTCCCGCCGGAGCGGCTGCAGATCCATGGGGGGGGCCGGGGGGGCGACAGGGGGCCGTACCGGAGGTCGGGCCGGGGGCCGGGGCGGCGCCGGTTCCAGCGAGGGGCGGAGGCCGTAGGTCAGGGAGGCGGGGCTGCCGGCGGCGAGCGGCGGCGAAGGCAGTTTCGCTCCGGGCTGGGCTTCGTCCACGGCGGCCGTGACCTCGATGACGGCCTCCTCGCCCAGGCCCAGGCCCAGGGCCGAGGGTCGCCGCCGGGTCCGGGTGGAGAGGATGAAGGCCTCTTCACCCATCTCCTTCTTCACGATGTCCAGGGCATCCTGCATGGATCCGGCTTCGAAGGTCTTCACGCGCATGGTTCACCCTTCACGAGTCGGTTCATGAAACAGTGCCCAGGTTCACGACGCGGACATCCATGGGCACCTCGCTGTGGCTCAGCACCACCAGGTGGGGCAGGGCCCGCTCCAGGAGGCGCCGAAGGTGAGGGCGCACGACGGGATTGGTCAGGAGTACCGGCTGGGCGCCGGGCAGGAGGGCCGCGATGCCGTTGGCGATGCGGGTGAGCAGCTCCTGGGTGCGGCCCGGCTCCAGGGCCAGGAAGCTCCCCCGGTCGGTTTGCTCGATGCCGCCCTGGAGGGTCTGTTCGATCTGGGGATCGAGCACCAGCACGCCCAACTCCCCGGTCTCGGACAGGTGCGGGCTCGTGAGCACGCGGCCCAGGGCCTGGCGGACATATTCGGTGATGAAGCCCACATCCTTGGTCATGGTGGCGGCATCGGCCGTGGCCTCGAGGATGCGGCCCAGGTCCCGTACGGGCACACGCTCCCGCAGGAGATTGTGCATCACCTTCTGGAGGGTGGTCACGCTGACCACATTGGGGATGAGGTCATCCACCAGCCGTGGCGAGGTCTCCTTGAGGGTGTCGAGGAGGTGCTGGACCTCGGGCCGGCCCAGCAGGTCTGGCGCGTGCTGCTTGATGAGTTCCGACAGGTGGGTGGTGAGCACGGTGGCGGGTTCTACCACTGTGTAGCCCAGCATCTGGGCCCGGTCCCGCTGGGCGTCGGGAATCCAGTAGGCCGGCAGGCCGAAGGCGGGCTCCGAGGTGGGCGTGCCGGCCAGGTCCTCCGTGGCGGTGCCGGGGTTCATGGCCAGGAACTGGGTGGGCTGCAGCTCGGCCCGGGCGATCTCCTCGCTCCGGAGCAGCAGGCGATAGGTGTGGGGGGGGAGCTGCAGGTTGTCGCGGATGCGCACGGGGGGCACCACGATGCCCAGCTCCTGGGCCATCTGGCGCCGCACGGCCTTGATGCGCTCCAGCACCGTGCCGCCCTGGTTCACATCGAGCAGGGGGATGAGGCTGTAGCCCACCTCCAGGCCCAGGGGGTCGACCTTGAGCAGGCCTTCGACCCGCTCCCCACCTTCCGCGGCAGCGGCCTTGGCCTTTTCCGCGGCGGCAGCGGCCTCCTCGGCGCCGGGGGCCGGCTTCGGCAGCTTCCAGGCTGCATAGGCCATGACGCCGAAGACGGAGCCCATGACCCAGAAGGGGAACAGGGGCAGGCCCGGAACCGCCCCGAAGAGGAAGAGAACCGAGGCGGCGATGGCCAGGGGCCGGTGGTCTGCACCCATCTGGCCCAGCACCTGGCTTCCCAGGCCCGTGGCGTCGCTGCCGCTGCGGGTGGTGAGGATGGCGCCGCCCACGCTGATGAGCAGGCTGGGGATCACCGTCACCAGACCGTCGCCCACCGTCAGCAGCGTGTAGACCTCCAGGGCCTGCGTCACGGGCAGGTTGTAGCGCACCACGCCCAGGATGATGCCCGCCACGATGTTGACGGCCAGGATGATCAGGGCCGCCACGGAGTCCCGCTGGGTGAACTTCACGGCGCCGTCCATGGCCCCATAGAATCCGGCCTCCTCCTGGAGATCCTTGCGGCGCCGACGGGCCTCCTGCTCATCGATGTAGCCCGCGTTCAGGTCGGCGTCGATGGCCATCTGCTTGCCGGGCAGGGCGTCCAGCGTGAACCGGGCGGTCACTTCGGCGATGCGGCCGGCGCCGTGGTTGATCACCAGGAACTGGATGGCCAGCAGAATCAGGAAGACCACCAGGCCGATGACATAGCTGCCGCCCACCACGAACTGGCCAAAGGCCTTCACCATGTGACCGGCGGCATCCGCCCCCTGGTCCCCGGCGAAGAGCAGGATCCGGCGGGTGGTGGCCACATTGATGGCCAGACGGAAAAGCGTCACCACCAGCAGCACCGAGGGGTACGAGCTGAACTCCTTGGGGCGGGGCACATACATGCCCACCATCAGGATCACCAGGCTCAGGGTGATGTTCAGGACGATGAGCAGGTCCAGCATGAAGGCCGGCAGGGGCAGGACCATCACCACCAGCACGATCATCACGAAAACGGGCGCAGCGAGGTCCGACCGCCGCGAGAGGCGGGCCATATACGGAAGCAGACGGTCCAGGAAGGTCAACATACCGACACCCAGGGGGTCCGGGGCGAGGGCTGTGCCAGCCGCGCGGCCAGGGGCCTCTCCGGGTCGCGGCGCTCCCATCACCCGGGTCCAATGCCCGAGCTAGGACTCCCGGGCCACCTTGAGCCCATCCCAGCGCTCCGGAGCGTGGAATTTCCAACGCCACCCGGCCCAGCTCACCCGCTGGAAGGTGACCCTCCCGGGCCAGGGCACGCGGTCGAGCCAGGTCCGGAGGGCCCGCTGCAGGCGGAGGCGCTGCTCGGGCTCCAGGGCCGTGTCGGCGCCCACCCAGGCTCCGGGGCGCCGGGCCTTCACCTCCAGGAGCCGCAATTCCGGCCCCCGGCTCAGCAGCAGGTCCAGCTCGTAGCGGCCCAATTTCTGCCGCCAGGCCACCAGGTCCCAGCCCCGGGCCCAGAGCAGCCAGAGCGTCAGCCGCTCGGCCCGGAGGCCCAGGCGGCGGGCGGCCTCTCCGCGGCGGGTCAGACGGACTCCCGGGTGTAGAACACGGTATCGACGGGCATGCGGGGGAAGTCAGGGGGCAGCGCTTCGGGCTCGACCCGGTGGAAGTTGTTGCGCTCGTAGAAGCGATGGGCCGCCGCCATGTGGGGCAGGGTGCCCAGCCAGAGGCCCGGCAGGCCCTGGGTCCGGGCGTGGGCCAGCAGCGTGTCGAGCAGGGCCTGGGCCAAGCCGGTGCCGCGCTGATCGGGGTGGAGGAACATCTTCCGCAGGGCGCCTCCGCCGCCGGGGGCCTGGCCGAAATCGATGAGGCCGAGGGTGCCCACCACCCGATCGCCCTCCAGGCCCACCCAGAAGCCCCCCCTGCCGGACTGGTAGACCTCGGGGATGCGACCCAGATCCGGCTGATCCGCCGCCGTGATGGGCACGCCGAACTCGACCTGCTGGATGGGCAGGATCAGGTCGAGCACCTGGGTTTCGAGGCCCGTCTGGAAAGGCTGGATGCGGAAAGCCATGGCCCTACTCGTCCCGCCTCGGCAACAGCAGGCTGCGCTGGACGCGCTCGAGGTTGCCGTGGATCCGCACGATCTTCCAGGCGAGGACCATGGCGTAGCCCAGCCAGACCCAGAGCAGGCGGGGATCCACGGGGGTGCGCTTGAGGACATCGGTGCCCAGGTCCAGGCGGAGGCCCTGGAGGTACCACACCACCACCCCGAAGGCGATGAGCAGGTAGCCCCAGCGGATCCAGTAGGGGCGCAGCCCCTCCTTCACCTTCCAGCGCAACAGCAGCCAGCGGTCGAAGCGCTCGGTCTTCTCCTCGGCGAAGTGCAGGGCCAGCAGCTGATCCACCAGGGGAGCGTAGCGGTGGACCTTCAGTTCCTGGATCTCCTCCTCGCCATTCACCTTGCGCAGGAAGGCCGAGCGGATCTTCCCGACGCATTCCTCCCAGGGGGCCTCCTCCCGCTGCAGCGAGAGGTGCAGCCGCACCAGCCCCACCCAGAGCAGGGCCTGGGCCATCAGCACCACCCACAGGGACCAGCCCTGCCAGCCCTGGGTGCGGACGAGGTCGAGAAAGCGGGTGAGATCCATGGAGGGAGTGTAGCCCGATCAGCTACCATGGCCGGGATCGGCTGGATGGCGATGTGGAGGTTGCCAATGATGGCGGAAGACCTGAAGACGGCGGCGGCCTGGGCCAAGGATCTGGGCGTGGCCGAGAAAAAGCTGAAGGAGGCCCTCAAGGCCGCGGGCATCGAGCCCGATGCCAAGAAGGGCGTGTGCGCCTACTACTCCAAGGCCTCTGCCGAGAAGGCGAAGAAGGCCCTCAAGTAGGGGTCAGGTCCAAGCCGGAATCAGACCTTGGCCCAGGGTACTTCGCCGGCGGCGAGGAAGGCTTCGCCATCCATGCCCCGGTCCTCGGCCCGCTGAATGAGGTGTTGGAGCGCCTCGGCCGTGGCCTCGGCGTCCTGCAGGGCGCGATGGGCCCGGGTGTTGGTGATGCCGAGGAAGGCGCAGAGCTCGGCCAAGCTGCGCCGGGGCAGCTCAGGAATGAGCTTCTTGGCCAACAGGCGGGTGCAGATGAGCCGGTGGCGGCGCCAGACGCCTTCGGGGAGCCAGGCCTTGAGGAAGCTGCCGTCATAGGGCGCATGATGGGCCACCCAGACGCGGCCCTCCAGTTGCGGGGCCAGCTTCAGGGCCACCTGCTCCCAGGGCGGGGCGCCCGCCAGCATGGGCAGGCTGATGCCCGTGAGACGCTGGATCTCCTCGGGGAGGAAGCCCTGGATGGAGGCCAGGCTGGAGTAGCGATCCTCCACCACCACGCCCGAGAGGCGCACCAGGCCGACTTCCGTGATCTCAGAGGGCTGGATGAACCGCCCGTCCTTGCCCCAGCGGGCCTTCGGGCTGCCTCCCGTGGTCTCCAGGTCCAGCACGGCGAACTGGAGTTCCCGGAGGGCGGGGGAGGCAGGCTCGAGGAGCGGCTCCTGCGTCATGCGCTGACCAGGGTCTTGAGCCCATCCCTGAAGAGCACATCGACCTTCTTGCCCAGGCGCCGCTGGACCCGCCCCAGGCCGAAGCTGGGGTGATCCATCCAGGCGCCTTCCTCCCAGCGCTCGGCGATGCTGTAGCGCCGGGCCTGGGCCCCGCCCTGCTCCTGCATCAGGACTTCCTGGAACTGGGAGACCAGCGAGCCCGGCCGGGGGCCGCCCGCCTTGGCCGCCGCGGGGATCCGCGGAGAGCGGGGCAGGGGCTCGGGCTTGGCGACCCGGAACTTGTGCACGGAGCGGCAGTTCCCGCAGATGAGCTTGTCGGGCACGCCATTGGTCACGGTCAGGACTTGATGCCGCGTCTCGCCGCCGCAGCGCCCGCAAGGCGCATCCACATCCTGGCCGGCGTAGTAGATCTTCGTCATGCCACCAGACTAGCAGGGCTCGGCCCCTGATTCCGAGCCGCCTGAAACGCAGTGCGGGGGCCCGGAGGCCCCCGCATGCACTCCGGGGTGGGCGCGTCACTTCTTGATGTGGCCCAGCCAACCGGTGGCCTGGAAGTCGTTGGGATTGTTCGTATAGAGCAATCCGCTCTGGAAGTAGGCCTGGTGCTCCTGCACGCTGGGCTGGAAGATGAAGCGCTGGCCGGCCCCGCTGCAATTGAAGACATCATCGAACGAGGTGGTGATGTTCAGGATGATCTTCCCGGGGGCGCTGGAGAAGGTGCCCGACCGGGTGGCGACCCGCTTGGAGGTGCTGATGCAGACATCGTGGTTGAGGTAGACCAGCGAGTAGGTGAAGGTGCCATTGGCATTGAAGGTGTAGAAACTGCCCCAGGTGCCGGTGACATCGATGAACTCCCAGTTCCCCACCAAGGCGGGGTCGAAGGTGGCTGCCGGAGCGGTGACGGTCACGGTGGCCGTGCCCGTCACGCCGCCGGCCGCGGCGCTGATCGTGGCGGTACCTGCGCCCACGGCCGTCACCACGCCATGGCTCTCGACCGTCGCCACCGCCGGGTTGGAGGAGGTCCAAGCCACATTGGTGTCGTAGGGCACGGTGGAGGTGTTGTTCGAGAAATTCCCCGTGGCGGTGAGGTCCACGGTGCCGCCCACTGTGAGGGGCGCGGTGGTCGGAGCCAGTGAGATGGAGGTCAGGGTGGGGGCGGTCACGGTGACCGCGGCCTGTCCGGTGACGCCGCCGTAGGTGGCGCGAATGGAAGCCGTGCCGGCGCCGAGGGCCGTGGCGTGGCCGAGGTTGTCGATGCCGATGACGGCGTTGTTCGTGGAGGTCCACTGCACATCGTAGGTCATGTTGAGGCGCGTGCCGTTGGACCAGGTCACGAGGGCCTGGAAGTCCTGGGCGTTGTTCAGGGGCAGGGTGGCGCTGGCGGGGGAGACTTCGATCAGGGTGACGGTCGTCGGGGCCGTGACCGTGACGGTGGCGCTGCCGGTGATGGCCCCCGAGGTGGCGGTGATGGTGGTGGTGCCCCCGGCGACGCCGGTGACGAGACCGCCGGCATTGACCAGGGCGATGGCCGGCGAGGCCGAAGCCCAGGTGGCGGAGGCCGTGAGATTGGCGGTACTGCCATCGGTGTAGGTGCCCGTGGCCGTGAGGGGGGTGGTCGAGCCGCTGGCGACGGTGGGATTGGCCGGAGTCACCTGGAGGCTGGAGAGGGTTGCGGCGCTCACGGCGAGGGTGGCGCTGCCGGTGATGCCTCCGCTGGCGGCGGTGAGAGTGGTGGTTCCCACGGTGAGCCCGGTGGCGATGCCCGAGGCGTTGATGGAGGCCACGGCGGGGGCGGACGAGGTCCAGGTCACGGAGACCGGACCGGTGCTTCCGTCCGAGAAGGTTCCGGTGGCCGTGAAGGTCTTGGTCCCGCCCTTGGTCACGGAGCCGTTGGCCGGGGTGACGGCGATGGAGAGCAGCGTGGCGGGGGTGACGGTGACCTGGACCTGGGCCGTGGTGGCCCCGGAGGCGGCGGTCAGGGTGGTGGTCCCGGCGCCGACGGCCGTCACCAGCCCGGAGCCGTTCACGGAGGCGATGGCCGGGGCGGCGCTGGACCAGGCGACGGTGGCCGTCAGGTCCCGGCTCGTGCCATCAGAGTAGGCGCCCATGGCCGTGAGCTGCTTCGTGGCGCCCTTGGCCAGCGAGGGAGCGGTCGGCGTGATCGACAGGGCCGTGAGGGTGGCTGCGGTGACGGAGACCTGGGTCTGGGCGGTCACGGCACC